>JBEELK010000379.1:0-13035 GCA_041168165.1 Planctomycetota bacterium | reverse complement strand
TCGTGGCTTGACGGGCGGTGTGTACAAGGCTCAGGAACATATTCACCGCGGCGTAGCTGATCCGCGATTACTAGCGATTCCAACTTCATGCAGGCGAGTTGCAGCCTGCAATCCGAACTGGGGTCGGCTTTCTGGGGTCCGCTTCACTTCGCAGCTCTGCTTCCCTCTGTACCGACCATTGTAGCACGTGTGTAGCCCCAGGCGTAAGGGCCATGATGACTTGACGTCGTCCCCACCTTCCTCCGTTTTGACAACGGCAGTCCCACTAAAGTGCCCGGCTTTACCCGCTGGTAACTAGTGGCAAGGGTTTCGCTCGTTAAGGGACTTAACCCGACATCTCACGACACGAGCTGACGACAGCCATGCAACACCTGTGCAGGTTACACCCGAAGGCAATCATCCGGCTTTCACCGAACTAATCCCTGCATGTCAAGCCTGGGTAAGGTTCTTCGCGTTGCTTCGAATTAAACCACATGCTCCACCGCTTGTGTGAGCCCCCGTCAATTCCTTTGAGTTTCAGCCTTGCGACCATACTCCCCAGGCGGGGCACTTATCACTTTTGCTACACCTGGGATCACACAGGGAGACCCCAAGTTAGTGCCCATCGTTTACAGCTAGGACTACCGGGGTATCTAATCCCGTTTGCTCCCCTAGCTTTCGCACCTCAGCGTCAGTTATGGACCAGAGAGCCGCCTTCGCCACCGGTGTTCCTCCAGATATCTACGCATTTCACCGCTCCACCTGGAGTTCCGCTCTCCCCTACCATCCTCTAGCTCCGCAGTCTGCCGGGCAGTTCCACGGGTAAGCCGTGGGATTTCACCCGACACTTGCGGAGCCGCCTACGTGCGCTTTAAGCCCAGTAATTCCGAACAACGTTTGCACTCTCTGTATTACCGCGGCTGCTGGCACAGAGTTAGCCAGTGCTTCCTCTCGGACTTACGTCAACTCCGGCGCTATTCACGACGGAGAATTCTTAATCCGTGACAGTAGTTTACAACCCGAAGGCCTTCGTCCTACACGCGGCGTCGCTCCGTCAGGCTTTCGCCCATTGCGGAAGATTCTCGACTGCAGCCTCCCGTAGGAGTCTGGGCAGTATCTCAGTCCCAGTGCGGCCGACCACCCTCTTAGGCCGGCTACCCGTCATTGCCTTGGTGGGCCATTACCCCGCCAACTAGCTGATGGGCCGCAATCACCTCCACAAGCACCAGGTCCCGAAGGACCCCAGCATTTACTCATCCGGCCATGCAGCCAGAAGAGACCATCGGGTATTAGCCTCGGTTTCCCGAGGTTATCCCCGTCTCATGGGCAGCTCGATTACGTGTTACTCGCCCGTCCGCCACTTTACTCGTCTTGCGACTTTCACGTGCGACTTGCATGCCTCATCCACGCCGCCAACGTTCGTTCTGAGCCAGGATCAAACCCTTCACTTTTGAAGTTGTTCGTCCAGTGTCTACCCACGGCTTTCGCCGCGGGCGGCTGGCAGGCCCGGTCTAACCCGAAGGTCAGACCTACCTGCATTTCACGTACTCACACGCTCGACTTCGAGGCCACCCGGTATGCCAAAGATCGTCCGCGTCGGGCTTTTCAGCCGTCAGCGGGGCGGGAGAAGGTAGCGAATGTCGGCCGCCGGTCAAGCTAAGCAGCAGAAAAATCTCGCACGATTCGCAAGTCCCTATTTTTCGACGACTTGCAGCACGCAGCACCGGATCGCGACCTTCGGTCGGCAAGAATTCTAGCGGGCCCTGCGGGGCTCGAGTCCCGCAGGATCGGGGCCCGGCGTCCGGCGCCAGGGCCCCCACTTCCCTACCTGTCCCCCAGGGCGGCGATGCGCGCCAGCCCATGCTTTGCCACGTCGACTTTCGACCGAACCTAGTTCGTCTCGCGGACTTCCACCTTCGCCTTGCGCGGCAGCAGGTGGTAGAGCTCCTTGATGTCGTCGTCGTACATGCGGACGCACCCCATCGACGACATCGTGCCGACCGTCTCCGGCCGAGGCGTTCCGTGCGCGCCGTAGCCGCTGATGTTGGGGTCGGGGTTCGAGAACTTGACGAAGTAGCGACCCAGGATGTTCTCGGGGCTGCCCGCTGGGTAGACCTGCCCGTCCGGCGAGTACCAGTCCGGATCCTTGAGCTTGTCGACGACCGTAAACTCCGTGATCGGAGTCTTGTTGTCCGCTCCATGCCCCACCCAGTAGAGGCGGAGCATCCGATCGCCGACGTAGATCGCCATCGTGAAGCTGCGCTTCTCGACCACCGCACGAATCGGGTCGATCGGGCAGCGGATCCGCTGGCCAACGCGCAGGGCGTTGGGGTTGCGAATGCGGTTCAGGATCGCCAGGGAAGTCTCGTCGATGGCAATGCCCTCCTTGCGCCAGCGCGCAGCGAGCTTGGCCAAGCTGTCGCCGCTCGCCACCTGGTGGCTGCGCGCACGGCTGAGGTTATCCGGGTCGCAGAGAAATCGGTCCGCGCGCGCCTTGTGCTGCTTGTAGGCCTCGTCGACGAACGCGATGGCGTCGGCATGGCTGCGTTCGATCGAGCCGCGCATGCTCAGCTCGAGCAACTTCGTGCCCGAGTCCACGGCTTGTTCGTCGGCCTGCTTCTGCACCAGGGCAAGGGCTCGGCGGCCGAGCTCGCGCCCCTCTGCGGTGTGCAAAAAGCCGTTGTTCGAGCCCAGCCCGGCCAGAACGGCCGCGAAGTCCTCGCTCGCCAGCAGCGATGCCGGGATCACGCGCTGGCCTGCCCCTAGAGCCTCTTGGGCAGCGGGCGCGGTGGCGCTCAGTGCCGCCGCCAGCTTCTCACGCTGCGCGGCAGGCAAGTCCGCCCGAGCCAGCAAGCGGGCCCCTTGGTCCTTGGCCTTCGCGTCGCCCGCATGGATTCCAGCGACGAGCGTCGCGAGCGCCTTCTCGACCTCCGACTCCGCGTTTCCTACCGCAGGGACGGGCTGCGCCGCAGCAGGAGCGGAGGGCATCTCGCCATCGAGCATGCTCGACAACTCCGTGCGCTTACCCGGCTCTTCCGAAGCCATCGCTGCCGAGTCCCCAAAGGACATCAGCGCCCAAGAAGCTAGCCCCACGACCAACAACGCAAACAGGACTCGACGCATCACAACCACCTCGAAAGCCCCCAGCAGGGGGCGCCAGCGCAACGCGATCCTGACCGGGATCGCGGCGGCGCGAGGTTAACGGAGGTCGAAAGGAAATCGAGAGGCTCCGCACCACGAGAACCGGGGACGGAGGCGATGTTGAACCCATGAAGTCAGGTGGGGACCGCCGGATCGGTTTCGGTTCGGGCGGGCCGTAGCCTCCCGACCCAGCCCCGACCTCTAGGTTGGTCCCCGGGGAATGGTCATCGGTTCAACCTTTGGTGCCCGCGTGCAGCCCGAGAGCCGCAGAACGGAGCCTTCGATCGCGACACGGTAGCGCATCGGATCGAAAGCCTCCATGCCCCATGCGAAGGGAATCGCGCGCGGCCCCTCATGCATCGACCGAACGCCGCGAGCCGAGCGGCGCAGGGCTCACTGCCAGCGGTTCTTCGCGATCGCAGCCATGACCTGCTCGGCCGCAGCGACCGCAGCGACACCATCCTCGCCACTCACAATCGGCGCGCTGCGATCGCGCACGCACTGCAAGAACGCGGCGAGCTCGTCGCGGAGCGGATTGCCGTCATCGAGCTTGTACTCCTCGATCTTCAGCAGGCCCTGGAACACGTACTTGTAGAGATCGCCCACTTGCGACCGGTCCACCGAGTCGACGTCGAGTTTGGTGAGATCCCAACCGGGCTGCTTGCGCACCACCATTCCTTGGCCCGCGTTGAAGTCGAGGCTCACGTAACCCTCGGGCGAGAAGACGCGCATCTTGCGCATCGGCTTCAAAGCCACGCGATTGGCGGTCAGGTGCGCGACCGCGCCATTCTGGAACTTGATGACCGCAGAGGCCATGTCCTCCGCAGGCGTGAACACCGCGCCGCCAAATGCATCGACGCTGACGATCTCGCTCTGCACCAACGCAAGCACGAGGTCGAGGTCGTGGATCATGAGGTCGAGCACGACGCCGATGTCCGTGCTGCGGAACGAGAACGGCGCAAGCCGATGCGACTCGATGTAACGAGCCTTGCGTCCGATCTCGGCGATGCCGCGCAGCACTGGGTTGAAGCGCTCCACGTGCCCGACCTGCAGGATGCAGTTCTTCGCCTTTGCGCGCTCGACCAGCTGCTGGCCTTCCGCCACCGTTGGCGCAATCGGCTTCTCGACGAGCACGTCCTTGCCGTGGTCGAGGAAGAATCCTGCGACGTCGAGGTGCATGCGGGTTGGAACCACAACGGTCACCGCATCGACGAGCGGCAGGATCTCGCGATAGTCCGCAAAGCCCAGCACGCCGTGCTCGGCGACGGCTTGCGCGCGAGCCTTCTCATTGGGCTCGGCGATGGCCGAGAGCTCGCAATCCAGCCCTTTCAGCAGCCGGACATGGTGACGGCCAAGATGGCCTACGCCGACGACGCCGATGCGCACTTTGCTCATGCGTCGACCAGCGTGAACTTCAACTCTGCCTCGGCGACGAGCTTGCCCGCGACCTTGCAGCGAGCGCGAACGTGGCCGACCTGCGGCTTGGCGCGGATCGTCTCTACTTCGATGCGAAGCTGATCGCCCGGCACCACCGCGCCGCGCAGCTTCACCTTGTCGATGCTCCAAAGCACGGCGAGCTTGCCGGTGTTCTCGAGCTTGCGCAGCAACAACACGCCAGACAGCTGCGCCATCGCTTCGAGCTGCAGCACACCCGGCATGATCGGTTGCTCGGGCCAGTGCCCTTGGAAGAACGGCTCGTTGATCGTGACGTTCTTGATCGCAACCGCGCGCTTGAAGCCATCGAGCTCGATCACTCGATCGATCAGCAAGAACGGATAGCGGTGCGGCAGCAGGTTGAGGATCTCGCGGATGTCGAGGCCCGACTCGCGCGGCGCGTCCGACTGCTCCTGCTCCTGTTCCATCTCCTGCAGCAGTCGCTGCACGAGTTGCATGTTGAGGCCGTGGCCCGAACGCGTCGCGATGATGTGCGCATCGAGGTCGGCGCCGAAGTTGGCGATGTCGCCGATCAGGTCGAGCACCTTGTGACGAGCGAGCTCGTCATCCCAACGCAGCGTGTTGTCGCGAACGCCTTGCGGCCCCACCACGAGCGTGTTCTGCGGGTTTGCGCCGAGGCCGAGCCCGGCGGCGCGCAGAGCCTCGACTTCGTGCTCGAACACGAACGTGCGAGCCGGAGCGATCTCGCGCTCGAACGACTCTTGGCTCAACTCGAAGCCGACAATCTGGCGCGTGCCCTTCTGCCCGCCGGCCTTGTTGGAGTAGTCGAGGTGGTATTCGACCGTCAGCTTGCCGGAGCCCGGCAACGCCACGATGCTCGCATTGCCCTCGCGCACGTAGATCGGCTGCTTGACCGCGTAGGTCTGGCGCGGCGCGCGCAACTCGACGACGCCGGACTGCTTGAGGCCGCTCAAGAACTCGAGCGACGAACCGTCGAGGCCGGGCACTTCCTCGCCATCGATCTCCACTACGGCGTTGTCAACGCCGAGCGCATAGAGCGACGCCATCAGGTGCTCGCACGTATAGACCTCGGCGCGGCCATCCTGGATGCAGGTGCGCCGCTGGCGCGCCTTCATGTTGGGGCCATACGCGCGCACTTCGGGCTGTTCTTCGATGTCGGTGCGGACAAACGAGATGCCGTTGCCGGCCTCGGCGGGATTCACGCGGACCGTGATCTCCTTGCCCGAGTGCAGACCGACGCCGCGGTACTCGACCGGGCTCTTCAAGGTGCGCTGGTTGCGCGCGGGGACGATCGTTTCCTGGCTCATCGCGGCGACGTCTCCTGATTCAGCGTGGCTCGCCCGACTTCCCGGGCTTCGTCTCGACGACGGGCTTTGCGTTCTCTGCCTTGGGCTCCGCGGGCAGCGGCACCTGCAGCAACTTGATCACGAACGGAGTGAGGTCGATCTCGGGGGAGGAGAACCAGACCATCCTCGCCTCGAACACGCGCGCGCGGTTCTCCGTGGACTCGCCCTCGAGCTGCGGATGAGCGCGCAGCACGATGTGCACGCCACGCTCCTTCGCAACGATCGCGACCGCGCGCTCGAGGTCGCCGTAGATCGCGTTGTAGAACTCGTCGATCTTGCGCCGCCAATCGCGGTCGAAGATCTGCTCCAGGCCTTCGATATCCTGCTTCTTGAGCCGCAATTCGTGCAGCTTCATGTCGTGAGCGGGAGTGCCTCGTTGGAGGTCTTCGAGCTTCATCTCGAGCTCGCGCCCCTTCTTGAGTTCAGCCTCGAGTGCTGCGCGCTGCTGCTTGCGCATCTCCTCGATCTTGGAGCGCTCCTCGATGGCACGGGGGTAGGCCTCGACGACCTTCACGAAGTCCACCACTCCAATCTTGGGACTTGGCGACGCCTTGGCCTCGGTGCTGGCAGGCTCTTGCGCTTGCGCACTGGCCCAAGCGGCCGGGCACAGGACCGAAGCGACGAACAACACGGCCGAGGGAATCAGCTTCATGGCAGGATCAAAAGGGCCGCGCACGGTAGCGGCGTCCAGCCGCGCTTGCCACACACACGGCAGAGACAGACGCACCACCGAACAGGGAGGAGGATGGATGCGAACCTCCGCACCGTTGCCCGCGGACCGGGCAGGCCCAAGCATGGTCATGAAGCCCATCTCTGCGATTCCGACCGCCGCAGACGTCATGCTGCGGGATCCCGTGTGCCTGCGCCCCGACATGGAAGTGGAAGACGCAGTGAAGACGCTGCTACGGAAGCGGATCTCAGGTGCCCCCGTCGTCGAGCACGACCGCCTCGTAGGCATCTTCAGCGAGCGCGATGCCCTCGCCGCGATGGCCGGTGCTCTTTACGACTCCCAGCCGAACGGCCCGGTGTCCGCGCACATGCGGCGGAACATGGTGACCATCAGCCCAGACACCGACCTGTTCGTGATCGCAAGCCGTTTCGAGCGCGACCCGGTGCGTCGCCTGCCCGTTGTCGACGCGGATGGACGCCTGCTGGGCCTCGTGCTTCGCAGCACAGCGCTCGCAGCGCTTGTCGCTCGCACGGCAAGCGCAGGCGCGCATCCTGCTCCACCCAAGACGCTCTACGAACGGGTCGCCGAACGACTCGCAGATCCCTGATCAAAGCGAGAGTTCGCCCACGGCGGCTTCGGCGGCCGCGACGAGCGATCCATCGAGCACCACCTCCTCGGCAACGCGAAGGTCCGGCGCCAAGTAGCGATCGCCCTCGAGGCCAGCGACGCGGGCACGCAGCGCGCGGTAGGCAGCGGCAACGCCGCGGCCCGGCGAGAGCGGTTCGCCGAGATCGAGGCCCTGGCACGCGCACAGCAACTCGATGCCGATCACCTTGGCCGTGTTGCGCGCGATCATCGCGGCATGCCGAGCGGCGGTGACACCCATCGACACGTGGTCCTCGCGATTCGCGGACGTCGGGACCGTGTCCACGCTGGCCGGGTGCGCGAGCGTCTTGTTCTCGCTCGCGAGCGATGCGGCGACGACCTGCGGAATCATGAATCCTGACTCCAAACCAGGATTGCGCGCGAGGAACGGCGGCAGGCCAGAGATGTCCGGATTCACGAGTTGCTCGATGCGGCGCTCGCTGATGTTCGCGATCGTCGCCAGCGCGATGCCCGCGAAGTCCAGCGCTTGGCTGACGGGCTGCCCGTGGAAGTTGCCGCCGGACACCACGTCGCCGCCGGGGAACACGAGCGGGTTGTCGGTCACCGAGTTGGCTTCCGTCAGCAACACCGACAGCGCGAAGCGGATGCCATCCTTGCTGGCTCCGTGCACCTGCGGCGAGCAGCGCAGCGAGTAGGCGTCCTGCACCTTGCTGCAGTTTGCGTGGCTCTTCATCACCTCGCTGCCGGAGAGGAGCGCGCGCAGGTTCGCAGCCGTCGCCTTCTGGCCCTCGTGAGCGCGCACTTCGTGGACACGGGCCTGGAATGGGCGCTCGCTGCCGCGCAGCGCTTCGACGGTGATCGCGCATGTGATGTCCGCCGACTTCACGATGCGCACGGCATCGTGCAGCGCGAGCAGGCCGACGGCAGTCATGATTTGCGTGCCGTTGATCAACGCGAGCCCCTCCTTCTCCGCGAGTTGGATGGGAGAGCGACCAACGCGACGAAGCGCATCCGCCCCGGAGATCACACGATCGCCATCGTGCACTTCGCCAAACCCGATCAGCGGCAGTGCCATGTGCGACAACGGCGCAAGGTCGCCTGATGCGCCTACCGACCCCTGGCTCGGGATCACCGGGATGAGATCGGCGCAAAACAGCGCGAGCGCCTGCTCCAGCAACTCAAGGCGAACGCCGCTGAAGCCGAGCGCGAGGTTGTGGATGCGCAGCGCGAACGCGAGCTTGCTCTGTTCTTGCTGCAACGGATCGCCGACGCCGGTCGCGTGGCTCAACAGGATGTTGCGCTGTAGCTGCGCGAGGTTCTCGTCCGCGATGCGCACGCCCGCGAGCTTGCCGAAGCCCGTGTTGATGCCATACATCGTGGCACCGCGCGCTACCGCCGACTCCACCACGTCGCGCGAGGCGGCGACGCGCACGCGTGCCGCGGGCACAATCTCGGCTCGCACTCCCCGCCGAGACAGCGCGAACAGTTCTGACAGGTCGAGCGGACGATCTCCGAGCGCAATCGTGGTCACGCGCGGACCGTAGCTCCGCCCAAGCAGTGCGGCAAGGCGACGCGGCGCGGCCGCAGGATCAGGCCAACGTGCTCAGTCGTCAGGCTGGCGCCAGTCCGCGCGTCACGCGTTGGATTCGAGGCTCAACGGCGCCGAGTTGGGCACCAAGTAGAATCGGCCACAGCGAACGTGGAAACGCGATCCATCGTCGCGCTCGAACACATAGCTGCCTTCCATCGTGCCCCAGGTGGTCGGCAGCGGGCAGTAGCTGATGTAGCTGTAGGTCTCGCGGTGGGCCAACTGCGGATGCTCCCCCACGACGCCGGGGCCGCGCACGTCGTTCCGGCGCCCCTCGCTGTCGACGATGATCCAATGGCGCGCGACCAAGCGAGCTCGGCGCTCGCCAAGGTTCGTCATCGTGATCTTGTAGGCGAACACGTAGCGTTTCTTGGATGCGTCGCTTTCCTCGGGCAGGAACTGCGCCGCCGCCTGGATGCGGATGCCGTCGGTGACGACGTCGGAATGGGTCGATCGGCTCATGCGATGATGCGTAGAGGACGGGGATCCTAGTCCCAAAGGCGCAGACAAGAAGGCCCTGGGGGCACGCTTCGTGTCATCGCGAGGTCAGGAGGCGCAAATTTGCTGCGCAGAACCGCAACCAAGCTGCGCGCCCTCGGAGTGCCCAGCCATGCCTCAGTGCGCCGTGCCTCAGTGCGCCGAGCCGCCGCGCACGAACGCGACCGACGCGCCGTCCTTGCCCTTCAACTCCATCCGGTCGCCCTGGACCGATCCGTCCCAGGCGACCGAGGCAGCCCCATCGACCCATTCGACGTGGATCGTCACGCCGTCGAGGCGGTACGTGCCGTCGAGGTGCTCGTGGCCCCCATCCGCGCGGCCGTGCGCGTGGACCATCAGGCGGCTGCTGTTTGGGTCAAACTCCAAGACGCGCGGAGCTTGCGCTCCTTCCTCGCGCCATCCCCCATGCAGCGCGTGCTTGCTGCAGGAAGCGAGGATGCATGCGAATGACAAGACCGGAAGGAGGCGGCGCATCATGCCGGGGACGATAGGCCCCACAGCGTGCATCGCAACGACCGGAGTCGCGAGGCGGGCAGAACGCAGCCGCCCGTTGGGCGATCAGTTCGCGCCCGGCTTGCCGCAGCACTTCTTGTGCTTCTTGCCGCTGCCGCACGGGCACGGATCGTTGGGCCCGACCTTAGGCTGCATGCGCTTGAACGGACGCGGCTTCATCTCGACGCCGTCGACGAAGTGCCACGCGCCATCGAGCTTGCGGAAGCTCGCGATCTCGTGGTGGATGATGTCCTCGCCGCCGAGTTCGTAGAACGCCTTGAACTCCACGAGGCCTTCTTCGTCGTCCGGGCCGCCCTGCTGCGTCTGCAGCACCTGCATGCCCTTCCACGTCGAGCGCTTGCTCCACTCCTCGGTGGCCGTGCGGTCCGTGAACGGGCGACCTTCGGGAATCTGGCTGTCGATGATCCAGTCGACGGCTCCGGTGGCGAACGCCGTATAGCGCGAACGCATCAGCGCCTCGGCAGTGGGAGCCTTCTGCGTCCCGGCGATCACCGGGGCGCAGCATTGGTCGAAGGACTTGCCGCTAGTGCAGGGACATTGCATGAGTGCGCTCAAAATCGGCGCAGCAGGCTACGCGCTGGGAACCGACGGCGAAAGGGCGCAGTAGCACCTCAGCGCGACAAGCTGAACCACAGTTGTCGCCTGCGGTCCGTCTCCTCCGACAGGATCGGCCAGCCGAGGTCGAGCGAGATCGGGATCCCGAGCATCGGCACGTCGATGCGAATGCCGACGCCGTAGCTCATGCGCAGCTCGTCGAACGACGGGTCATTGAGCCCGAGGCCCAAGAGGCCGTAGTCGAGGAAGGCCACGCCGCGCAGCAGTTCGCGGTCGCGCACATCGTTCTCCATGCGCGTCGCAACGAGCGGCGTGATCAGCTCGGCAGTGCCATAGAACATCGCTTCGCCGCCATACGGACGGCCGAACTGCGTCGGACCGACGCCGCGGAACTCGAAGCCGCGCAGCGACGAACCGCCCAAGTAGAAGCGCTCCGTGACGTAGACGTCGTTGGTGTCGTCGAAGGCCTCGGCGACGCCAAACGAGTTCTCCAAGTGGAGCACGGTGAAGTGGCCCGCCTCGTTCTCGGCGATCGGGATGTAGGCGTTCGCCGTCGTCGTGCCCTTCCAGAAATCGGACTGCGCGCCAAACGGGCCGCCCAGCACCTCAAACGAGGTCTGCCAGGTAAATCCCTTCGTCGGCCGCATGAAGTCATCGACGCCGCGATAGAACGCGCTCGCGCGCAAGCCGCGCATCTCCGTCGATCCCTCGGAGTCGTAGACGAGTTGCGTCGCGTCCGGGCGGATGTCGCGGATCGTCGTCGTCTCCTGACGCGCCGACAGGCCGACGCTGAACTCCTCGGAGAGGAAGCGCGATAGGCCAACGTCCGCGCCGAGAGTGTCTGCGCGATAGCCGTCGCGGAAACGCAGCGTCTTGCGTCCGTTGACGCGCAACTCCGTCGTCTCGAAGTGCTCGCCGAACAGGTCCGGTTCCGTGAACCCGAGTTGGAACGTCGAGACCTGCGTGCCGGGAGCGAGCAACAGATCGAGGTTTTGTCCGCCGCCGTGGAACGCGCGATTGTCGAGCACTTCCTCGAACACCGTCACGGGGTTCCACGACGACGGCGGCCGGAAGATGTCGAAGTTGCGCTTCGTGAACTGCACGTTGGCCTGAGCGCCTGCGCCTGTGCTGACTCCGACACCCCACCGGAACTCGCCGGTCTCGGACTCGGTCACGTCGATCGCGAGGTCGAGCAAGTCCTCGTTGCCCGGCACCTTGACGAACTCGAAGCGCGGCCCAGCCATCGTGAACTGGTCTTGGAAGAACCGAGTGCGGTTGAGGTAGGTGATCGACTTGTTCACCTGCGTCATGTCGACGCGCTCGCCCGGCATCGCGCGCACCTTGCGCCGAATCACATGGTCGCGCGTGTTCGCGTTACCGCGCACGAGCACGTCGCGCAGCGACTTCTCGGTGCCTTCCTCGATCTGGAACACGAGCGACACACCGGCCTGCTCGTCGTAGCGCTCCTTCGGCCAACTGACTCGGAACGCGCCGCGCACGCGATCCATGCCCGGGAACGAAGCCTTCGGATGGCCGCGCTCGCCGTAGAAGTCCTCGATGGCCGACTGGTCGCGGCGGATCTTCGTGTGGTCGTAGTACTCGCCGACCTTGCTGATCAGCAGCGGCAGCACTTGGTCCGCCGGGTACTTCACTTGGTCCGCGGGCACGGGCTGATCGTCGCGGACATACTCGAGCCCCACTTCGCGGATCACGTAGCGCGGCCCCTCCAGCACGACGAAGTCGACGTCTGCAACTTCGTGATCGTCGCGGAACCGCACGTCTGCCAGCGTGACGACCGCGTCGAGGAAGCCGCGGCTTCGATAGAACAGCTGCAGTCGATCGACGTCTTCCTCAAGCAACTCGCGTGAGAACGGACCGCCGCTGCCAAACGCTCCCTCTGGCGCGCACTGCATGCGCGACTCGCGTGCGAGGTAGTCGCCTGCGCTCAAAAACGTCGGGTTCACGCCTGGGAACGAGCGATTGCCGCGGAACGACACGGTTCCGATCGTCACATCTTCGCCTTCGTCGATGCGGAACGTGATGATCTTGCGCGGCCGCTCGCCGCTGCTCTCGCCAACCTTTGGCTCGCGCTCGACGAGCGCGATGTCGCAAAACGCGAGGCCGGCGCGGCGGTACTTTGCGAGCAGGATGTTGCGCATCGCGCGCGCCTCGGTGCTCGTCACTTGCCGGTCGGGATAAAGCCCCAGCAGCGCGTCGACTTCGGAGCGCGGGAACTTCTCGAGGCCGAGGAACTCGACGCGTTCGTACACCTGGACCTCAAGTTCGACGACGAGCACGAGATCCGCGTCGTCCCCCGCCGGCTGCACGAATGCGCGCACCGCGATGCGTCGCTCGTACCACAGGCTTGAGATGTCGGCAGTGACGTTGCGCAATTCGAGCGGCTGCCCGATGCGCGAGCGCAGCCCGCGTGCAATCTCGACGCCAACGTCCTCAGGCGCGGGCCGGATGCCCTCGCTGCTGACCTGCATCACGCGGATTGCTCGCAATCGCTTGCCGAGCAGCGGACGCGCGCGTTCGTCGATCAACACCTCGGCACCAAAGTCTTGCAGCGGAGCCTGAGCCGCGGCTTCGGGCTTCGGCGCCGGAGGACCATATGTCTCGGTGGGTCGCGACGGCGGCGTCCGCGGATCCTGCGGCGGAGCATCCACCGGCAAGCTGCGTCCGTCCTCCTGCGCCGACACGCCTGCGGCGAGCCCAGCACA
>JBEELK010000378.1:0-17848 GCA_041168165.1 Planctomycetota bacterium | reverse complement strand
ACGAAGTGATCAGCATGCCGCCGCCGTCGTCAGGCGGCGTGGCGCTGCTGCAGATGCTCAACCTGCTCGAGCCCTACGACCTGCGCGGGATGGGCTACGGCAGCAGTCGCACGCTGCACCTGTTGACCGAAGTGATGCGCCGTGCGTACGCGGACCGTTCGAAGTGGCTCGGCGATCCCGATCACTACGCGGTGCCGACCGAAGGGCTGGTCTCGAAGGCCTACGCCGACTCGCTGCGACAAGGGTTGCGCACCGATCGCCGCAGTGATGTGGCTCCGGGGTTGCCGCCGGGCGCGAAGGAGAGCGACGACACGACGCACTTCTCGGTGGTAGACAAGGACGGCAACGCGGTTGCGTGCACGACGACGATCAACAACACGTTCGGCAGCGCAGACGTGGTCGCGGGCTGCGGCTTCCTGCTCAACGACGAGATGGATGACTTCGCCGCGCGGCCCGGCACGCCCAACATGTTTGGCCTCGTGGGCGGCAAGGCGAACGCGATCGCGCCCAACAAGCGCATGCTGTCGTCGATGACGCCGACGATCGTCGTCAGGGATGGAAAGGTCCGGCTCGTACTCGGCGCTCCGGGCGGCGGCCGGATCATCACCGGAGTGCTCCAGGTGCTGCTCAACGTCGTCGACCACGGCATGCGTCTCGAGACTGCGGTGCGCGCGCCGCGCATCCATCACCAATGGACGCCCGATGTAATCGCGTGGGAGGAGTTGGCGCTGTCGCAGGATGTGCGCGACGCGCTCGCGTCGATGGGGCACACCTTTGAGCCAAAGCCGCGCGGCATCGGCCGCGTGCAATCGATCGCAATCGCCGCCGATGGCGAGCGCATCGGCGTCTGCGATCACCGCAGCGGCGGCAGCGCCGCCGCTCAATAGGTTCGAGGGCGGCAGCGCCGCCGCTCAATAGGTTCGAGGGCGGCAGCGGCGGCGTGCAGTAAGCACAGCGCGAGCTGAGCAGGGGCTGATTCGCTCTAGGCCGCGCGCACTTGGTTCCCGCAGCAACCGCGGGAACCATGCGTCGCAATCAGGCCGAGCCGAGGCCGCGTCAAGCGACGCGGATCACTTGTTCTTGTTCTGGCGTTCCTTCTTCCAGACGTCGAACGCTTCCTTGTTGTCGAACTTCGTCAGCAAGCGCGTCCAGGCTTCGTTCGTGCGCGCGTTGTGGTCCGCCTTGCGCGGATCGAGGTCGCCGCCCGACTCCACTGGGACGAAGCCGCAGTTGATGCCCGACGTGATCGTCTCGAGCATCTGGTTGAACTCGTAGGCGGTCATCTGGTCGTCGCCCGACTTGTAGTCGAACTTACGAAGGCGATCGATCAGGCCGAAGATCGCGTAGTAGCCGATCTTTTCGAGCTTGGGCTTCGCGGAGATGCCTGGCTTGCCGCCGTTGCAGACGTCTTCGATCAGCGAAAGGATTTCGTCCTTCTGCGCTTGCTCGCACTCCGCGGGCCACGACACATCGCCGAGGACCGACGGGTTGTAGACGTCATCGATCTTCGTCGTCTTGTTGGCCTCCCAGCGTTCCTTCGGAGCGCCGCTGTTCGCCGCGGGCGTCGCTTCGGCGGGCTTCTCTTCCGCCTTCGGTTGCGCAGGGGTTGGCTCAACCGGCTTCTGCTCCGCAGGCTTCGACTCGGCAGGCTTCTGCGCTACTGGCGTCTGCTCTGCGGGCTTCTGCTCTGCTGCAGGCGCGACGGCCGGCGTGACCACGGCTTCGACCGCAGCTGGCTTGGACTTGGCGCTCGCTTCCGCGGCGACGGGCTTGTCGGTGGACGCTTCCTTTGGCGTGGCAGCAGGGGTCTCCTGGGCCTTGGGCGCGGCCGAAGCCTGTGCCGTCTCGGTCGCCTTGGCCTTGTCCTTGCCGCCCGACGCGAGCACAACGATCACCGCGACGATCGCTAGCGCGGCAATGCCACCGCCAGCGAGCAGCATCGTGTTGCTCTTCTTCGGCGCGCGCTCGCCTGCTTCCTTGCGGCCGCGCGGCGCCTTCTCTGCCTTGGGCTCCGCGGCTGCCTTGTCGCCGCGGCGCGAACGCGCTGCCGGCGCAGCCTCTGCCTTAGCCTCAGCGCGCGAGGCGCGAGCGGCGGGCTTCTTGGCGACCGACTCTTCCTTTGGCGCGGGCGCGGCCTTTGGCTGCGCGACCGGCGCAGGCGCTGCAGCGGCCTTCCGCTGGGCTGCGACGTCGATCACGCTGCCGCACTTCTGGCACTTCGCTTTGTCTCCGGAGAACGACTCGGGCAGGCGGTATTTCGCGCCGCAGTTGTCACACGCAATGGCAAGGACGGACATGGTTTCAGGGACGGTTATGGGAGGGGTGTGTCGTGGGGGAGACGGCCTACTTGGCCTTCTTGGGATCGGCCTTCGGCTTGCTCGGGGCATCGAGCAGGTCTTCGCTTTGGTCGATCGCAGTTTGGTAGCTGTCGTTCGCGTAGCGCCACCACCAGGCAAACCACTGGCGAATGACCGACTCGCGCGTCGGCTTGTCCTTCGCCGCATCGCCGGTGCCGCGCACGTCGTAGGCGAACGCCATGCCCGTGATGTCGAGCAGCGAACGCGTGACTTGCGAGATCTTCTGATTGTTGGCCTGCACGTCGGGGTAGAGCTCGAACAGCGCGTTCATGAGGCGCGGCATCGCGGGCTTGCCGATCTCCTTTAACTGCGCTGTCGAACGTCCCCACAGGGCACCGGGCGATTCCGGATCGGCGCTCGCGATCACGTCGGCGACGAGCTTGTCGATCTTCTGCCGCAGTGGCTCTGGCGTGTCGGCGAGATGCGCGATGGCAGCGGGTTCGGACTCCGTGACCTTCGTCGTCACGCCGCCGCGCGTGGTCTCGGCTTGGCGAGGCTTTGCGATCTCGGCGCTCGGGGTGAACTTCTTGGAATCCTCGCCAGGGCGACTGCCGCGGATCACGGGCTTGAGCGTCAGCGCGAGCGAACCAACGCGCATCTGCGAGCCATCCATGCGCCACTGCGCGGTGACCTGCGCGCCGGCCTTGCGGTCGTAGACCGTGTCACCGGACTTCGCGTCGAAGTAGAAGACGACGGGACCCAAGCCTGCGGCTACGGCGTCTTGGCTGATCTCAGCGCTCGTGCACTCCATCTCGGAGAATAGGCGGGTTGCTTCGTGCTTGGCCAATGCTGCGACCACGGCTTGGTCGCGTGCATCGCCAACGAGGGTCGCGTCGACGCCGACTACCTTCGCGAGTTCGCCGAGGTCGGAGTACGAACGGAGCGTGAGCAAGTCAGCACCGCCGACGGCGCGCGCCCAGCGCATCGCTTGGTCCTGACGCGCCTTCTGGTCGATCTGCAGTTGCGCTTCCTTGGCGTTGGCCGTCGACACTGGCTTGGGGGCCACTGGCTTGTCGCCGCCGCCCATCATCAACGCGAAGCCGCCGATGATGACGACCGCCGCTGCCCCGAATCCGACGTAGACCTTGGTGTAGTCAGGGGTCTTTGGACGCTTCCCCTGCACGGCCTTCGCCAGGAACGACGTCTGGCAGTCGCCGCATGGGATCTTGGAGCCCAACGCTTCTTCCGCGATGCGGTACTGCGCTCCGCAGTGCGGACAGAAGATGTCTACCTTGCCGTCGTTGCGCGCGCGGACGCTTGGACGCGCCGACGCGGAGCTACGGGAACGGCCGGAGGAAGAACGAGAGGACGACGATGCGTCGCGCCTTACCAAGATGCGGGAGCCCTCGACAGGGAAGAGAGGAGGACGGACGGTAAGGCCACTCCGCGAGACCTGTCAACCTGGGCACTCGGGCGTTGGGTCGCGATGCTCCATTCGACGCGAGCGCACGTTGCCATCGAAGGGTGCCGCTCTTGCGCATTGCCTTGCGGGAAACCGCACGCCGCCGTGGAAACCCCGCGGCGCGTCCAGTACTGCTGCGCGGCACCCCTTTTCGAAGAGTTCTGAGTGGAACGCGTATTGATCACCGGCGGGGCCGGTTTCATCGGATCGAGCCTTGCTGAGCGCGTGCTTGCGCGCGGCGATGAGGTCGTGATCCTCGACAACTTCGACCCGTTCTACGACCGTCGCTTCAAGGAACGCAACTTGGCTGCGGTGCGAGCCACCGGCGGTTCGCGGGTCCACATCGTCGAGGGCGACATCCGCGATCGAGCCGCGTGCAAGGATGCCTTGGCGGGCTGTGACGTGGTCGTGCACTTGGCGGCGCTCGCGGGCGTGCGTCCGTCGATCCAGGAGCCGGCGCGCTACATGGACGTCAACGTGACGGGCACGCAGATCCTGCTCGATGAGATCGCGAGCAAGCAGGTGCGCTTCGTGTTCGGCAGCAGCTCGTCGGTCTACGGCGGTCGCACCAAGATGCCGTTCTGCGAGACCGATCCCGTCGACAACCCGGTGTCGCCCTACGCCGCGAGCAAGCGCGCGGGCGAGTTGATCTGCTGGACCTGGCATCACCTGCGCGGCAACCCGGTCACGAGCCTTCGCTTCTTCACCGTCTATGGGCCGCGGCAGCGCCCCGAGATGGCGATCCATCGCTTCGTGCGCGACGTCGAGAACGGCAAGCCGTTGCCCTTCTTTGGCGATGGCTCGACGAGGCGCGACTACACCTACGTCGATGACATCGTCACCGGCGTGCTCGGCGCGATGGGGCGCAGCGACGGGTGCGAGATCGTCAACCTCGGCGGGTCGGCGATCACGTCGCTGACGGACCTCGTGCACGGCATCGAGAACGCGCTCGGCAAGAAGGCGATCCTCGATCGGCAGCCAGAGCAGCCTGGCGACGTTCCTGTCACTTACGCGGACACCAGCAAGGCGCGCGCGTTGCTTGGCTTCCAAGCCAAGGTGCCGGTGCAAGAAGGGCTCGCTCGTTTCTGCCGCTGGTATCGCGAGGAGCGCGCCCGCGGGGGCGTTCTGTGACGCGGCGCGTCTTGGTGACGGGTGGCGCTGGCTTCATCGGCTCGCACCTCGTCCGTCGCTTGCTCGCGTCGGGCTGCTCGGTTCGCGTGCTCGACAACTTCAGCACCGGTCGACGCGAGAACCTCGCGGGCGTGGATGGCCCGTTGGAAGTGGTGGAGGGTTCGATCGTCGACGCAGCCGCCGTCGCGCGCGCGATCGAGGGCTGCAAGCACGTGGTGCACCTCGCGGCTTTGCCGTCCGTGGCGCGCAGCCTCGAGGCGCCGCTCGACACACACCATGCCTGCGCAACCGGCACCGCGCAGGTGCTCTGGGCTGCCAAGCAACAGGGCGCGCGCGTGGTCTACGCAGGCAGCTCGTCTGCCTACGGAAACCAGCAAGAGCTGCACAAACACGAAGGCATGCGCGAGGACCCGCTGTCGCCCTACGCGGCGGCCAAGCTCGCGGGCGAGCTCTACTGCCGCAGCTTCGCGCGCGTCTACGGGCTGCCCGTCGTCGTGACCCGGTTCTTCAACGTGTTCGGCCCACGCCAAGTGCCGGACAGCCAATACTCGGGAGTCGTTGCGGCGTTTTGCTTCGCGCTCCTCCGGGGAACCCAGCCCCGGATCGACGGCGACGGCGGCCAGTCGCGCGACTTCACCTACGTCGAGGACGTGGTGGAGGGCGTGGAGCAGGCACTGTTCGCCGACACCACGGGCTGCGAGATCGTCAACTTGGCCTACGGCCAGTCGTGTTCGGTGAATCAGTTGCTCGCCGAACTGTGTCGCGTCGCGGGGCGCACCGTCGAACCTTTGTACGCTCCTGGTCGAAAAGGCGACGTTCGGCACTCTCTTGCTGATGTCGGTCGTGCGAAATCGATAATCGGCTTTCGCCCGAGCATCGGCTTTGCCGAAGGCATCCAACGAACCTACGACTGGTACCGGAGTCAGTATTCATGAAGGGCGTTGTTCTCGCAGGCGGTCTTGGCACCCGGCTCTATCCGCTCACCAAGATCACCAACAAGCATCTGCTGCCTGTCTTTGACAAGCCGATGATCTACTACCCGATCCAGTGTCTCGTGAACGCTGGCATCCGGGACATCCTGATCGTGACGGGCGGCAACTCTGCAGGCGACTTCTTGCAGTTGCTCGGCAACGGTGCGGACTTCGGCCTGCAACGCCTCAACTACGCCTACCAACAAGGCGAGGGCGGCATCGCGGACGCGCTGAAGCTCGCGGAGCACTTCGCGGAAGGCGAACCGATCTGTGTCGTGCTGGGCGACAACATCATCGAAGGCAACATCAAGAAGGCCGTCGATGACTTCAAGGGACAGGGCGGTGGCGCAAAGATCATGCTGAAGGAAGTGCATGATCCCGAGCGCTTCGGCGTTGCGACCCTCAAGGACGGCAAGGTCCAGAAGATCGTCGAGAAGCCGAAGCAGCCGGAGACGAACCTCGCGGTGATCGGCATCTACATGTTCGACGAGAAGGTGTTCGAGATCTGCCGCACGTTGAAGCCGTCGGCTCGCGGGGAGCTCGAGATCACCGACGTCAACAACGAATACATCCGTCGCGGCAACATGACTGCGCAGGTGCTCGACGGCTGGTGGACCGATGCCGGCCAGTTTGAATCGCTGTACCGCGCCGCGACGTTGATTCGCGAGAACGGCTGCAACCGAATGGACGTCTGAGAACCTGGCCGCAAGGCTAAGAGGAGCCGCGATGACCGTCGATTATCTCGTGACGGGCGGGAACGGGCAGCTTGGTCGTGCCATCGCCAAGGAAGCGGCGATGCGCGGCAAGACCATCTGCTCGACCGGGACCAAGGAGTTGCGCGTCGAGGACCAAGCGTCCGTCCAGCGCTGGATCCGTGAGCAGAAGCCTCGCTTTGTGCTGCATGGCGGCGCGTGGACCGATGTCGATGGCTGCGAGAAGGAGCCACACAAGGCGATTCTGCAGAACGGCACCGGCACGGCGCACATCGCCGATGCGTGCGCAGAACTCGGCATCGGGCTGGTCTACGTCAGCACGGACTTCGTGTTCGACGGCAAGGCGGCTACGCCCTACCGCGAGGATGCCGCGACCGCGCCGCTCTCCGCGTATGGCCGCAGCAAGCTGCTAGGGGAGCAGGCCGTCGCTGCCCACCAACGCGACAACTTCTACACGGTGCGGACGAGCTGGGTGTTCGGGCCAGGCGGCAAGAACTTCCCCGCGGCGATCCTCGCACGCGCGCGATCGGGCCAGCCGCTCAAGGTCGTCACCGACCAAATCGGTCGGCCGACCTACACGGATGACCTCGCGTCCGCGATGCTCGATCTCTGCGAACTCGGTGCAGAAGGTGGCATCTACCACTGCAGCAACGAAGGACAGTGCAGTTGGCGCCAGTTCGCGGTCGATATCCTGTCCGCGGCCGGGCTCGGCTCGATCCAAGTCGGATCGATGTCCAGCAGCGAACTCGGTCGTCCTGCGGCGCGTCCAGCGTGGTCGGTGCTCGACACCGACAAGTTGGCGTCTGTCCGCAAGAAGCGCCTGCCCGACTACCATGACGCGCTGCGTCGCTATCTGAAGGAAGAAGCCAAGTGAGCAAGATCCTCGTCACCGGCGGAGCCGGATTCATCGGTTCCAACTTCGTGCGCATGATGCTGAACGGCAGCGGCCACAGCATCATCAACCTCGACGCGCTGACCTACGCCGGCAACCTCGAGAACCTGACCGACGTCGCCTCGAATCCCCGCTACACGTTCGTGAAGGGGGACATCGCGGATGGCGCTCAGATGGAAGAGGTCTTCGCCACGCATCGGCCTGACGTCGTCGTGCACTTCGCGGCGGAGAGCCACGTCGATCGCTCGGTGATCGATGCGTCGGCGTTCGTGCGCACCAACGTGCAGGGCACGCAGGTGTTGCTCGACAAAAGCCGCCAGTTCAAGGTGGGCCGCTTCGTGCACGTGAGCACGGACGAGGTCTACGGCAGCTTGGGCGCTTGGGGCTTCTTCACCGAGGACACGCCGATGCAAGCCAACTCGCCATACTCGGCGAGCAAGGCTGGCAGCGATCTGCTCGTCCGCGCCGCAGTGCACACGCACGGCATGGACTGCGTGATCACGCGCTGCTCGAACAACTACGGTCCCTACCAGTTCCCCGAGAAGCTGATCCCGTTGATGATCGCGAACGCCCTCGAGGGCAAGCAGTTGCCGGTCTACGGCGACGGCAAGAACGTGCGCGACTGGATCTACGTCACGGACCACTGCGAAGGCATCCGCGCTGCGATGGAGCGCGGCAAGTCCGGCGAGGTCTACAACTTCGGCGGCAACGCGGAGCGCGAGAACATCTACGTGATCAAGGAGATCCTGCGCTTGCTCGGCAAGGGCGAGAACTTGATTCACTACGTGAAGGACCGTCCGGGCCACGACCGTCGCTACGCGATGGATTCGTCGAAGGCGCGCGCGACGCTGGGCTGGGAACCGCGGCACACGTTCGAGCAGGGCCTGCGCCAGACGATCGATTGGTACGTCCAGAACCGCCAGTGGTGGGAGCGCGTCCGCAGCGGCGCCTACCAGGACTACTACAAGCTCCAGTACGCAACTCGTTGAGCGAGTAGCGCGGGCGGATTGCGCCCGCCGCCCAATGGAATGTGCCCAGCGAGCATCTGCGTCTTCGTGACGCAGATTGCATTTCTGCGGTAAGCGTGAGCAGCGACAGCGCTGTGCAGCCATGGTCGTCTTTCGACGCGCAGCCTTCCGATCGCCGCTGCATGGCGGCGAGCCAGCGGTCTGGTGGGCTCATGTCGGCCTGCAGAAAACGTCGATAGCGACGAGGACTGCCCACTGTCGTCGCGATTGCGCTCAACAGTAGGTGATCTACGATGCACCGACTGCGCTCACCGTGCACCAACCCATCGATACCCTCGTGACCCCATACCGCCGTTCCGTCTTCTTCTTGCTGCTCGCAGCTCTGTGCGCCGCGCTGGCATCGTGCAGCAGCTATGAGGAGAAGCGCATTCGCGAGCTCATGCACGAGAAGGGCTTTGGTTCGCGCGCACAGGGCGACGCAACGGTCGAGAACTACGTCGCTGGCGGCGACAGCGTTGTGTTCTTGATCCCGCCGATCGCCTACCAAGATCCCGCAGCGTCCGAGCTCGCGCGCCTTGCTGCGCCCCAGACGCTGTCGATCGATGGCCGAATCATGATCCCGTATGCGGGGACCGTGCAGGTGTTGGGGCTCACCGAGTCGCAGCTCGCGACGCTCGTCAAAGGTCTGCTTCGTGGCGTGTTCCCGTACGAGATCGACATCCAGGCGCGCATCGTCGGCGAGAGCAAGATCATCTATGCGTTCGGTGAAACGGGAAGGAAGGGTCCCGTTCCGCTCGCGCCGCTCGGGGCGGACATGACCTTGTTGAGGGCCGTTGCCTCGATCGGATGGACACCCCTCGCCAACCTGAGCCGCGTTCAATTGATCCGTCCTGATGCCGAGCACCCGCTCGTCGCCGAAGTGGACGTCTACCACATGATCATGAGCGGCAACACGCGCGCGAACATCCGCGTGCGCGAGAACGACATCATCTACCTGCCGCCGACATTCCTTGGAATGATTGCGCGCATCCTGGAGCGCATCCTGCAGCCGGTGAACGTCGCGGTGCAGACGATGCTGGGCCTCGCCAACATTCGTTGGGGCTATGACGCCGCGACGGGCAAGACAGACCAGTTCTTCTTCCGGTTCTGACGCGATGCGCGCCTGCATGAGTATGCGATTGGGGAGTGGCCGCAGCGGCCTGCACAACAGCCGGGGAGATAACCCATGAACGAGCAAACGATCGAGCTGCCGCAGCTGTCGCTCGCGCACTACTTCGACCTGCTCAAGCGCCGGCGCTGGCAGGTCATCCCGATCTCGCTGCTTGGTCTGTTCATCGGCGGAATTGTGGCGTTCTTCGTGCCGCGCTACTACGTGGCGGAGACATACGTCGACTACTACCGGCTCCCTAGCGACGTAGAAGCGAGGCCCGCCGAGGACCCGTTCAAGTTCGTCGTGGACAATGCGACGATCTTGATTCCGCAGGCCGTTGGAGCCACTGCGAAGAAGCTGGGTTGGGCTGAGAGCGCCATCGCCGATCCCTCCGACCGTCGTCAGGCAGAGCGCGAGATCGAGTCGCGCATCAGCGTGCACGACATGAATCGTGGCGAGGGCCGCAGCTATGCGCGCATCGTCGTGTCCTATCGCGACCGCGACGGCGTCAAGTCGGCGCAGTTCCTCAACACGCTGGTTGCTACTTGGATGGAGCAGCGTGTGGCCGACATGCGGCGCACCATTGCTCTGCAGTCCCAGCAAGCCAACCAGCGCGCGATTGCGGCGCTCGGCGAGTACAACAGCATCAACCGCGACCTGACGCACCTCAGCGTCCAGCACGGGTTCGATCGTTTCTTCGATCCGGCTCTGCAGCGCGAAGACATGAGAGCTCGCGAAGACTCGCTGGCGCGCCAACAGGTTCGCTTGGGGGAGATCGAAGGCCAGATCGCGTCGCAGAAGCAGAAGCTCGCGATTGCCCAGCGAACGATGTCCGCGACGCCGCGGGAGCTGGACGCGGACGCATCCGACTTGCAGAGCCGCTTCCCGCCGGAATCCCAAGAAGCGAGGTGGTTCCTCGAATTGCGGGTTCGCAAGCAGAGCCTTGAGACGGCGATGGGCGAAGCGCATCCTCAGCGCGCGAGCACGCAGCGACGGATCACATGGCTCGAGAACCAACTCCGCAACCGACTCACGTCTGGAGCCGCGGCTGACAATCCGCGCATTCGAGATCTGAAGGCGATCATCGCTGAGAGCGAGACCGCGCTTGCGGGCGCAGAAGCCTCGCGCGAGGCGCTGATGAAGGCGCTGGAGGATGGGCGCGCTGAGCAGAAGCGGCGAGCCGATGCGGCGGAGACCTATTTCGCCAAGCAACGCGCGTTGCAGGAAGCGCAGCAGGTTCGCGACGAAGCGCGCAAGCAATTGGACGCCGCGCTCGACTTGCAGCAGCAGCTCGACTCCAAGCCGCCGATCAAGCAAGTGGCGGAGGCCTACGTTCCCAAGAAGCCGACGGAGCCCAACATCTTCCTGGTTGCCGGCATCGGCTGTTTGCTCGGCCTCGGCGGCGCAATCCTTCTGATCCTCGTGCTCGACATGTTGCGTGGCACGCTGAAGACGGTCGACGATGCGCAGCGAGCGCTGCCCGTGCCGATGCTCGGAGGCGTGAGCTTTCTCGAGACCGAGGAGGAACGTTCGCTCGCTGTGTCCTCGCGACGACGCGTATCCTTGCTTGCTGGCGGCATCTTGTTCGGCCTAGTCGTCGTGGTGACCACCTACTACGTGGCGCCGCACCGATTGCCGCCGTTCGCGCGCGACCTGCTGGCGATCGTCCTCGGCGGCTAGAGTGGGCTCGTTTCGCGACCTTCTGGTGTTCGCGATCGTGATGCTGTCCTTGCCGGCCAGCTTCAAGCGGCCGTTCGTAGGATTGCTGGTCTTCAGTTGGCTTGCCTACATGCGTCCGCAGGACCTTTGCTGGTCTTTTGCGCGCGATATGCGCATGTCGTTCTACGTGGCCATGGCGATGATCGCCGGTTGGTGGGCGAACGAGCGAGGAAGGCGGGCGTTCGCAACCTGGGATGTGCGCACGTGGCTGATGGTGCTGCTCGGTGCGCTGGTGTTGCTGAGCTACGCGCAAGCGCGCGACCAGGCGGAATACGTCACGCGCTACTTGTTCGAGTTCCTCAAGATCATCGTCATCGCGCTGTTCACCAGCGGGCAAATCGACTCGCGGGAGCGCTTCCGCAACATGGTTGCGATGATCGCGGTTTGCCTCGCGTTCTTCGGTGTCAAGGGCGGCGTGTTCGGCGTGTTGACTGGTGGCGCAACGATCCTTCGTGGTCCAGGCGGGATGCTGGAGGACAACAACGACTTCGCTCTCGCTCTCGTGATGAATGTGCCGCTGTTGTGGTACATGGGCAGCAGCGAGCGAGCGCGTCCGTTCGTATACCAGGCGTCGCGGGTTGGGATCGTGCTCACGGTGCTGACCATTCTTCTGACGCACAGCCGTGGGGCCTTCCTGGCGCTGGTTGCCACGGCAGTCTGGATCGCGTGGCGCACTGGAAACCTGCTGCGCGCGTTCGGTGGCCTCTTCGTCAGCGCACTCGCCTTCTTGGCGTTTGCCCCCCGATCGGTTCTCGAACGCATGTCGACCATCGGCGACACGACGGACAGTTCCGCGATGGCGCGTCTGCAATCGTGGAAGGTGGCGTTCCGCATGATCGAGGCCAACCCCTTCATGGGTGTCGGCGTGCGCAACTTCCAATCGAGCTATCTCAACTATGCGCAGTTGGCTCGCGTGGATGCGAAGACGACGTATGTCGCGCACAACTCGTACCTGCAGATCTGGGCCGAGAGCGGAACGGTCGCGTTCGGCGCCTATCTGTTGCTCCTGCTGTCCGTGTTCGCAACGTGTCGACGCGTCTACAGGATGGGCGTCTTGCGACCGGACCTGCGCTGGGCGATGGACTATGCGCGCATGATGGAGGCGACGACGGTCGGATTCATGGTTGGCGCCGTTTTCCTCAATCGGGGGCACTTCGACCTCGTCTACCACTGGATCGCGCTCGTGACGAGCCTGTCGTCAATCGTGGGGTATCACTGGCTTCGCCGTCCGGAAGCTCAGCAAGCAGGTAGCCGCAGCGGCACGATCACCGTGGCTGGGCGCAGTCGTTTTGGCTCCGTGCCCGCCATCGTGAACGGCGCAACGCCGCGCTGGGGACGCTGACCATGTGCGGCATCGCCGGCGTGTGGCATGCGGATCGCTCGCGGGCAGTGGATCCAGCGATCCTGCAGGCGATGGATGCTGCATTGGCGCATCGCGGCCCCGATGGCGCAGGCATTCATGTGCGCGAAGGATTTGGCTTCGCGCATCGTCGGCTTTCGATCGTCGATCTGGCCGCGGGCAAGCAGCCAATGGCGACTGCCGATGGCACGCTGGTGGTGGTGTTCAACGGCGAGATCTACAACTACCTCGAACTGCGCGCAGAGTTAGAGCGTGAGGGGTTCGCGTTCCGCACCAACAGCGACACCGAGGTGTTGCTGCACGGCTACCGAGCGTGGGGGACTGTGCTGCCCACTCGCTTGCGCGGCATGTTCGCGTTCGCGATCGCGGACGTCGCGCGACACGAGTTGTTCTGCGCGCGCGACCGCGTCGGCAAGAAACCGTTCTACTGGACCGATGCGGATGGCCGCTTCGCGTTCGCATCCGAGATCAAGGCGCTGCATGCGCTCGGCATTTCGCGGAAGCTGCGAGCGGACGCTGTGGCTCAGTTCTTCGCGCTGCGCTACGTGCCCGATCCGATCACGGTGTTTGAAGGCGTGCATAAGTTGCCGCCGGCGCATTGGTGCCTCGTGCGCGATGGGAAAGTCCGCCTGCAGCGCTACTGGGAGCCTCCGTTCGATGAGGTCGTCGAGATGCCGGACGCGGAGCGCCAGGACAAGGCGCTGGAGTTGCTCGATGAAGCGACGCGCATCCGACTCATGGGCGAGGTGCCGCTTGCGCCGTTCCTGTCGGGCGGCATCGATAGCTATGCGATCGTCGATTCGATGACGCGCATGCAAGGTCGCGGGGTCAAGGCGTGCACGATTGGCTTCGAGGATCCGCGCTTCGACGAGCGCGATGGCGCGCAAAAGTCGGCTGCCGCGTGCGGCGCGGAACTCTTCGTGGAGACGCTCGACGAGAAGGCGATGGCCGACCTTGATTGGCTGTCGTTCACCTTCGACGAGCCCTTCTCAGACAGCAGCGCGGTGCCGACCTATCACGTCTGTCGGTTGGCTCGCAAGCACGTCACGGTTGCCCTCGCAGGCGACGGTGGCGACGAGAACTTCTGCGGCTATCGCCGCTACGTCTTTGATTGGCGCGAGAACCAAGTTCGCGGGCTACTGCCGCGCGCGGCGTGGAGCGGGCTCGCGGCGCTTGCGCCCAAGGGTGATTGGCTGCCGCGTCCGCTGCGTTGGCGTCGTACGCTGGAGAACCTCGCAAGGCGTCCTTCGCTCGCGTATGCGCGCTCGGTCAGCGCGAGCTTGCCGGAGGAAGTGTTCGCGTTGTTGCAGCCGGATCGCGTCGCTGCGGCGGGCGATCCGCTGCAGCCGGTGATCCAGGCATACGAGAACGGCGAGGGCCGCGATGCGTTGCAGCGCGCCGTGGCTGCGGACTTCGCCACGTGGTTGCCCGGCGACATCCTCGTCAAGGCGGATCGCGCTTCGATGGCCACTGCGCTCGAAGTGCGCGCGCCGTTCTTGGATCAACGGATGGTGGAGTTCGCAGCGCGCATGCCGAGCCGGGCGAAGCTCGATGGGATGCGGACGAAGGCGTTCTTGCGGCGCGCGCTCGCGCGTCGGCTGGATCCGGAGGCGCTGCGCCGCAAGAAGCAGGGTTTCTCGGTTCCGCTGCGCGCATGGATGAGCGGCACGCTCGGGAACGTGCTCGAAGAGGCGTCGCGCGATCGACTCGTTGGCGAGTGGATCCAGCCCGACCGCGTGGCCACGTTGTTGCGCCGTCATCGAAGCGGGCTTCACGACCATTCCGAGTTGCTCTGGGCGAGTCTGGTGTTCGCGCGCTTCCTGCAGAGGTGGTGCGCGTGAAGCCTCTGCTGTTGACGTTCACCAACCTGTTCCCGTCGTCGGTGATGCCGACGCATGGCATCTTCGTCTATGAACGGATGCGGCGCGTCGCGGCGGAGATGCCGGACTGCGAGTGGCAGGTCGTGGCTCCGGTGCCCTCCGTGGTGTGGCCGCTGCGCAACGCGACCTACCGCCGGTGGGCGCGCGTGCCGCTGCACGAACGGTTCCAGGGCGTCGAAGTGCACCATCCGCGGTTTCGGCACTGGCCTGGCCTGTCCGTGCGTCGCCAAGCAGACGCGGTGGCGCGTGGCGCAATGGACTGTGTGCGCGCTTTGGCGAAGGGCCGGCCTACGGTGATCGATGCGCACTACGTGTGGCCCGATGGCGTCGCCGCATCGAAGATCGCAGAAGAGCTTTCGATTCCGTTCGTCGTCACAGCTCGCGGGACGGACGTGAACGTGCTCGCGGAGGATCCCGCGATTGCCGCGCGCATCCAATCGATGGGGACCAAGGCTGCTCAGTTGTTTGCTGTGAGCCGCGCGTTGGCGGATCGATTCGCGGCCGCTGCGAAGCTGCCTGCCGAACGCGTTCATGTTGCGCGCAATGGCGTCGACATGGAGCGCTTCCGTCCCGGGGACCAACTCGCTGCGCGCTCGGCGCTCGGCTTGCCCAAGGATGCGCGGCTCGTGCTGGGCGTTGGGCGGCTCGTTTCCAACAAGGGGTTCCATCTAGCCGCGGATTGCCTGCGCGATTTGCCAAGCGACGTGTTGCTCGTGTTGGTCGGCGAAGGCCCGGACAAGGAGCGCATCGCTGCGCTCGGCGGAGATCGTGTGCGGTTCCTCGGTGGATTGCCGCCAGACCAAGTCGCCGACGCGTGTCGAGCGTGCGACGTGCTCACGTTGCCCAGCGAACGCGAGGGTTGGCCCAACGTCGTAACGGAGGCATTGGCGTCCGGCTTGCGCGTCGTTGCGACTACGGTCGGAGGCATTCCGGAGATCCTCGGCAACGCTTCGCCGAGCGATGGGACGCTGGGGCGGCTCGTGCCTTGGAACGATCGTGCAGCGATGTTGCGCGCGCTGGCTTCGACCTTGGAGGAGACCGGCGATCGCATGCGCGTGCGGCGCTATGCGGAGCAGTTCGGTTGGGCGCCGCCTGTGCGCCAACTGGTCGATTGCTTCCGCGCCGCGTTGTCGCAACCGATGTCGCAAGGCCGCGCGTTGCAACAGGAGGTTGCGCGATGAGCCTGCGCATTCTCTACCACCATCGAATCCGCGCCGAGGACGGACAGGCCGTGCACGTGCGCGAGATGATCGGCGCGTTGCGGCGGCGTGGCCATGAGGTGCGCGAGTGCGCGCTGGTGCAGAAGACCGTGGCGCGCAGCGAGACTGGCAAGGCCAAGCCCTCGTTCTGGCAGAAGCTGCGATTGCCTCGCGCTGCGGTGGAAGCGTTGGAGATCGGCTACAACGGCAAAGCGCGCGCGATGCTGCAGGAGGCCGCTGCGGCCTGGAAGCCCGACATCGTGTACGAACGCCACGCGCTGCATTGCCGCGCTGGCCTGGATGCCGCGAGGAAGCTCTCGGTGCCGCTGCTGCTGGAAGTGAACTCGCCGATGACGGATGAGATGGAGCGGCTCGGCTTGCTCAAGTTCGCGCGGCGTGCGCGCGCGACGGAGCGACTCGTGCTCGGCGGCGCGGATCGAGTGCTCGCGGTGACGCGTGCGTTGGGGGATCGACTCGTCGAACTCGGCGCGAGGCCCGAGTCGATCGTCGTCATCGGCAACGGCGCGCAGCCAGAGCGATACGGCGCGGATGCGCGCGCGGCGGCGAAGGAAGTGCGCAAGCGGTGGGGATTGCCGCCGCAGGCCGTCGTGTTGGGCTTCGTGGGATTCATGCGCGAATGGCATCGCCTCGACATGGCGGTCGATGCGTTGACGAAGCCAGCGTTTCGGAATGCGCACCTCGTGTTGGTCGGCGAAGGCCCGAGCCTCCCGGACCTATTGGCCCGCGCAACGAGGCTCGGGGTGCACGATCGAGTGCACGCATGCGGGCTCGTGCCTGCCGAGCTCGTTCCTGCGCACGTGCTCGCGTTCGATGTCGCGTTGATCCCCGCGATCAACGGCTATGCATCGCCGCTCAAGCTGTTTGATTCGATGGCGGCCGGCATCGCGACGATCGCGCCCGACCAGCCGAACCTGCGCGAGACCGTCGACGATGGAGTGCATGCAGCTCTGTTTGCGAGCGGCTCGGCGGCGGACTTCGAAGCGCGCTTGGCCGCGCTCGTTGGAGATTCGTCGCTGCGCGCTCGCATTGGCGTAGCCGCAGCGCAGCGTCTGTCCGAACTGGACCTGACCTGGGACGGCAACGCGGCGCGCGTCGAGAGCATCGCGAAGGAGCTGCTCGCGAGGAGGCAACGATGAGCGCGTTGTGGTTCGTGGCGCTGCCGTTGCTCGTTGCCTACGCATCCGCGCTGTGGTGGTGCGTCGAGTTGTGGTCTTTGCCCGAGGGCTACTTCGCGCACGGTCCGCTCGTCCCAGCGGTGATGGCCTATGTGGTTTGGTCGCGTCGCGCGGAATGGCGAAAGGTCGCCGCATCGCCCGATGTGCGCGGGTTCTGGTTGCTCGGCCCAGCGTTGTTGCTGCATCTCTGCGGTGCTGCGTTGTCGATTGACTCGGTGTCCGCGGCAAGCCTCGTGCTCGCCATCCCGGGAGCCGCATGGGTCGCAGTTGGACGCGCGCGCCTTCAAGGCATGTGGCCAGCGCTGTGGATGTTCGCGTTCGCTGCGCCGCTGCCGATCTACGTCACGGATCGCATCGCGTTCGAGCTCAAGGAAGTGGCGGTGCACGGCGGCGTCTGGCTCGCGCAGGCAACCGGACTCGGCATCGAGCGCGATGGCGCCTCGCTGCTGGTCGAAGGGCAGACGCAGGCGCTCGACGTCGCCGATCCGTGCGGCGGGCTGCGTTCGCTGCTGGCGATGATCACGCTGGTCTATTGCGTCGCGTTCTTCCTCGGGCCGCCGCAGGCCTTGCGTCGCATCGCGCTAATGCTCGTCGCGGCGCCGATCGCGGTGCTCGTCAACGTGGTGCGCATCGCCGCGATCTGCTGGCTTGCCAAGGGCTATGGCGTCCCGTTCGCGACTGGCACCGGCCACGACGTGATGAACGGCATCGCATGGGTCCTCGACCTTGCTCTGGTGTTGGCGCTGGATGCGTTGCTGACGAGGCGATCGGGGCAAGGCGACGGCACGCCGGCGGCGTCGAAGCCGGTCGCAATGCCAGCCCGCAGCATGCGCCTGCCGCGCGTCGCGGCGTGGCTATGGCCGTTGTGCCTATGCCTGTGCGCACTGTCGTTCACTCGCGCAGAGCCGTC
>JBEELK010000377.1:0-10457 GCA_041168165.1 Planctomycetota bacterium | reverse complement strand
GTTCGGGCCCGCTGATGCAGTAGTCGGAGCGCAGCGAGATCCCGTCCTCGCGCATGCAGCGTCCGAGTTCGCGCGCATCGCCTAAGGCAAACGCGGCGAGCATGCGAGGGAATCGCGCGATCGCGCCACTCAGGTAGCGAAGCCGCGCGGAGAGATCGCTCGGCGCATGGGAGAGCAACTGCAACGCGCGTTGGTAGCGGTCGCCGCTGGCGAGGTCCGCAAGGCTTGCTCCGCCCAGCGAGGGTTGCAGGAGCGCCAGGATCTGCGCGCATTCGCGGACGCGCTCGGGATAGGTCGCGTGCTGCAATCCGTGGCGCGATCGACCGGTGTCGAGCGCGAGCAGGCACAGGGTCTTTGGGTCGCCGCCCCAAGGAACGTGCGTCACGCGATCACAGTCCGGTTGGTATCGCACCGCGGCGCCGCGCTGCGCGTGGGCGATCATGAGCGGATCGAGGATGCCGCACGGAGAGTGGAGGTGATCGTTCTCGATGGCCTGCGCCATGCGCGCGAGTTCCATGCGGTCTTCGAGCAGCGCGCGCGGATCGGCAGCGAACGTCAGCAGCAAGGCAATGGAGAGCGACGCGCTGCGCGACATGCCGCCGCCAGGGATCTCGCTGTAGATCACGGCGTCGAAGCCGCGTCGCACCGCGTGCCCGCGACTGCGCAGCACGTCCGCCGCGCCATGCGCGAATGGGCTCCAATCGGATGGTTGCGCGTTGCGCGCAGCCTTCTTCGGGTTCGAAGGGTCGAGCTCGATCACTCCGTCGTCGGCACGATTGCAGCTGAACAGGCGCGCGGTGCTCGTCGCGTTGTCGCGCGCCGCGATCCACAAGAAACGATCGATGCCGATGCCGAGAAGCTCTGCGCCGTTGTAGTCGCCGTGCTCGACCCCGAGACAAATCCGCGACGAGAGGCGCCACGCGAAGCCGTTGTCGATGTGGAGGCCGCGCGCAGTGGCTGCTTCGCGCAGGCAAGCTGGCGCGACTGCTCCCGAGTGTTCCGGCTCTCGATTCATGCCGTCCCTCGGTCGCTTGCGCGCTCGGTCACAGAGGCCGCGATCCGCCACTGCGGCGAACAGAGCCCAGAAAGAAGGAGACGCATGACGGGGGATAGATGGTTCCGTGGGGTCCGTACTTTTCTGCGCGCCGTCGAAGATTTGCGGATTGCGGTCGCTTGACGCAACTGCACTGCGATTCGTAGTTGTGAGGTCGCAGCGCGAGGGACATCCGAGATCGCGCCGCAAAGGAGACTGTCGTGGAAGTGAAGCCAGTCTATGTCGTCGAGTCGCAGGCGCGCATTAGCGCCAGCTCTCGACGTTCATTCCTCGCAACAGGGTTCGCGTTCGCGTTCGGAGGAGCGGTGGGCTCCACCGGAGGGTTCGCTGCGGCGCGCGCCACGGCGGGGCCTGCTCCGGTGGCGCACGATGCCGAACTCGCACGCCTGCATCACTTTGCCGTTCAGTCCTCCGTCGAGGAGCTGGTTGACCACGGTTGGGAGTTCCTCGCGAAGCTCGGCAGTGAATACAGGGAGGATGAGACGCTGTGGCACGGTTTTGAGCGCATCGCCGCGTACGTGACGCAGCCGAGTGCCAATGCAAGAAACCGAGAGCTAGCGATCCTGGCTGCTGCGGTTCTATCAAGGCCAAGTGCCGCGGCGACGCCTGCGCGCATGCGCTGGCTGGGCCGTTTGCGGGAGGTGCGCTGATGCAACAGGGCAATGGTGGTATCACCGGGCCCAACGTCGCGACGCCCGGCAGCACGATCACCGTCAAGGTGCAAAACGGCGAGAAGACCGTCACCGTTACTGGTGGCGGACAGATGAAGGAGTACCCCGTGGTCAATGGTGAGGCGACCGTTGAGGTCCCGCCTGACGTGCCTGGGGGCCAATCGTTCTGGGTCTTTGCTTCGCGAGGCAAGGACACCAGTTACCTCAGAGTGGAAGTCATCGAGATCTAGGTCACTGAAGGAGGACCCATGCTTCGATACGTTCCGTGTCTGCTTGCGTTGGCTTCAGCCAGCGCGCTCTCTGCGCAGCAGCACCACGTGGTGCCTGCGGGCTACGACAACCAGAACGGCGATTGCCGTGAATTGGTGCCCGGCATCGTGGCGTCCGGCCGCGAGCAGCTCCTGATCGGTCAGAGCCAACTCACAGCCTTGGTCGGCAAGACGCTGCAGGCGATCGAGTTTCGGCGTCACAAGTTCCTTGAGCCGTTCCCCAGCGGTTCGTCGAACGTCACGGTGACGCTGTCGATTGCGCCGATGTCGCCGCTCGCGAGTTCGCAGTCGTTTGCGGCCAACATCGGACCCAACCCGGTCCAGGTGTTCACTGGCCAGATCCAAGCGCCGACGTCGCCGACTCCGCTGCCCAACGCTCAGATTGCGTGGACGCCGGACAACATCGTTCGCATCGAGTTCCAGACGCCGTTCCTCTACCAAGGCGGGACGCTGTGCATCGACATGTCGGGCACGAAGGTGACGAACCAGTCTTCCGCGATCTGGACCGCTGACGCTGCAACGCAGACGGCGGATAGCGTCGTGACAGACCTTGGTCCGGGCACCGGCCCGACCTGCAACGCAGAAGGCGATTGGAGCTCGGTCTACGAGTCGGAGCTGTCCGCTGGGTCGCATGTGTTCATGACTGCGTGCGGGCTGCCCTACACGCTGTGCGTTGCGATGCTCGGGCATCCATCGCCGTTCCCGATCCCGCTGAACGCGCTGGGGATCGGAGCGCCGGGCGCCAACTGCTACTTGGATGAGATCTACCAGTCGCAGCTCTCGGTGCTGGTGCCGCCCGCTGCCCCGGGATGCACGTCGGCGTTTGCGCACTGGGAACTCTGGCTGCCAAACCAGCCGTGGATCCTCGGCGCCGAACTCGCGTCGCAGTGGCTTGAGCTGCCGGGTTGGAACGTGAGCAACGGCATCAAGTGGACGGTTGCGACGTCGATGCCAGCGCTCGACATGGCGATGGTCGTCGGCGAGCTCGCGGGCGTCGCCGGTCGACGCAGCGTCAACGTCGCGCACATCGTGCGGTTCGAATACACGAACTGATGCGTTGGATGCAGCCCGTCGGCTCATGCCGCCGACGGGCTGGATTCATGCGCTCCGCGAATGAAGGGCCCCGTTGGTGTGGGGCTAAGATCGTTGAGGCAGAGGCGGCTGCCTGCGCGCTTCAGTCGTGGTTCGACGATCGCGCGCCGCGGCGCAGTTCTTCGAGCAATCGCTCGGCGTCGTGCCGCTCGCCCGATGTGTCGGCTTCGAGCTCTTCGATGCGCATCGCTAGTTCGCAGTGTTCGTCGCGCGCGATCGTGGCGCGCAGAAGCGGGAACACGTTGTGCTCCTCGCGATCGAGATGCTGGCGGTGCAAGGCCACGAAGGACTGCACGGTGGCTCGCAGCTCGTAGGGATCCCCGCGTCCGATGGCGACGCGCAGGTGCTGCAAGAACGGGCCCATGCGCTCGTGTTCCTGCATCATGATCCGAGCAGCCGATCCTTGCGGCGCGAACCCAGCGTCTGCGAGCGCAGGCAGCACGTGCTCGTCCTCGAAGCGATGGTGGACCTGCTCGAAGTAGCCATCGAAGAACGCGAGTGCGTCCTGCCAGAAGCCGGGCCGAACCGGGCGCTCCAGTCGCTCCTCCACGACACGACGTTCCATCGCCGCCAGCGCGTCGCGCGCGAGGCGATGGTCATCGAGCAGCGGTTGCAGCACATCGCGGTGCGCTTGCAGCGTCTCGGACTCGTTTCGTAAGGGCATTGAGGTGGCGCGGTGCGATGTGCGCTCGCGTCGATCCGCGTTTTCGGAGCCGCGCGGCTCCTTGTGTGCTGGGCGGACAGTGGCGTGTTTCGACAGATTCGTGAAGGTGCTGGATGGGGTAGTCGGCCACCCGCCAAGGTGCGGTGTTCGGCAACAACGCGTGGCTCTCGATCGCGATGCGCGTGCTGTGTTGGGGCGAAGGCCGTAGATCCGCAGTGGCTAACGCCCCGGTCTGAAATCAGCAGGTGCAGAGGTGCGGCGTGATGGCACGCGCTTGGTCGACGCTTGCGATACGTAGGTTGCGCAACGCAAACCGAGCGGCGCCGCCAGGCGCATCGCGCTTCACTTGGATGCGCGCATCGAGCGCGATGCAGCCATCTGGGGTCGCCAACAGCGGATTGATGTCGAGTTGCGCGATCTCGGGCACTGCCGCCACGAGGCGCGACAGCGCAACGAGCGCGTTGCGAACCGATGCGCAGTCCGCGGCGCTCTGGTTTCGGTAGCCGTGCAGCAACCGTTGCACGCGCGTTCGAGCGATCAACGCGTCGGCTTGCGCAGCATCGAGCGGCGGCAACGCCAACGCGCGATCCGCGAGCAACTCGACGGCGGTGCCGCCATGGCCAAACAGCAGCACAGGCCCAAAGGTCGGGTCGATGCTCGCGCCGAGGATCAGTTCCACTGCGCCGCGAGCGCGCACCATCGTCTGCACCGAGAACCCGACGAGGCGCGCGTCGGGGCGCGACTTCTTCAGCCGCAGGAGCATCGCGTTCGCCGCGATGCGCAACTCCTCTTCATCGCCGAGGTCCAGCGCCACGCCGCCGAGGTCGCTCTTGTGCAGTAAGTCGGGCGACAGGATCTTGAGCACGACGGGGAACCCGATCTCGCGCGCCGCTTCGATCGCCGCGTCTGCATTGGCTTCCGCGTGGCGCGTTGCGACAGTCGGGATGCCTGCCGCAGCGAGCACCGCTTTCGCTTCGTCTTCGAGCAGCCACTCGCGGCCGTCGTGCAGCGCGCGGTCCAGGATCGCGCGCACGCCACACAGATCGAGCGGCGGTGTCGCTGTCGGTAGTTGCACACGCGTATCAAGCAGGTCGCGCAGCTTGCGCCATTGCTGCAACAGCGAGAACGCGCGCACGGCTTCCTCTGGCGTGTCGTAGTCCGCGACTCCCGCGGCGCGGAACGTGGCGCGCGCTTGTCGCACGGCATCGTCGCCGAGCCAGCACGACAGCAAGCGCGCTGGTTGTCCTTCCTTGCGCTGCGCGAATGGCAGAAGGGCCTTTGCGATCTCTGCGCTCGGCACGATCGCCGTCGGCGCATGCACGAACAGAATCGAGCCAGACTCGTCGCGGCTCAGCAGTTCCTGCATCGTCGCGACATAACGCGACACCGGCGCATCGCCGAGGATGTCGACCGGGTTCGCGCGCGACCAGTTGGCGGGCAGGATCGCGTCGAGCCGCGCGCGCGCTTCGTCGGACAGTTGTGCCATCGGCACGCCGTAGAGCGCGCATGCATCCGCTGCGAGCACGCCAGCGCCGCCGCCATTCGTGACGATCGTGAGTTGCTCGGGCGCGCGGTCCGGCAAGCATGCGAGCGTCTCGGCGGCGAGGAACAGGTCGTGCACCGAGTCGACGCGCAGCATGCCGACGCGCCGCGCCGCCGCGTCGAACACTAGGTCGGAGCCCGTCAGCGCGCCGGTGTGCGACGCAGCTGCCTTGCTGCCGGCTTCGCTGCGGCCAGCCTTGACGACGATCACTGGCTTGCGCATCGCCGCCTCGTGCGCTGCGGCGAGGAACTTGGCGCTGTCTTGCACCGACTCTAGGTAGAGCAAGATTGCGCGCGTGGCGTCGTCATGCGCGAGGTGCGCAAGCAAGTCCGCGCAATCGAGCTCAAGCTGGTCGCCGAGCGACGCGAAGCACGAGAAGCCGAGGCCGCGCGCGTTGGCCCAGTCGAGCATCGCGGTCATCAGCGCGCCGGACTGCGTGACGAACGCGAGTTCGCCCGCGTTCGCGGTCGCGTGCGCGAAGCTCGCGTTCATCTTCGCGCGAGGTGCAATCGTGCCGATGCAGTTGGGGCCCTGGATGCGGATGCCGGTGCGTCGATGCGCGGACAGCAGCCGTTGCCGTTGTTCTGTGTTGAGTCCGGCCGTGATCACGATCACGGCGCCAGCGCCGCGGTCGGCGAGTTCGTCGACGATGTCGGGCACGCTCGCTGGCGGCGTGCAGACGATGCCGAGTTCGGGAACCTCGGGAAGCGCTGCGAGCGATGCGAAGACCGGCTCGCCGCCCAGTTCTTTGCGCGTTGGATGGATCGCGTAGCGCGAGCCCAAGAAGCCGCAGGTTCGCAAGTTGTCCCAGACCACGCAGCCCACTGCGCCCTTTCGGTCGCTGGCTCCGAAGACGGCGATAGAACGCGGGGAGAACAGAGCGTCGAGTCCTTTGCGGTTCATGTCTCCTCCGCAACGCTCGCAGACCTACGCGGTCTTTCGGGGCGGATGTCCGGTGTCTGCTACGGACTCGCGCGTAGTCTGTTGCGCGTGCAGGGCTGTGCGGATGGCCCTTGCCCTTGTCGATGCGAACGCAACTCCAGAGAATCGCCGCCGCGGCGCCGCAATGGCCGGATCCCGCGCAGTGGCCGATCCGCGAATGGGTTGCAGAAGCGGTGCAGACTCTGCGCGACTTGCCGGACTGGGGGTTGCTCGGCGTGCTGTTTGGCGCAGCCCTGCTCGGCGGCGGCCTCTTGCTGCAGGTGGCTGCCGCGATGCGGTGGTTGCGCGCGTGGCGATCCCGGCGATTGGGATCGTGGGGCGAGCAGGCTGCTCTTGGCCTGTTGGCGGGCGCGGGCTACCGGGTCGTCGCGCGCCAGACGACGCGGCGGTATCGCGTGAGGGTCGACGGCGCTTGGTGCGAAGTCGAGTTGCGCGCGGACTTCCTGGTGGAACGGAAGGGCGAGACCTTCGTCGCCGAGGTCAAAGGTGGCCCGGTTGTCTGTGATCCGCTGCACACGCCCACGCGTCGTCAGCTGCTCGAGTACGAGGTGGCATTCGAGGCCGATGGCGTGCTGCTCGTCGATGTGCCGGGGCGGCGGATCCGGCGCGTTGCGTTCCCGCTGGCAGACTGAAGGGCGGCCTACCTAGGCCCGCCTAGCAACGCGACCGTCGAGGAGTCGGGCGGTCTGCGTGCTCGGGACGCCACTCCCGCGGTTGCGCGACGGAGAAGGTGGTGGGCAGGGCCGGAGTCGAACCGGCGACCCTGGCATTTTCAATGCCATGCTCTACCAACTGAGCTACCTGCCCGAGCGAGCAAGCCTACTACGGCCTGCGCATTCAGGGCGGGCACCATAGAGATCGACGGGGACTCGCGCAAGCATGCAGCGCGCGGAACTCGCAACGCCATCGAGCGACGCAAGACGCGTCAGATGCCCGCGATTGCGACGACGTCCTTTTGCTCGCTGACGACGACGCCGCCCTTCTTCTCGACCGTGACGACGAAGGCCTTGGCCTCGCGCACCGGCAGCTTGGCGTGGATCGGCACGACCTGCTCGTTGCCGCTCGCGAGATCGAACAGGCCGCCATCTACCGGCGCGCCCGTGCGGTCGGCGTCGACGATCCAGAGTTGGTACTGCAAACCCTGCGGCAGCGGCTGCAGCCCGTCGATGCGCAAGAAGCCTTGTTGACGCTGCGTGCACCACACCACGTCGCCGTGCACAGAGCCGTACGAGTTTGAGGTCCCGGGCTTCCAGTCGATCTTCGCGTAGTTGCCGCGGACGAGGAACTCCTCGCGCATGCGCGATGGCGGTTCTCCATCAGCTGGGCTGAGCGCAACGTATGCACCCAAGAAGCCTGCGGCTGCGCCCGCCAAGAACGGGAGCCAGCGCGGCTGCCGGGAGACCGAGTTGCCTAGCAGCGGCGCCTTTTGGATCGGGATTGCAGGCGCCTTCGCGATCTCGTTGCCGGCGGCGACGAGTTGCTCGAAGAACGCGGGGCGCATCGGTGCCGCTTGCGCGGTCCGCATAGCGCCGATCGCCGCATACATCACGGCCGCGCGCTCCAGTCCGGCCAGCTCTGCGCGAGCCTCTGGCGCGCCGCCAGTGGTCGCGAAGTCCACCTGAGCGCCAGCCTCCCAAGCGTCGAGCACTGCGTCGGCCAGCGGTTCCAAGCGTTCGTCGCTCATTCGAGGTCTCCCTCTTGATCGGGCTGAGCGACTCCAAGCAGGTTGCGCAAGCGGATCAGGCCGCGGCGCGCGTGGCTCTTGACGGTGCCAAGGGGGATGCCGATGGCGACCGAGATTTCGTGGTGGGTGCGGCCTTCGTTGAGCGCCAGTTCCAGCACTTGGCGTTGCTCGGGGCGCAGTTGCAGCATCGCCGCCTGCGCGCGGCGGACTTCGTCATCGAACTCCGCGGCGTCGAACTTCGCGGGCTCGCCCGGCAGTTCGGACGCTTCTTGCAACAGTTCGACTTGCGGCCGTCGACCGAGGCGACGCGCGCGGTCGATCAATCGCCGACGTGCGATCGTCATCACGAACGTCAGTTCGCTGCCGGCGTTCTGGTCGTATCGAGCTGCGTTGCGCCAGATCTCGACCAGGATCTCCTGCGTCGCATCTTCTGCGTCTTCGGCGGAGCGGCAGAACCGTCGCGCGAGACCCCAAACTGCGTTGCCATAGCCTCGCAGGAAGTCTTCGACTGCGCCTGGCCGGCCTTCAGCGATTTGGGTTAGCAGCGGGGTGTCCATAGCGCGAATGCGGCGCGAAGAAGCTACCCCGTCGCGCGGTCTCTTGCACATGGACTTGGAATTCACCCGCATGGCTCGATCGCGTCGATGTTGTCGGTTAGCTGCCGACGGGTGGGGCCTTCCAGCGTGGTATCCGGCGGACATCGGCCTTCCGCGTTTGCCAACCGTCGCTAAGGTGAAGACAGCCAACCGTCGCCCAAGAATGGGCGGCGGATGTTTCGTTCCGAGGCTTGCACTGGATGCACCGCATCCTCACGGCAGGCTGACGCGAACTGGCGCGCTCCTCACCGATGTCCACATACCGCACAATCGTCCCTCTGATGCGAGCCTCATCGCGCGCGTATGCACGTGCGACTGTCGCTGCCATGGAGGCAATGCGACCAGGCTTCGTTGCGAAGGCGTTGCCCACGACATTCGCTTCGCCGGAAGCGGATATCGAGGTTCGGGTGCTCCAGCTCGCGGAAAGCCTCGCGGTCGATGCCCCCGAGTTGTTCGCCGATTCTGTCGCTTGGTATCGGACGGCACTGCACTTTCGCGGGGTTGCCGACGACTACCTGTCGCTGTCGTTGGATGCGCTCGCGACGGTGCTCGAGCGCGATTTGCCTCCGTCCCACGGTTCGGCCTTCCTGAAGTCGCTCGCGATGGCCCAACAGTCCGCTCGGTCAGCCCCCGCGGTGCCGCCGAGCCCGATTGAGCAGCAGGGGCCGCTCGCTCGCCGCGCGCAGCAGTTCTTGCTCGCGGTGCTCGAGGGGCAGGGCGAGGAGGCGATCGATGTCGTGCGCACCGCGCTCGAGGACGGCATCACTCCTGGGCAGGTGCACGACTCGATCTTGATGCCCTCGCAACAAGAAGTGGGGCGCATGTGGATGCTCGGCGAGGCGCCGATCGCCGATGAGCACTTCGCGAGCCAGTTGGCGGGCCAAGTTCTCGTGATGCTGCAGTCGCGCGTGCCGAAGCCTGCGCCGGATGCGCCGCACGTCGTTGCGTTCGCCGTGTCGGGCAACCTCCACGACCTCGGGATTCGTATCATCGCGCAGCGGTTGCAACTCGCTGGGTTCCGCGTGACCAACCTCGGCGCCGACTTGCCCGCGAGCGACTTGCCGTGGGCCTTGTCGGGTCGCCAGTGCGATCTGCTCGCGGTGTCGGCAACGATGCTGCTGCACCTCGGTCAGGCGCGCAGCGTCGTCGAGATGCGCAACACGCAACTTGGCGGGTCGCCGCCGATCCTGCTCGGCGGTTCGCCGTTCGCGAAGGTGCCGGACTTGCACGTGCGTCTTGGCGCCGAGGCGGGCGCGGGCGACGCGGACTCTGCGGTGCAATGCGCGCTGCGGCTCACCAAGCGCGCGTGATCGCCTAGCCGCGGTTTGCGGTCACCGCTTGTGGAAACGGTAGTGCGACACGAACCACTCGCGGCCTTGGTCGAAGCCCCATAGCTCGGCGCACGCCATGAAGAAGGTGCGCCAGCCGTTCCACATCGCCTTCGCGCGGCTGCCGTAGGTCTGCTCGAACAGCGGCCACAGCGTGTCGCGATTGCGGTCCATGTTGACGAGCCACGCTTCGCTCGTCTTCTGGTAGTGCTGCCCGCACACGCGCCAATGCGCCTCGATGGCGAGGTGGTCCTGGAAGTACAGCATCTGGCTGTCTGCTGGCATCTGGCCGCCAGTGAAGAACTGGCGCGCCATCCAATCGTTGTCGCCGTCGGCGACGAACGGGTAGCCCGCATTGCGATGCGTGAAGATGTGGATGAACAGCTTGCCGTCGCGATCCAGCCACGACGCGACGCGGGCGAGCAGCTTCCGCCAGTTCTTCATGTGCTCGAACATCTCGATCGAGAACACGCGGTCGAACGTGCGGCCTGGCTCGAACACGTTGGCGTCCGCCGTGACGATCTCCAGGTTGGTCAGCCCTTGCGCCTTCGCGCGCTGCAGGATGCTCTCGCGTTGGCTGTTGGAGTTGCTGACTCCGAGCACTTTGCAGTTGG
>JBEELK010000376.1:0-20494 GCA_041168165.1 Planctomycetota bacterium | reverse complement strand
GAGCAACGCCTCGCGGCGGCCGTCGAGCGCCTCGGACATCTTCGCGTAGTCGTCAGCGATCAGCAGCGCATAGCCGCGGATGTTGTCTGCGGGCTTCGGCGTCTTCCCCGCAGCCTTTTCTGCGTCCTCGCGCGCCAACTCCGCCGCCAAGAACTGCGCGAGCGGCGCCGCGGTGCGCAGCGAGTGATACTCCAGCGCGAACACGCCCGACTTCACGCCGGGGTCGCTCTCCGCCAACTCCTTCGCGCGCGCCACGTCGCCGGTGGTCAGCACGAAGATGCCGCGCAGCGCCGCATCACTCCGCTGCTTGCCGAACGGCCCAGCCACGACGAGATGCCCTTCGCGCGCAAGGCGGCTCATGTTCGCGAAGTGCCCCGCGAACACCTGCGCTTGCTCATCCTTCGACAACCCCACCGCCGGCCCGGTCTTGAGATAGACGAGCGTGTAGTCGCGCTCTTCTGGAGCAGAGCGGAACAACCCGCACGAAGCGGCGAGCGCGGCGGCGGCGAGCAGGGACAGAGATCGAGTCAACGCATGCATGCTGCGCAGCATGCCGCGCACACAGGCGGCGCGACAGGATGCGGCGCAAGGCTCGGAAGCAATGCCGACCTCGGATCATCGCGGCCAACAGCCGCTGACGATCAGCGCAGGCTCTCGATGCGACCCGCGGCGTCGACGATCTGCGTGATGCGCAGGCCGTAGGTGTCGTCGACGAGCACGACTTCGCCGCGCGCGACGAGCTTGCCGTTGACGCGCAGATCGACGGGCTCCTCAGCCTTCTTGTCGAGCGCGACGACGCTGCCGGGCACGAGCTTCAGAACCTCTTCTAGGCTCATCTTCGCTCGGCCCACTTCGACCGAGATCGGGATCTCGACGTCGAGCAGCAGATCGAGGTTGCGCGTATCGCCCTTCACGCCCGGGCCGAGTTGGCCGAACGCGACAGGCTGCACCGCTGCGGCGACCGCTTCGGCCGACGCGCGCGCCAGTTCGCTCGCTGCGCTCCACGCATCCACAGGGTTGGTCGTCGTTTCAGTCATGCTCTACTCGTCCATGACATCGGCAACCTGGACCGCCAACCTGTTGCCGATCCGGCCAACTTGGCCGAGGAACTTGGGTTTGCCCATCACCGGCACGACTGCAGGACTACCAAACCGAGTATCGAGTGGGATCACGTCGCCGCGTTGGAGATCGAGCAACTGGCGCAGCGTGATGCGCGCAGAGCCCAGTTCGACAGAGAGGTCGAGCGGCACGGATTTGAGGGTCTTTGCGACCTTGTCCTTCATGGCGCCCGGCTCCATGCGCGTGACGCTGTCCTTGGCGAACTTCTCCAAGTGCGGCTCGATCGCCTGGAACGGGATCATCAAGCGCAGGTCGCCGATTAGGAACTCGCCGGAGACTTGGAAGTAGACCGACAGCACCACGTCCTGCGACGGCAGCACCTGCGCCATCGACGGGTTGCAAAAGCGATTCTCGACGGACCACTTGAGCTTCACGACCTCGTCGAGGCTCTCTACGAGGCGGTCGAGGCACGGGCCCATCAACGCATCGGCGACGGTGTATTCCGCCTGCGTAAAGTCCTTCGGAACGCGCGAGACGCGGCCAGAGCCGCCGAGGATGCGATCGACGGCGCCATAGAGCAGGCTCGTGCTCGCGGACAGCAGCACGGGAGCCTTGAACGGCTCCATCTTGACGACATACATCGCGACGGGGCCGGGCAGTTGCTCCAACCAAGTCGAGAAGCGCTGCTGCTCGACCGCGACGCAATCGCAGCGCGCATCGATGCGCAACTTGTCGGAGATCGTCGCGGACAACAGCTTGGCGGCGCTCTCGAAGTAGCGCTCGATGCCGCGCACTTGCTCGCGCGCCAGCCGGTTAGGTTTCAGCAGATCGACCTCACGGCAACGATCGTCCGCGGGCACATCTAGCGCCGGCGCAGCGGATCGGACTTCGTCCTCGACGGTTCCCTTGCGGAACATGTCGAGCAGCGTGTCGATCTCTTCGTTGCTGAGGATGTCGTTCACTTAGGTCACCAGTCCCAGGTCACTGGAACATGTAGTCGCCCCAGTTGATCAAGTTCACCGTCGCGACCTTCTCGTGCCCGTCTTCAGGGAACAGCGTCGCGTCCAGCGTCTCGATCAACGACTTGGCGAGGATGCGCTTGCCGCTCGGCGACTGCAGTTCTTTCGCAGTCATGCCGCATAGCAACTCGATCACGTTGGAGCGCGCGCGACCCCAGCCGTGCTTGATCGCCTCGAACGCAGCGTCCTTCTTGTCCTCGCGCACCGAGTACTCGAACGTGAAGCTGATGTTCGCGTAGGCCTTGCCAGCCTCGGCGCGCGGGTTGAAGCGGAACTCCATCTTGTCTGGGTGCTCCACTTGCTCGTCGACGAGCACGACCACGGGTGCTTGCACCTCGACGGTCTTCGGCGGAACCAAGAACACGACGCCGGCGCCGCCGATCGCGGCTCCGACTGCGACCATCACGACGGCGGGCAAGCCCTTCTTCTTCTTGCCGTCGTCGGCCTTGCCGTCTGCTTCTTTCTTCTTGTCGTCAGACACTGTGGATCGCTCCCTCGCACCGGTGCTTCCGTCGTCTATCGACGCGGCGAGACTCGGGTGTCGAGAAAAAGTTCACTTCTTGGGATTGGCCGCTGGCGCGGGCTCCTTGGTCACTTTGAGCCGCTTCTGCATCACGTCGCGCACGAGCACGGTCGGCATCTCGGCGTAGATCTCGTCGATGTCGTCCTTGCTCATGAACTCGAGGAGCTTGAGCACCTCGACCTGGCCAGCGTCGGTCTTCCACTGGTCCGTGATGATCTCGACGGCCTTCTTGGGCTCGAACGTGGCGAGGTGTTGCGCGTTGCGCTTCAGCCCCGCGACTTCGTCGTTGCGGATCAACTTGATCTGGTCCTGGAACTGCTCGATGCGCTCATCGAGGCGGCGATGCATCGCTTCGACCTCGGCGCGCTGCTTGCCGACTTCAGTCTGTCGACGCGCAACGTCTTCGCTGAACTCGCGCAGCTCCTTGTCTTGGATCTCGAGCGCCTTCTTCTGCCGCTCCAGTTCCAGAAGGCCGTCCTGCACGCGCTTCCACGCGGCGTTGAGTTGGTCTGGCGTGACGCCGGATGGCAGTCCTTCAAAACGGAACAGCGCGCCTGGCTCGTAGCGAACACCCGGCTCTTGCTTCAGTTGCCGCTGCAAGTGCGTGAAGTCGCGCTCCGGCGCGGAGCCGTGCGCAGTCTCGCCCGCAGGAGCTGGCGCATGCGCTGCATCCGCCTTGTGGCCGGCATCCTTGCCATGCGCGTCCTTGCCGCCTTCGGCACCGTGCGCGTCCGCGGCTTCGCCGTGGCCACCGCCGCCCTTCTTCTCTTCCTTCTGGAACACGGACTTGCCCGGCGTCGGCAACGGCAAGCGCTTTGGATCTTGCGGCTCTTGCTGCGCTGCGCCGTCGACCGGCGCGCCGTGCGCGTCTGCCGCGGCGTCGTGCGCGTTCGTCGTCGTGCCCGCGTCATGTGCGCCTTCCGTCGGCGCCGCGTGCGGATCCTCCGCTGCATGGCCATCCGTGGCATCCGCCGCTGGCGGCGCTGGGAACATCATGTTGAGCACGGGGATGTTCGCGACACCTTCGTGGTTCCAACGGCCCGTGGCCATCAGTCCGCCCACCATTGCGCCAGCGAACAAGCCCACGCCCGCGATCCCGTTGACGATCAGCCCCTTCATCGTGCTTCCTCCGCGCGCGTAGCCTGCATGCGGCCGCGCGACAGCTCCTCGAGTTCTTGTTGTTCTTTGCGCTGCAGATCCTGCAGCCACGCTTCACGCTGCTTGTCGTGCAGCATGTCGAGCGCGCGCTGGTCCTTGCGCCGTTCGATCCAGTCGCCGCGCGCGCGATCCGCTTGCGCCTGCGATGCGCGCAGTTCGTTCTGCAAACGCAGGCGATGGCGCGCGAGTCCCTTGGCAAGAGCGCGAGCGAGCGGAGCAGCAGCGTCCGCGGCGCAACCCGCGCGTTCGCAGTCGGCGAGCCCTTCCGTGGCGGAGACGAGACGTTGCTCGACGATGGCGACCTTGCCCATCGCGCCTGCGAGCTCACGCCGCGCAGCCTGCTCCATCTGCTCACGCAGCCGAAGCAAACCCGCCAACCGGAAACGGAACCGACCCATGGTCCCGTCTATCGGCCATGGCATGGGATCTTGTGGAGCCGAACTGCAGGGAACTCAGCCGCTCAGATCCCGGCGATCGTCTGCAAGCGCTTCTGCGTGTCCGCAGGCAGGCGCGGCGAGGCGCCGTGGTACAGCAATTCCTCGATCTGCGGCAGGCGCGCGATCGCCTGGTCCAGCAGCGGGTCGCCGCCCTTCTTGTAGGCCCCCACCGTGACGAGGTCCTTGTTCTCCTCGTAGTGCGCGAGCCACTCGCGCAGCTTGCGCGCGCGCGCTTGGTGCTCCTTGGTTGTGACCTTGGGCATCAGGCGGCTGATCGAACCGAGCACATCGACCGCGGGAAAACGCCCGCGTTCTGCCAGCTTGCGCGACAGCACGATGTGGCCGTCGAGATAGCCGCGCAACGCGTCGGACACCGGCTCGTTCATGTCGTCGCCGTCGACGAGGACGGTCAACAATCCCGTGATCGAGCCGCGGCCATCGTTGCCGAGGCGCTCGACGAGTTGCGGCATCTTCGCAAACAACGACGGCGGGTAGCCGCGCAGCGTTGGCGGTTCGCCGGCGGCGAGGCCCACTTCGCGCGCAGCCATCGCAAAGCGCGTGACGCTGTCCATCAAGAACATCACGTCGAGGCCTTGGTCGCGGAACGCTTCTGCGATCGTGACCGCCACCATCGGCGCCTTGAGGCGCAGCATCGGAGCTTGGTCCGACGTGCACGCGATCACGACCGACTTCGCCATGCCTTCGCGGCCCAGCGACTCGGTGAGGAACTCGCCCACTTCGCGGCCACGCTCACCGATCATCGCGATGACGTTGACCTGCGCCGCGTCGCTCTTCGCGATCGTGCCCATCAACGTCGACTTGCCAACTCCGGAGCCTGCGAAGATGCCGATGCGCTGGCCCTTGCCGCATGTCATGAACCCATCGATCGCGGCGACGCCGGTCGCGATGGGCTCGTGGATCGGCGATCGCTCAAGCGGCGATGGCGCAGAACCGGTGATCGAACGCGTCGGCGCCTCGATTGGCGGCCCGCCGTCGATCGGTCGACCGAGAGCGTCGAGCACGCGGCCGAGCAGCGATGGACCAACGGGCACCTGCAACGAGCGATGGTCGTTGCGCACGAGATCCCACGGCGCAACGCCGTGTTGATCGCCAAGCGCGAGCACCACTGCTTCGCCGCCGTCAAAGCCGACGACTTCGGCGGGGATCTCTTCGCGCCCGTTCTGCGCATGGATCGTGCACACGTCGCCGATCGCGGCGCGCAGGCCAGCGACGCGAATCGCGATGCCGGAGATCGCCTTCACGCGACCTTCGGCCACCATGCGGTTCTGCGCGCTCCCTGCCGCGATCGCGGACAGAAGGTGCGGCGGAAGAATGGGCTTCGTCGTCACGAACGGCCGCCTTGCGCAGCGTTGCGCACTGCGGCGGCCACGCGCTCGAACGCCTCGCGCGGGTCGTAACGGAGCTTGCCTGCTTCGGTCGCCGCGCGCACTTCGCCGCGGCCGAGCGATGGATCGGCGACGAACTTCGTCAGCGCGACAGACTCGTGCAGCTCCGGCATCGCCGCGATCCGCTCTTGCACGATCGCGATGTCGAGAGGGTGCAACCGCACCACGAGATCGGATTCGGAGGAGCCGTGCACGCAGTCACGAATGCAGTGCACGACGGTCTCGGTCGGATCGACGTCGCCGCGATCGAGCGCTGCGCCAACGATCTCGCGCGCAACCGCAAGCCCGAGTTCGACGACGAGCGCCGACAGTTCGTCGGCGCGTTGCTGCACCGTCGCCTGCGTCTGTTGCGCCGCGCGCGACACCGCCTGCGCGATCGTCAGCAATGACTTCTGTTCGGCGTCGCGGCGAGCCTTGAGGTCGCCGAGCGACATCAACCACTTCACCTTGCCGCGCGTCGACTCGTCTGCGAGCGCAGAACGCGACAACACGCGCACGGCGCGGATCGGAGCCTCAGTGGCGATGGCGGATGGGATCGTCGTCATGGCGTGCCTAGACCATCTGCTGCGCGGCGCCGCCGACTTGGATGTCGCCCTTGTCGACCAGGTCGCGGATCAGCTTCAGGATCTCTTGCTGCGCAGCAGTCACGTCAGAGAGCGGCGTCGGGCCGAGCGAATCGCGCTCTTCCTTGACCATGTCCGCCGCGCGCTTGCTGAGGTTGCCGAGGATCGCTTGCTCGACCGCGGGGATCGCAGCCTTCAACGCGACGGCGAGGTTCCGCGAATCGACGGCGGCGAGGATCTTCTGCATCGCCTTCTTGTCGAGCTTCTGGATGTCATCGAACGTGAACATCTCGTCGCGGATCGCAGCAGCCATCTGCGCGTCGGCGCCTTCGATCTTCTCGAGGATCGTCTTCTCGCCGCCGCCCATGTTGTTGAGGATCTGCGCCGCGGCCTTGACCCATGCCTTGGGCTCCGCGCGCAACGTCGTGAGGCCGAGGTCCTTGACCTTCTTGCGCATCACTTCGAGCACGCGCTGAACCACCTCAGGCGGAGTGCGATCGAGGTTGGCGACGCGCTGGATCAGATCCGCGCGCATCTCCTCTTCGAGGAAGCGCAGCACTTCGCCGCCCTTCTTGCGATCGAGGTGCGCCATGAACACTGCCGCGATCTGCGGGTGCTCTTCGGTCAGCAAGTTGGCGAGATCCTCGGCGGTCAACGCTTCGAACATCGCGAACGGCTTCTTCGCGAGGATGTCGTTGTTAGCGCGCTTCGTCACGTCGGCGCCGCGGCCTTCGCCAAACGCCTTGACGAGCACGCTCTGCATTGCGCCAGAGACGTCGCCGATCGCAATGTCGCCTTGGCGCATGCGCTGCACGGCGGTCGAGTAGGCCTGCCGAATGCTCTCGCGATCGACGCTGAGCTCTTGCAGCTCCTGCATCGCGCGCGTGATCCGATCGACGGCGTCGTCGGAGAAGTGCCGCAGCACCTTGGCCGACATCTCTTGGTCGATCGACAGCAACAAAGTCGCGATCGCGCGATCGGCGTTCTGCGTCTTGCTGTCCTTCTTTGGCGTGGCGCTCATCTTGGATCAGACCTTCTGCTCCGTGAGCCAGCTCTCCATCATCTTCGCAAGCGCGGCGGGGTCGCTCGCGATCGCGCGCTCGATCTCGCGGCGCATGCGCTTCTGCTGTTCCTCGACCGGCAACTTGGTCTCGTCTACCGAGGCCGCAGAGACGGACGCCGTTGCAGGCTCCCCCGAGGCTTCGCGCGACGGCTGCGCCTTGAGCAAGCTCTTCAAGAACAGGATCACGAGCACGACGCCGACGATCTGGCCGATCGCGGGACCCCACTGCTTTGCGAGATCGCCCATGCCGGGACCGGCTTCGATTGCGATCGGCTCCTCGACGGAGAACTCGCCGACCATCGAGCTGAACGCGGTGTCCTGGTCGCGCGCGGCATCCCAGCCCACGATCGACTTCACGACGTTGACGAGGTTCTGCTTGTCGAAGCCTGGCTGCTGCTCCAACGCGCGGTCGTAGATCAACGCGACGGACAGGCGCTTCACTTCGGGCGCGAGCTTGCCGCTCTTGCGCTCACCGATGTCCGCCAGGTAGGTGCGGTCGCGCGTCTCCTTCTTGGTCGTGTTCGACGTGCGCGCCTGCGATTCGGTCGAGCCTTGCGCCGCGACGCTGGGGTCGCCCGCAGGGGTCGTCTCGCGTTCGCTGTTGTCGCTCGTGTCCTTCGTCATGCTGTCGCTGAGCACGATCGGCGACTCCGCGAGCACCTTCTGGCTCGTGACCTCCCATTGCGGATCGAGCTCGACGCCGACCGTCACCTTGGTCTTGCCAGGGTGGATCATGTCGAGAGCGTCCTGAGCCTTCGCAGTGCGCTCCTGCGCCAAGCGACGCTCCAATGCCAAGAACTCCGCCGAGCCGCCGCCCGCTTCGCGGTCGGGGTCGTAGCGCCAGCGTTGGCCCGGGCTCTGCGCGTCGAACACTTCGACGTTGGTCATCGGGATGCCGAGTTGCGAGGACGCGAGCGACGCGGCGCTGCGCGCGACGGCGTCGAACGCAGCCTCGGGCCGAAGACGGAGCGCAACCGTCGCTTGCGGCGCAGTCTCGCGATCGCGATCGCGGAACACCGAACGCTTGGGCTTGCTCGCGGTGACCGTAGCGCTCTGCACGCCAGCGAGCGCTGCGATCGCCATCTCGGCTTGCGCGCGAGTCGCGGCTTCGAGCTTGAAGCGCTTGGTGTCCGCGTCTTCGACGAGGCTCGAGTCGAGCAGCGAGCGCTGGCTCTTGTCGAGCAGGCCGCCTTCGATCAACGCATTGCGCGCAAGCCCGTAGTGCGAGCGATCGACGAGCAGCCCGCGGCCGGTCTCGTCGGGAATCGTCGGCACGCCGGCTTGGCTGAGCACGCGCTTCGCGGTGCGCATCTCCTCGCTCGACGATGGCTCGAGCACCGTGACGTAGCTCGGCTGGCCGGCGAACCACAGGATGCCGCCGAGGCCGACCACCGCCGCGAGCATCACGGACGCGACGATCAGCCGCTGGCCGCCGTCGAGACGGGACCAGATGCCGGCGAGGTTCTTCTGAAGTTCGTTGAGGAACTGGCGCATGGATCAAACCACCGATCGAGACAGTTTCTCCCACGCGTCGACGAGGCGATTGCGCACCTCCAACACGAGGTTGAATGCGACTTCGCTCTTGCCCATCGACGTCATCACGTCGTGCAGAGCCACGTTCTCGCCCATTGCGAGCGATTGCGTCTTGCTTGCTACGTCGGACTGCAACGAGTCCACGCGTTGGATCGCGTCCGCGAGCGCGCCGCCGAACGCGCCCTTCTGCGCATCCGGTGCAGCAACTTCGCCGCCGCTTTGCGGACGAAGCTCCTGCGCGCCGACGCCACGCGGGCCCAATAGGCTCGCGTACGTCCCGCGCATCGCAGGTCCTGTTCCGCCTTCAATTCCAAAGCTGCTCATGGCAATTCCTCAGTTGGCGCCGATCACGACGACCGCATGTTGTTGAGCGTGTTTTGCAGCATCGAGCGGTAGCTGCGCATCGACGCGAGGTTGGCGTCGAAGCTGCGTTCGATGATCGAAAGGTCGACGAGCTCTTGGAACACGTCGACGTTGCTGCGCATCACCCAGCCGTCCTTGTCCGCGTCGGGATGGCCCGGATCGCGGAACGTCGGGAACGGCGTCGCATTGTCTTCGACGACCTTCGCGACCTTCACGCCGGCCGCGACTTGATCGCCGCCTGGCGTGCCTTCCGCAGAGTTCACGCGATCCATCACTTCCTCGAACACGACCGACTTGCGCCGGTAGGGCTCGTTCTGCGCGTTGCCGGTGCGATGCATGTTGCCGAGGTTGGCAGACACGATCTCCGAACGAACCATCTCGGCGCGGAGGCCCGCCGCCGCGATGTCGAAGCCCTGGAAGGCGCCTTTCACTGGATCGCTCATGTCCTACCTCACCTGCCGAAGATGGCCTTGTTGAGCGTGCCGAAGTAGCTGCCCATCCGCCGCGTGGCGAATTCGTGGAGCAGCTTGGTCTTGTCGAGCAGCGCAGCCTCTTCCACGAGCGACACATTGTTCATGCCCGGCGCGCCTGAGTTGTCGCGCGTGACTTCGATCTTCACGTCGCCGATCGGCTCGCCCTTCTCCATCTGCTGCTTCAACTGCTCCTCGAAGCGCACTTCCTGACGCTTGAAGCCAGGAAGGTTCTGGTTGGCGATGTTGTGCAACGAAGCCTTCGCGCGCGCGTCGAGCGCCGCGAGCAGCTTCTGCGTTAGAGCAGTGTCGCGATCGAAGTCGATCATGGTTGGAGTGCCTGCAAACGCGACATCGGCAGACGCGGATCCGGCCTTGAGGCCGGGAGTTCAGGAATCGGCTCAGGAAAGTCCTAAAGCGCCGCGAGCGTCGTCTTCTTCGACACTCGGCGCGCGGTCGCCGGCTCGCCGAGCGCCAAGCGCTCGATCGCCTCGGCCGCGGCTTCCCACGTGTGGGCTGCGCGCACCGCGGGTGCTTCTTCGCGCGCGGCGGCCTTGAGCTGCTGCAACTGCTGGAGGCACTGCACGAGCAACGCGCTCGCCGCCTCGGCGTCCGGCTCCAAGAGCCACGGCTCGCCCATGTGAGCGCCGCCGAGTTCGATCGCGCGTCGCGTCGCGGGGATGCCGACGCAGCCGCGGCCAAATGCGAAGTCATCCGTAGCACCGCCGCTCGTCACGAGCACGGGCACGCCGCATGCGCGCGCTTCGAGCACGGGCAGGCCAAAGCCCTCGCCGCGATACGGATGCACGAGCAAGTCCGCCGCACGGTAGATCGACGCAAGCTTCTCGCGCGACACGTCGGCGTCGAGGATGCGCACCGGCGGCGCGCCCGGAATGGACGCGAGCCGCTTGGCGAGATCTTCCATGTGGTAGCCCGCGTAGTGCTGATCGTGGCCGACGGCCTTGAGGCACAGAGCGAACTTCGCGCCGCGACGCGTGGCCTCGAGCGCCATGCGCACGAGCACGTCGAATCCCTTGCGGAACACCATTCCGCCGACGAACAGCACCATCGGCAAGTCGCCCTTCCACGCGACGAGCTCTGCGTCCGCAGGGCCGTCTTCGCAGAACACCGCGCCATCGACGCCGTGCGGAATGCGCACGATGCGATCTGCGCTGCAGCCCGCGTCGGCGACGGTGCGCTCAACGTGGCGGCTGTGCACCACAACCGTGTCCGCTTCACTCACGACGAGCGGCGAGAGGTCGGTTGGCAGAGCGCCGTACTCCCAATCGATGCGCGACGCGAACGTGCGGCACGAAGGCCGATCGACGCGAGGCGGCCAACCGGTGGACAGCCACAGGTCGACGTCGCCAGGATCGCGCGACAACAGCGACTCGAGGCCCGGCGCGCGTTCGCGCAGCGCATCGAGACCGTGGCGGAACGAGCCGCTCGGAACGAGCTTGAGTTCGACGTTGCCGCGGCGAGCGAGCGCGCGCGCCGTGTCGATGCTGAGTTCACTCGACGACGACACTTCGAAGAACGGAGCTTCGAGCGCGACGACAGGCCGCGTGCGCGGCTTCTGCATGCGCTTTGGCGGCGCAGCGGGACGATCGGCCGACAGCTCCGCGAGCGCATGCGCGCGCGCGCGCTGGCCGATGACCTTGGCCTTCTCCGCGTCGGTCAACGCGTGCTTGAGCGCCGCGATGACGTTCTTGAGATCGGGCTCGCACCACGGCAAGCCGTCGTGGCCCATCGTGATCGATCCGCCAACGGGAACGCACACCGATGGAGCCGCGAGCGCGGGCGCAGTCGCGTGGTAGCGCGTGGCGACAACCGGACGGCCCGATGCGAGCAACTGCGCGAGTGATTCGCCCGCGAACAGGCGGCGCAACGGCAGCAGAGCTGCGGCGCAATCGGCGGCGTGCTCAGGCACCAAGTCCGCGAGAACGAACTCGACGCGCTGCAACGCGGCCGTTCCAAACGAATCGTTGACGAGCGACGCAAAGCGCGCCGCGGCGACTGCGCAGTCCTTGGGCAGCACGATGCGCAACGTGCGTTGCGAGTCGTTGCATGCGGCGAAGAACGCAGCAATCGCGACGTCCGTGCCCGCGGATGCATCGTCGGAGCCGACGTGCAGCACCGGCCCGTTCGCCGGCGGCGACGGCAGGTCTGCCCATGCTTCGAGCTGATGCAAGTCGCTGCAGATCGCAGGATCTTCCGTGCCCGCCCATCGCAACTCGCCCTCGACGCGCGTCAGCGTGGCCTCGGGCGAATCGACGCCGCCGACCAGCACCGCGCACGCCTTGGGCCATTCGAGACCAGCGAGCGCGACCATGTCTTGGCGCCAGCGTTGCGGCGCAAACACGACGACCGGCGCAGTCGACGGCAGCGCGGTGTGCGCAGCGGTCTCGATCAGCGCGCGCAGCTTTGGCGAGATCGCGCTGTCCGCAAGCGTGCTCGGCGCGTCGTCCCCGAGCACAATCGTCCCATCGCCCTGGCCCTTGCTTGGGTGGATCGGCGACAGGCACAGGCTTGGTCGGAACCCTCGCTCATCGCACCACTCCAGAACGGAGCGGAGAGCCGACGAGGCGCCACAGGCTGCGAACGGGTCACCGAAGAGGCGGACGGGCTTCATACGGCGGTGCCATCGGCATTTCCGCCTCAGAACTGGAACCCCGGTTGTCGCTTCCCAAAGATCGCGGCGATGCAACGCGTCCTCGAACCGGAATACATGGACACCCAAGAGGAGGCGGGCAGCTACGCCGCGATGGACCACTCCATCGTGAACGGCCTCGTCGTCGACCGCTTCCTGCAGCTCGGCGGCGGAGCCTGCCGCCGCGTCATCGACCTGGGCACCGGCCCCGGCGACATCCCGATCCTGCTCAGCAAGCGCAGCCAGATCCCCGCGATCGTCGGCGTCGACGCCGCGGAGACGATGCTCGCGCTGGCGCGGCCGTCGGCAGAACGCCACGGCGTGGCCGATCGGGTCACGTTCGCGCGCGCCGACGTGAAGGCGCTGCCCTACGCCGACGGCGCGTTCGATGGCGTGTTCAGCAACACGATCCTCCACCACATTCCCGAGCCCGTTGTGTTCGTCCGCGAGGCCGCGCGCGTGCTGGCGAAGGGCGGCGTGCTGCTGATCCGCGACCTCTACCGGCCCGCAACGATGGACGAAGCCAAGCGGCTCGTCGCGCTGCACGCGGGAAATGCTCCCAAGGACCACCAACAGCTGCTCTTGCAGTCGCTGTGCGCTGCGCTGACGCTGGACGAAGCGGTGCAGGTCGCCAAGGCGGCGGGCATCGGCCACGCCAACGTCGCGATGAACAGCGACCGCCACTACTCGATCGAGATCGCCCGTTGAGGTCCCACCCTGATCGGCGAGCCACCACGCTCGCCACCGTGCCCACTGCGGACGACCGCGACCACCTTGCCATGCAGCCTCCGGGCCGCGGGGGCATGGACTGTCGCATCGAACTCAAGCTGTTGTCGTGGCGAGCGTTGCGCGCGGCCGGCCGCAGCGCCGCGGCGCGTCACCGCCTCGACGCATTCGACCCGATGATGCGGCCCGACTTGTGGGCCGGCACGGTGCAGGACGGCACGGCGCGCGGCTTCATGGCAGCGCTCGAAGAAGCGATCGCGCTCGCTCCCAAGGCGGACGATGCGTGGCCGCAGCCGCCCGACGACCCGACGCGCGTGCAGACGTTCGAGGGCAAGGCGCTGCGCAAGAAGAAGGAGCTGCTCGTCGAGAGCGGCGGCTCGCGCATTCGCTTCTCGCGCAAGGAAGGCGTGCTGTTCGTCGACCGCGACGCCGGCGTCAACTCCCCCAACTGCCTGCGGTTCGAGGCGCGCACCGATCTCGGCACGCTCGACGGCTTTGTCGGCGACGAGAACGAGCGGCCGCGGTTGTTCTCGGCGCAGTTCCTCCAACCGGTGCGGCACACGACCGGCGCGGGCTACAGCGAACTGCTGCTCCGCGGCAGGCTCGGGCGCACGCAGGACGGCTTTGATTGCGAGGTCCTGTTCGTCGCGAGTGCGGACGAGCCGTTCGTGCGCATGCGCATTCGCATCGACAACCGACACGAGAACCACCGTCTGCGCGCGCGCTTCCTCGGCATCCCGAGCGCGCTGGTCCACCACGCCTGCACAGACGTGCACGAAGAGGTCCAGAACGACGCGGGCGGGTTCCTTGCGTTCACGATCGTGCGCGCATGCGGCACGCTGATGGTGCAGGGTGCGCCCGTCGCGGTGCCCATGGCGCAGTGCCGGGGGTTCGTGGAGCACGACTTCACGCTCGGCTCCGACGTCGGCAAGCGCGGCTGAGCGCGGCGGAATCGCGGCGACCGCGCGTAGCCCGATTCGTAGCATCCCGCGCCGATGGACATCCTCTTCTTCTGCCTGGGACTCGTTGCGCTCGTCGTCGGCGCAGAACTTCTCGTGCGCGGCAGCAGCAAGCTCGCGCTGTCGTTTGGCGTGTCGCCGCTCGTCGTCGGCCTCACGATCGTCGCATTCGGCACAAGCGCGCCTGAGGTCGCCGTCTCGGTCGGCTCCGCGCTCGATGGGAATGCCGACATCGCGATCGGCAACGTGGTCGGCAGCAACACCTTCAACGTGCTGTTCATCCTCGGCGCGTCTGCGCTGATCACGCCGCTCGTCGTGCACGCGCAGATCCTGAAGCAGGAAGTGCCGATCATGATCGCCTCCTCGCTGCTGCTGATGTGGTTCGCGAGCGATGCGAACATCAGCGTCGCGGAGTCGTGGATCTTCCTCGCGCTGCTTGTTGCCTACACCGTGATGCTGATCCGTCAGTCGCGCCGCGAGACGATCGCGACCAAGGACGAGTACGCCGAGTCGATGCCGAAGAAGTCCGGTTGGGACGCGCATTGGGCCGTGCAGGTTGGGCTCGTCGCAGTCGGCCTGTTCTTTCTGGTGATGGGTGCCGACTGGCTGGTCGACACCGCGACCAACTTCGCCAAGCAGCTCGGCGTGAGCGATCTCGTGATCGGCCTCACGATCGTGGCCGCAGGAACGTCGTTGCCCGAAGTCGCGACGTCGATCACCGCGGCCATCCGCGGCGAACGCGACATCGCGATCGGCAATGTGGTCGGCAGCAACACGTTCAACATCCTGGGCTGTCTAGGTGCTACGGGCATCACAGCGAAGGGCGTGCTGCCGGTATCCGAGACCGTGCTCGCGTTCGACTTGCCCGTGATGTTCGGCGTGGCGTTGTTGTGCTTGCCCGTGTTCTTCACCGGCCGCCGCATCGCGCGTTGGGAGGGCTTCTTCTTCCTCGGCGCCTATGTGTGCTACACGGCTTGGTGCGTGCTCGCCGCAAAGCAGCATGCCGCGCTCGACACGTTCCGCTGGACGCTCGCATGGGTCGTCGCGCCAGTCACGTTGACTCTGCTCGTCGTGTCGCTGCTGCCGCAGCGCAAGCAAGAGGCCGCGTGAGCGAAGCGCTCGCGACGGCGCACGCGGGCAGGGCACAGCGCTTCGCCGCTGCGACGCTCGCCGCGTTGTTCTTCGCGAGCGGCGCATCCGCGCTGGTCTACGAAGTCGCGTGGTTCCATCTGCTGCGGCTGTCGATCGGATCGTCCGCGATCTCCGTCGCGTTCTTGCTCGGCAGCTTCATGGGCGGCATGAGCCTCGGAAGCTGGCTCTTGCCACGCTGTGTGCGCGCGACGTGGCGCCCGCTGCTCGTCTATGCGGCGCTCGAACTCGGCATCGGCGCATTCGGCGCCGCGATGCCGTTCTTGCTGCCGAAGCTCGGCGCGCTCTACGCGGAACTGCATGCAGGCAACGGCAACAGCAGCGTGCTGTGGCGCGGCGCGATCGCTGCCGCCGCGTTGTTGCCGCCGACGATGCTGATGGGCGCCACGCTGCCGGCGGTAGCAAGGCAGTTCGATGGCGCGAAGGACAGCGCTGCGCAACTCGGCCGGTTCTACGGCGCAAACCTGCTCGGCGCGGTGTTTGGCACTGTGGCGGCTGGGTTCTTTCTGCTGCGCGTCTACGACGTGCGCATCGCGAGCTTCGTCGCGGCCACGACCAACGCGCTGATCGGCACAGCAGCGATCGCGCTCGCGCTCACGATGCCGCGAACGACAGCCAGCGCAGCAACGGCCGCGATCGCGATGCCGTTGCCACTCGACAACGACGCGCGCGCGCGACGGCGCACGGCGACGTTTGCGATCGCGCTGTCGGGCTTCACGGCGCTCGGCTGCGAGATCGTGTGGACGCGGCAGCTATCGCTCTTGCTCGGCGCGACGACCTACACATTTTCGCTGATCCTCGCCGTGTGCCTCTTGGGACTCGGCGTCGGCAGCACGCTCGGCACGCGATGGTCCTTGCGCGCGCGTTCGCCTCGCAGCGCGTTTGGCATGTGCCAACTCGCGCTCGCGCCCGCGATCCTGTGGGGCGCCTTTGCGATCGCGCATGTCCTTCCGTACGGCGAACCGACGTGGATCTTCCAGGAGCGGGTCTACACGAACATGCCCGTGCACTACGCATGGGACTTCGTTCGCTGCTCCATCGCGCTGCTGCCCGCGTGCATCCTTTGGGGCGCGTCGTTTCCACTAGCGATCACGACGGCCGATGCGCCCACTGCAGCGCAGGACCGCATCGTGGGCGTCCTCTACGCGGCCAACACGATCGGCGCGATCCTCGGCGCACTCGGCATCGGGCTCTTCGGCGTCGCCAGGATCGGAACTCAGGACACCCAGCGCGCGCTCGCGCTGCTGTCGGCAATCGCTGCGCTCATGTTGCTCGGCGAATCGCGCACATCCCGTTCGTCGCTGCGTCGCACGCTCGCAGCAACGTGTGCGCTGCTCTTCGCCGCGTTATGCGCGCTGTTCGTTCCCAAACTGCCAAACGGCCTCGTCGCATTCGGCCGATCGATCGAGGACTGGAACGCGCCGGTCGAATACCTCACGGTGCAGGAAGGCGTGAGCGCCTCCGTCGCAGTCTCCGAGTTTGAAGGCCATCGCAGCTTCCACGTCAGCGGCAAGGTCGTCGCGTCGACGCAGAGCCTCGACATGCGGTTGCAACGCATGCTCGGCCACCTGCCGTGCCTTGCACATGGCGCGCCGCGCAGCGTGCTCGTCGTCGGCTGCGGCGCTGGCGTGACGGCTGGTTGCTTCGTCGACTGGCCCACCGTCGAACGCATCGTCGTGTGCGAGATCGAGCCAGCGGTCGTCGAAGCGGCGCGCGTGCACCTCGCCGACGTCAACCGCGGCGTGCTCGACGATCCGCGCACGCAAGTGGTGCTCGACGACGCGCGCCACTACCTCGCGACGACGAACGAGACGTTCGACATCATCACGTCGGACCCGATCCATCCGTGGGTGCGCGGCGCAGCGGCGCTCTACACAGCGGAGTACTACGACCTCGTGAAGGCCCGCTTGCGTCCCGGCGGCGTGGTGACGCAATGGGTGCCGCTCTACCAAACGGACGCTGCGGCAGTGAAGAGCCAGCTCGCGACGCTGTTCGACGCGTTCCCGTTCGCGACGATCTGGAACAGCGATCCGACCAACCAAGGCTACGACCTCGTCGCGATGGCGCGCGCGCTGCCGATGTCGTTCGACATGACGCGCATGCAGACGCACATCGAAGACCTGCCGACCGTGCGCGGCTCGTTGGGCGAATGCGATCTCGGCTCCGCGCTCGCGCTGCTGTCGACCTACGCGGGCGACGCAAGCTCACTCTCCGGATGGCTCGCTGACGCAGAGCGCAACGTCGACGTGAGCTTGCGACTGCAGTACTTCGCCGGCCTCGCGCTCGACCGCTACCAAGACCACGCGATCTACGCCGCGATGCGGGCCGCATTCTCCGTCCCAGACGGAATGTTTACTGGCGCAGATCACGAACTCGACGCGCTCTACGCAGCGCTGTTGCGGTGATCCGAGTTTCTGCGCGTTTTCCAGCGATCGACACTAGGACTCAGCCTCGTTAGGTTGCCCGGTCCTCTCCCCCTCCTCGTGTCCCCGATCCTCACCGCCATCGGCGGCGCCTTCGTCGGCGCTGCCATCGCCTACGCGCTGTCGCGGCGCGCAGTCGCTCGCGTTCGCAAGGACGCGGAGCGAGCGCAGATTGCCGCGGGCGCGAACGCAGCGGAACTTCGCGCGCGCCAGTCGCGCGCGATGGCGAAGCTCGAGCGCGAGGTCGCGAAGAAGGCCGAAGCGCTCGACAAGGAACTGCGTCAGATCGAGGAACGCGCGCGCGAACTCGCGGCGACGGAAGACGCAGAACAAACGCGCATCGATCCCACTGCGTTCGAGATGGCGCGCACGTTTTCACGTGAGCTCGCCACGATCGTCTCGGGCATCGAGGGCGGCACGTTCCGCCTGATCGAGCAAAACCCAGGACTGCGCGTGCAGAACGAATCGGTCGAGAGCCTTTGGCTCGCTGTCCGTCGCCTGCGCCGATTCCATGGCAAGGTCGCGAGCTTTGCGCACGCGCCGCACCCGACGCCAGGCACGGTGCAGATCGATCGCCTTCTGACGAGCCTGCGCGAGGAGCTGGAGTCGAGCTCGCTCGGACTGCAGATCACGTGGAACCTGCCGCAGCCGTCGCTGCGCCTGCGAGGCGATCACGACGACTTGCTGCTGGCGCTGACGCTCGCGACGACCGCACTGCACTGCTTGGAACGCGGCGCATTGCGACTGTCGGCGCACGTGGAGCCCAACTTCGAGCACGAGACGCCTGAAGTGCACGTGCAGCTCGTGCTCGAACGCGACGAGGACGTTGCGATGCGCAAGCATCCCACGCAACCGAGCGCGTCGTTCTTGATCGCGCGCACGGCAGCAGCACACATGCTGCGGGCATACGGAGCGACTCTGAAGTTCACGCACGAGCCGTTCCACGAGGCCAGCGCCGTGTTGCAGATCCCGCTGGCGACCAGCGACGTGCCTGCCGTGGGCGAAGACGAGACCGCACATGCGCCCGCACCCAGCGAAGCGCCGCCACTCGCGCCCGAGGAACCGATCGTCGAACTGCCTCGGACCCATCGCTACGGCGGCGTGCTCGTCATCGAAGAAGACGCAAGCGTACGCACGATGCTCACTGCGGAACTGCGCGCGCAAGGCCGCGCGGTGTTCGTTTGCCCGGATGGAGCATCCGCTCGCTCGCTGATCCAGGCGACGCCGGACCGCTTCGAGATCCTGATCGTCGACCACGCTGCGCGACTCGACGCCGGCGACTTGCTGTGCGCGACGATCCGCAAGCTGTGCCCAGCGCTGCGAATCGTCGTGTTGTCCGCCGCACAGACGAGCGCCGTGCCTGCGGGATTTGCTGACCAACTCACCGAGATCCGCAAGCCGTTTGGCGTCGGCGAACTGCGCCGCGCACTCTTGCAGGCGCTCACCGCCTGATTCCGCGCGCCGCAACGCAGCGCGTCGGCTCACACCGCAGCGTGGAACCGTCACCGCGCGACGCTAGTCTGGCCCGACTACCCCTCTCGCTGCATCTCCTCTCGGAGGACCAAGCCCTGACTCGCAAGAACGGACGCCAGCCGGACCAGCTCCGGCCGATCACCTTCACCCGCGCTTTCACTGACCAGACGCCTGGATCCGTGCTCGCTGAATGCGGCCGCACGCGCGTGTTGTGCACCGTCAGCGTGCAAGAGCAGGTACCGCCCTGGATGTACAACAAGCAGCCGGGTGGATGGCTCACGGCCGAATACTCGATGCTTCCGTCCGCCGGCACTCCGCGCAAACCGCGCGAAGGCCGCACGGGCCGCCCGCTGGATGGCCGCACGCAGGAGATCCAGCGCATGGTTGGCCGTGCGCTTCGCTGCGCGCTCGATCTCGCGATCCTTCCCGAAGTGACGCTGTGGGTCGACTGCGACGTGCTGTCAGCAGACGGCGGCACGCGCACGACGGCGATCAACGGCTCGATGGTCGCGCTGTATGACGCACTGTTGTGGATGGAGGAGCAACGCCATCTGCGCAAGTGGCCGTTGCGCGGCCTCGTCAGTGCGACGTCGGTCGGCCTCGTCGAAGAACAGATCGTCGCGGACCTCGACTTCGGCGAGGACAGCGCGGCGGATGTGGATCTCAACATCGTCTGCTCGAGCGACGGGCGCATCGTCGAAGTGCAAGGCGCGGCCGAGCGGCGGCCGTTCTCGGTCGAACAGCTGCAACAGATGCTGACGCTGGGCCAGAAGGGCTGCACCGACATCGTCGCGATGCAAAAGCAGATCCTCGGCCTCTGACCTGCGCGGCACGTCGATGCGCGAACTCTGGATCGCCACGGGCAACAAGAAGAAGCTCGCCGAGCTCCATCGCATGCTGGCGCCGCTCGGCATCGCGCTGCGCACGCCATCGGAGTTGCAAGCGCCGTGGGATCCAGTCGAGGACCAACCCGACTTCGCCGGCAACGCGCGCAAGAAGGCGCAGAGCCTCGCGATCGCGGCGCGCGGCGTGGCTCTCGCCGATGACTCCGGGCTCTGCGTCGATGCGCTCGATGGCAGGCCCGGCGTGCTGAGCGCGCGCTACGGCGGCGAAGGGCTCGACGACCGCGGCAGGTTGCTTCGTTTGCTCGACGAGATCCGCGACGTCGCGGATGCGCGTCGCACAGCGCGCTTCGTTTGCAGCCTCTGCGTGTGCGGCCCTGATGGCAGCGTGCGCGCAACCGCCGAAGGCGCGTGCGAAGGCGTGCTCTTGCGCGCGCCGCGCGGCGAAGGCGGCTTTGGCTACGACCCTGCGTTCGTTCCGATCGCGTTGCGTGCCGCGAGCGGCCCCGAGTCGTCGCCGACCTTTGCAGAACTCGACTCTGCTCAGAAGGACGCGCTAAGCCATCGCGGCTATGCGCTGCGCAAGCTCGCGCAGACGATCGCGCGCAACTCTTCGATCCTCGCGTAGCGCGCAGCGAACAGCGCTCAGACGCGACGGAACCGCATCGCGTAGTTCTC
>JBEELK010000375.1:0-4016 GCA_041168165.1 Planctomycetota bacterium | reverse complement strand
GGCCATGACGACCAACGAGACGTCGTGGTTCCGCGACCTCCATCCATTTGAAGCGTTGTGTAACAAGGTGATGCCCGAGGTCATCGAGACACGCAAGGCAGAGCGCACGATCCGCATCTGGTGCGGCGCGGCCTCATCGGGCCAGGAGCCCTACACGGTGCTGATCTTGCTGTCGGAGCGCTTTCCGCAGCTCAAGGACTGGACGATCGACTTCGTCGCCACCGACATCAGCTCCGAGATGATCGCGAAGTGCCAAGCGGGTCGTTACTCGCAGTTGGAGATGAATCGCGGCATGCCGACTCCGCTGCTGCTGAAGTACTTCGAGCGCGACGGCCTCGACTGGAAGGTCAAGCCGGAGATCCGCTCGCGCGTCACGTTCAAGACGATGAACCTCGCGGTGCCGTGGCCAGCAATGCGAACGCTCGACATCGTGTTCTTGCGCAACGTGATGATCTATTTCGACGTGCCCACGAAGAAGCAGATCCTCAGCGGCATCCATCGTCTGTTGCGCCCAGGTGGCTGGCTGTTCCTAGGCAGCGCTGAGTCGACGCTCGGCATCCACGAGGGTTTCGAACGAGTCACAGAAGGCAAGGCCGTGATCTACCGCCCGAGCAAGGGATAACCATGCAAGTCACTGACAACACCGTCAATCAGGTCGTGGCCGAGGTCTTCAGCACGATGCTCGGCATCGAGGCTGCGCCAGTTCCCTCGCACGGACCATCGCACGACGGCGCTTGGATCGCCGCGTGCATCCACATCAGCGGCTCGTGCGCTGGATCCATTGTCGTCCAAGTGCCGTCTGCATTTGGCCGCCGCGCCGCCGCGGCGATGTTCGCAGCGGATCCCGCGTCGCTCGGAGATGGCGAGGTGAAGGACGCGCTCGGCGAAGTCGCCAACATGGTGGCTGGAGCCCTGCGCCTTGCGCTGCCGATGCCCAACCAGATCTCGCTGCCAAGCGTCGCCGAGGGCAAGGACCTCAGCATGCGCGTGCCCGGCAGTGAAGTCGTGCTCGAGGCTTGGTTCGCCGCCGATGGCGCCGAGTTCCAGGTCTCGCTACTCAACCGATTGCCAGGGAAGTGAGGCGAGAAGATGCCCAAGCTCCGCGTGCTCGTCGTCGATGACGCCGTTGTCGTTCGCCGCCTCGTGTCGGATGCGCTCAATGCGGATCCAGACCTCGAGGTTTGCGGCACGGCGAGCAACGGCAAGCTCGCGCTCGATCTGCTGCCGCAACTTGCGCCCGACGCCGTCACGCTCGACGTCGAGATGCCGGAGCTCGATGGCCTCTCGACGCTGAAGGAGCTGCGCAAGAAGTGGCCTCGGCTGCCAGTCGTGATGCTCTCGGCGCTGACCGAGAAGGGGGCGAGCGTCACGCTCGACTGCTTGTCCGCCGGCGCGTCGGGCTACGTAACGAAGCCTGCCGGCGCAGGCAGCATGAGCGCTGCCGTCGATCGCGTTCGCAGCGAACTTGCGCCGATGCTGAAGGCGCTGTGTCAGAAGAAAACGCCTGGCGCTTCGTCTGCTACCGCCCGCGCGCTCGCCTCGAGGTCCAAGACCCCGGCCGCAGCGCGCCCAGTTGCCGAGGTCGTCGCGATCGGCGTCTCGACGGGTGGGCCGAATGCGCTCGCTGAGGTGATTCCTGCGCTGCCTGCGACGTTGGGGGTTCCTGTCGTCGTCGTGCAGCACATGCCGCCGGTGTTCACGCGCCTGTTGGCGGAGCGCCTTGCATCTAAGTCAGCAGTGCCCGTGTCCGAGGCTGTGGATGGCGAGACGCTGCAACCGGGCCATGTCTACATCGCGCCGGGCGACTTCCACATGACTCTCGTGCGGCACGGCAACGAAGTGCGCATCGCGCTCAACCAGGAGCCGCCCGAGAACTCGTGTCGTCCTGCGGTGGACCCGCTGTTCCGTTCGGTCAGCGCGCTCTATGGCAACAAGTGCCTCGGCGTCGTGTTGACCGGCATGGGCCGCGATGGGTTGCGTGGCTGCGAAGTGATGCGGGAAGCGGGCGCGCAGATCCTGGCACAGGACGAAGAGACCAGTGTCGTGTGGGGCATGCCTGGCTTCGTCGCCAAGCAGGGCCTTGCCGACGAGGTGTTGCCGTTGCCGCGCGTCGCGGCGGAGATCGTTCGTCGACTTGCGCTTCGCGCGAGCCGGCTCATCGGAGCGAAGAAATGACCATCCAAACTTTGGACCTCAACGCCGCAGTCGTCGGCGTGTTCGAGAGCATGCTCGCGTTGCCCATCGCGGTCGCGGACGAGTTCGCAGATGCCGAAGAGGGTTCTGCTGCCGTCACGGGCGTGATCAGCATCTCTGGCGACTGGAACGGCGCCGTCATCGTGACGGTCCCGAACGAGCTCGCTCGGCAAGTCGCCGCGGCCATGTTCGCGCTCGATGCGGACGCGTTGACTGAGGCCGAAATCCAGGACGCGGTTGGCGAGCTGTCCAACATGGTCGGCGGAGCTACCAAGACGATGCTCGGTGGATCGAGCTCCATTTCGCTGCCTTCGGTTACCGAAGGAGTCCGCTATCGCATCAGCATCCCTGGCGCGCGCGAGGTCGCGAATGCGCGGTTCGACAGCAACGGCAGCCTGCTGACGATCAGCGTCGTGCAAGGCGCGTCGAAGCAACCCATTGCATCCAGGAAACCATCATGAAGATCCTCATCGTCGATGATTCGAAGGCCATGCGCATGATCGTCATGCGTCACTTGCGCCAGGCAGGGTTTGGCAACCACGCGTTGGAGGAGGCGTCGAATGGCGTCGAAGCGCTCGCTTCGGTCAACGCCGGCACGCCGGACTTGATCCTGTGCGACTGGAACATGCCTGAGATGAACGGCCTGGAGTTCTTGAAGGCGCTGCGCTCGAAGTCGGTCAAAGTGCCGTTCGGGTTCGTGACGACCGAGTCGAGCCCCGAGATGCGGCAGACGGCAGTCACGGAAGGAGCAGCCTTCTTGATCGCCAAGCCGTTCACGGTCGAGACGTTCGAGACGACGCTGTCGCCGTTCTTGAAGTGACCGCAGACGCGCCGCGCCGCCGCTACTTCGCGGCGCGCGCGCGGTAGACGAAGATCGTCTCGTCCTTGGGGCCCACAGACATCGGATACGCGGCGACCAGGTCCATTCCGGACTGGATCGCTTGTTGAAGTCGGTGGTCGGGGTCCTTCTCGCGCAGCTCTGGCAGGGTCACGACCGCATACAGCCTTCGGCCGTTTTGCTGGGAGCGCTCCATCTTCGCGGCGAACCACGACGCGGCGCCGCCGGACGCAGCCAGTTCATAGGTCTCGATGCTCGCGACCTCGCTGGTCATCTGTGCGATGCGTGCCGCGTCGCCCGAGTAGTGCCAGCGGCGCAAGTAGAAGTGCATCGTCGGCTCGTTGATCGTGAGCACGGTCACGTTGCCGCTGGGCTCCAGTTCGTGGATTTGCGCTGCGGCTTGCTGCCACAGGCCCCGATCGCCGTGCTGCACGGTGAAGTAGTGGAAGTCGTAGACCAGTAGGTCGAGGCATACGAGCAGCGGCATCGCGGCAGCTGGCAAGAGTCGCAGCGCGCGACCACTCGCCGCGTAGGTGTCGCGGACCGCGCCGAAGATGCGCACGCAACCAACCGAAGCCAGCAGCAGCACGGCGGGCAGCGTGCAGAACGCGTAGCGCGAGGTCGCCTTCATCAGGCTCGACCCGAGGACCGCGAGCGCGAGCAACGGCAGCGCTACCCAAAGCGCAAGGTACAGCGAGCGCTGGCGGCACTTGTCCTGCCAGGCGATCCATGCGCCAGTGACGGCTGCCAGCAACAGCGAGAGTCGGAAGTAGAACGCGACGGTCTGCGCGAGGTGCCCGAGGTCTGGCGTCGACTTCGCGCGGATGAACTCTTCGAACGGAGGCACGTGGGCCAAGAACGGCACCGCGGCGAACGCGACGGTGATCAGCGCGAGTAGGAGGGTCACGAGCCGCTTGTCCCAAGCGCGGTTGGCCAGCAGCGGGAACGCGACCATCGGCGCGAACTGCAAGCCAGCGCTGGGATG
>JBEELK010000374.1:0-4689 GCA_041168165.1 Planctomycetota bacterium | reverse complement strand
CTGCCCGACTGGCGCTTCTTCGTCGCGTTCGCGTGCGTGAGCCTCGCGATCTTCGTGCAGTCGCGTGCGCGCTGAAGAACGCGGCAGCTGCGCGAAGCAGTCGATCCATGCCGCTGGCGATTTGCGCCTGCGCTTCTATCGTCAAAGCCCCACGATGAGCACCTTGGAGATCGGCGCGAGCCTCACTGTCACTATCGAGAAGCTCGCCTTCGGCGGCTTTGGCATCGCGCGTCACGACGGCATGGCGCTGTTCGTGCCCTTTGGCGCGCCCGGCGACACGCTGCGAGTTGAAGTCACCGAGATCGACAAGCGCCACGCGATGGCCAAGCTCGTCGAAGTGCTCACGCCGTCGCCGCACCGCCGCGAGCCGAAGTGCAAGCACTACGGCGAGTGCGGCGGCTGCCACTTCCAGCACATCGACTACCAAGAGCAAGTGCGGCAGAAGGCGGGCTTCGTGAAGGACGCGCTCGTGCGCATGGGCGGCATCGATTGGCAAGGCGATGTGCCGATCCACGCAGCCGGCGAATGGCAGTATCGCGCGCGCACGCAGATCAAGGTCGAAGGCCGCGAGATGGGCTTCCACCGCGCGTTCACCAAGCACGTCGTCGCGATTGAGCAGTGCCCCGTGCTCGTACCTGAGCTCGAGAACGCGATCCCCGAGTTGCGCGCGGCGCTGCAGCGCGTGCCGCAAGGCGAGCGAGTGCACCAGATCGAAGGCGCATGCGGTGTCGATGGCGCAAGCTGGGCGCCCGACTTGCCCGGGATTCGCAAGGACCTCGTCGAGCATCGCGTGCTCGGATTCTCGTACTTCGTCGAGCCGGAGAGCTTCTTCCAAGGCAACCGCCTGCTCGTCGAACAACTCGTGGGACACGCGGTCGAAGGCGAACGCGGCGGGCTCGCGTTCGATCTCTACGCCGGCGTCGGCCTGTTCACGCTGCCGCTGTCGCGCAACTTCGCGCGCGTCGTCGGAGTCGAAGACGAGCGCCGCGCCGCCACGCTCGGCCGCGTCAACGTGAAGCAGAACCACTGCGACAACGTGCACTACTACCGCGAGACGACCGAGCAGTTCTTGAAGACCAACAAGCAGCGCCCGGACCTGCTGTTGATCGACCCGCCGCGCGTCGGCGCAAAGCGCGCGCTGCCGCAACTGCTCGCGCTGCAGGCGCCGCGCATGGTCTATGTGTCGTGCGACCCCACCACGATGGCGCGCGACCTCAAGGACCTGATCGCCGGCGGCTACGACCTCGAGTCGGTGCACGCGTTCGACATGTTCCCGCAGACCTACCACGTCGAATGCGTGTCGAAGCTGCGTTGGAGGAACGCGTGATCGAAGATCGCTACGTCGACGTCGGAACGGCGCGCATCGCCGTTCGACTCGCGGGCGAGACCGCGCGCGGCATTGCGAATAGGCCGCTCGCGTTGTTGGTGCACGGCTATCCGCTGTCGTCGCAGATGTGGCTCGCGGCGATGCACAGCGCGCTTGCGCAGCATCGCACGCTGTGCGCGATCGACTTGCGCGGCCACGGCCGCTCGCCGTGGGCGTTGGACGAAACGCATTCGATGGAGCTGTTTGCGGACGACCTCGCGATGGTCGCTCGCACGTTGTCCGACGATCCTGTCGATGTCGTCGCGTTGTCGATGGGCGGCTACGCCGCGCTCGCGATGTGCGAACGCCACTCTGACGCGATCCGCTCTCTCGCGCTCGTCGACACCAAGGCGACCGCGGACACCGACGCCGCCAAGGAAGGCCGCAAGGCGATGGCGAAAGGCGTGCTCGAGCACGGCCGTTCGTGGCTCCGCGCGCAGATGCTGCCGAAGTTGGTGGCCGATGCCGCCAGCGCCTCGGTGCGCGCGCAACTGACATCGATGATCGAGAGCACGCCCATAGAGACGATCCTCGCCGACCTCGCCGGAATGGCGCAGCGGCCCGATCGCACGCATGTGCTCGGCTCGGTCCCGTTCCCCGTGCTCGCAGTCGTAGGCGCGCTCGATGCGCTGACGCCCGTCAGCGACGCCGAAGCGATCTGTCGCGCGGCGAAGGCTCGCGGCTCGCTTGCTGTGATCGAAGGCTCAGGCCACATGGCGCCGATGGAAAAGCCCGCGGAGTTCGCGGACGCGATGCTCGCGTTGTGGCAAAGCAAGCCGGCGAACTGACGTCAGCAGGGCAACCCGAGCGAACAAACCTCGACGCGCCCGCAGACTCGCGGACCTTCGCGCAGCGTCATGCCGACTTTGATCGCCGCGAACGTGACCGTCACGTCGGCGACGATGCACGCGCCGAGGATCTCGCCCGTGTCGCCGTGCAGGCCCGATGGGATGTCGACCGCGAGCTTCTTGCCGCGTTGCGCGTTGGCGAACGCGACCCACTGCATCGCCACGTCGTCGAGCGGCCGCGACAAGCCAGTGCCATAGAGCGCGTCGATCACGACTGCGGATCCGACCGCGACCGGATCCGGCAATGCGCCGAGCACGACCGGATAGCCCGCATTGCGCAGAATGTGCACTTGCAGCGCGGCGTCGGGAGCGCGCGAGGGATCGGGCTCGCGCAACAGATGCACGAGGCAGCGCTCGCGGCCGAGATGGCGCGCAGCCGCGAGGCCGTCGCCGCCGTTGTTGCCGGGGCCGCACAACACGAGGAACCGCTCCCCCATCGCGCGCGCCGCATCCGCGACCGAGCGCGCCGCGTTCTCCATCAGCAGCATCGTCGGCATGCCGAGTCGCTGCGCTGCATCCGCGTCGATGGCGCGCGCTTCCTCGACCGTGATCGTGGATCGCTTCGTCACGACGGCTCCTTGCTCACGGCGTCGCGCACTTCCTGCAACAGCGCGAGGTCTTCGATCGGATCGAGCGCGCGAAGGTCCGAGAACCCGCTCTGTTGCGTGCCGAGCAACTCGCCGCTGCCGCGCAATCGCAGGTCGATCTCCGCGAGCTCAAAGCCATCGCGCGACTTCGTGAGCGCGGCCACGCGCTCGCTCAGGTTGCCGCACGCGATGCACAAGCCAACTCGCGCGCCGCGGCCGACGCGGCCGCGCAACTGATGCAGCGTCGCGAGGCCAAAGCGATCCGCGTTGACGATCACCATGCGCGTCGCCGCGGGCACGTCGACGCCGACTTCGAGAACGGTCGTTCCGATAAGCACGTCGCAGTCGCCGCGACGGAACGCGGACACCGCATCTTGCTGCTCGCTCGCTGACATGCGCCCGTGCACGAGGCGACAACGGAACTGCGCGCGCAGCGCGTCGTGCATGCGCACCGCGGAGCCCTTCTCGCCGTCTTCGCCGACCGCGGGGCACACCACGTAGACGCGGCCGCCGCGGCGCACGGCGCGCTCGATCGAGCGAACGACGCGCGGCCACTTCTCCGCGGGCTGATGCACCGCGCGCGGCAGCGGACGGCCGTGCGGTCGCTCCTTCAACGACACGAGGTCGAGGTCGCCAAACAACGACAGCGCGAGCGTGCGAGGGATCGGCGTCGCGGTCATCACGAGCACGTGCGGATCGCGGCCCTTGGCGACGAGCTGCATGCGTTGGCCCACGCCAAATCGATGCTGTTCGTCGACGATGACGAGCCCGAGTCGCTCGAACGCGGAGTCCTCGGAGAACAACGCGTGTGTGCCAAACCAAATGCGCGGCCCGGGCTGCCGCATCGTCGCAGCGAGCACCTTGCGCGTTCGCGCATCGAGGCTGCCCGTCAGCAACTGCACGCGCACCTCTGAGCCTTCGAGCCACGCGGACACCGAGCGACAGTGCTGCTCGGCGAGCAACTCGGTCGGCGCCAAGAACGCGACCTGCGCGCCGCGCGCGACGACGGCGAGCGCCGCGGCCACCGCGACCGCGGTCTTGCCAGTGCCCACGTCGCCTTGCAGAAGCACGCCCATCGGCGACGGGCCCTTCAGCTTGCTCCAGATCGCGCGCACCGCGTGATCCTGTTCGCCCGTGAGCGCAAACGGCAATCGCGCGCGAATGCGCTGCTCGACCGCTTCGTCGACGGCAAAGGTCTCCGCCATCCTGCCGCATCGACGCGCGCGCGCCGCCGCGACCTTTTCGAACAACGCGACCGCCTCGCGCACCGCGAAGTGCGCGCGCGCGCGTTCGTGCTCAGCAACGTCGCTCGGCCGATGCATCGCGAAGAACAGGCTCTTTGCATCGAACCCAAACCGCGACAGGCCCGCGGGCAACGACGGCATCGCGAACGCATCCCAGTCCGCGCGCGACAGCGCGGCAGCGATCCACTGTTGGACCTTGCTCGCAGCGATGCCATCGAGGTCGGGGTACCGCAGCTGCACGCTCGCGTGCGCAGCGTGACCGCGCGCGAGGACCTTGGCGGCCTGCATCACGTAGCGCTTGCCCTTCTTCTGCAGCGTGCCTTCGACCGCGCGCTCTTGGCCCGCGGGATACGAGTTCTTGAGCCAAGGCTGGTTGAAGAAGTGGCACTCGAATGCGCCGCCGGTGAGCGCGTCGAACACGACGGTGACCATCGCGCGGCGACCGGGCAAGAACGCAAGCCGCGTCGAACGGACGACGCCCGCGATGCGCACGAGTTGCCCCACGTGCTCGTCATCGGGCGAGCCGAGCTCGGCGAGTTCGCGGCAACGGCGAGGGAAAAACGAGAGCAGGTCGAGCACGGTCGCGATCCCGTGCTCCAACAGCCGCGCTTCGGTCTTCGGGCCGATGCCGCCGAGCGGGCGCA
>JBEELK010000373.1:0-18086 GCA_041168165.1 Planctomycetota bacterium | reverse complement strand
ATAGCAGCAGGTGCAGCAGCCATGCGTTGCACAGGTGAAGCAGCACGTTGCCGAGCGCGTAGCCAAACGGCTCTGCGCCGCAGCCGAAGCCTGCGTATTGGATCGCGTAGCTGAGCGTCGTCAGCGGCCGATAGCCGCCGGTCGCGCGCGCATCGCCACCGAGGTCGTCGAACAGGATGTCCGCGATCCTGTCTGCGTCGAGGTCGTGCAGGCGCGGGTCTTGCGCGATGACGCTCGGCGCATCGAGCACGAGCCCGGCTTGCAGCGCCGTTCCAAACGCGATCGCGACGAGCAGCGCGATTGCGGCTCGGGCCACGGTCACGCGCGCAAACGCGGCAGCGAGCGGCGAGGCGGCGATGTCGGACTGCGGGGTCGCGGTCATCGCCGCATTGTGACGAGGCGTCGATCCAATCGCAGCGGCAAGTTGCTGGTGCGGCGGGCTGCGCATTCCGTGAGTGGATGGATGCGTTGCCTGGGCCTGTGCTGTTCTCTCGGTGGCTAGTGACACTGAGCTAGGGATTTCGGTTATACTCAGAGTGGCTACACTCTGAGTATAACCATGATCGACCGCCTGCCCGAGGATGCTGCGACGCTCTACGCTGAGACTTTGGCCGTGTTGCTGGCCAGGGAGCAGGTGCGCGATTGGTCCCACCTGTCAGGTGGGTTTTCGTTCAAGGCGATCAAGGGCACCGACTACGTCTACTTCCAATACTCAGATCCAGGTGGGGTGCGGCGTCAGTTCTGCGTGGGACGGCGCGATGCCAACCTCGACCAGCTTGTCGCTGAGTACTCCGCGGGCCGCGAAGTGCGCCTGCATGAACTCGATCGCGTCGTGCGACTATCAGGCCTTTTGCGGGCTGCTGGGGTCGCGATGACTCCGCATGGCCCAGCGCGTGTGCTTAGAGCATTGTCTGACGCTGGAGTGTTCGCTGCCGGCGGCGTGCTCATGGGTTCCTACGCTTTCCTCCTATTGGCGAACATGCTCTCGCTCCGGTGGCCGGGAGCAACGTGGCGCACGCAGGATGTCGACGTCGCTGCTCATGTTCAGATCGCGCTGCCGAACGTCGAGGCTGACATACCAAGTGCTTTGGATGCCCTGAAGATGGGCTTCGTCCCGATTCCTGATTTCGACCCGCGCAACCCGTCTACCTCGTTCCACGTGCGCGGCGGGCAACTGCGCGTAGACGTCCTGACTCCGGGCGGCGACCATGACGTGAAGCCGATTGCGATCCCGAGATTTCGAACTGCGGCATCGCCGATCAAGTGGCTCTCGTTGGCGATGCACGAAGCGCAGCCCGCAGTTGCGATCGAAGGTGCAAACACCACGCTGGTGATGGTTCCTTCGCCGGCGCGGTATGCGCTTCACAAGTTGCTCGTAAGCCAGACGCGTTCGGTCACTCAGCAGACGAAGAGCGGCAAGGACCTTCATCAGGCAGCGCTGTTGCTTGAAGCGCTAGCGGAGGATCGACCAGAGGACCTAGAAATCGCAGCGGCCGCGTTTGCGGAGTCGGGGCCAGCCGTCGCCAAGAAGGCTCTGCGTGGCTTGGCTGCTGCAATTCGACGATGGCCGGAATGCGCGACGGCGAGGGAGTTGCTGCAGCCGGTACTTGAGAGCGCTTCGTGAGGCGACCTAAGCGCCTTACTTCCCGCCGTCCTTCTTCTCTTCCGTCGCGGGCTCGTCCGGAAGCGTCTCTTCCTTCGCGGCGGCGGGCTTGGCTTCGTACTTCGAAGGGTCTTGCTCATACTTCGCCGCGCACTTCTCGCAGCAGAAGCGCACGAGCTTCGTGCCAAACATCACTTCGACGATCTTGTCTTCGAGCTTCTCGCCGCCGACGGGGCACGTGGTGTTGGCCGTCTTCTTCTGCGCCTCGTAGGCCGCATCCTTGACCTTCTGCGCCATCTCCGCGGGCTTGGCGAGCGCCTTCTTGGAGCAGCTCTTGCAGCACAACTGCACGAGCGTGCCGTCGAGCATCAGCTGCACAGGCTCGCCCATGCTGCCGAGTTCTTCCTTCGACACGGCGCAGATCTTGAGCGGGTAGTTGGCGAGTTGCGCCTTCTTCTGCTTCTCGGCGAGCTTCTCCGAGTACTTGGCCGGGTCCTTCTCGACCTTGGCAGCGCACTTCTTGCAGCATGCCTTGAAGGTCTGGCCATCGACCGTGACGGTGACGACGTCGGCTTCGAGCGGTTCGTCGGAGACGATGCAGAGGTTGTCAGGATAGAGCGCGGGCTTCTGCACGACGGCGGGCTGCTTGCCTTGGTCGCTGCTCGGCTTCTTGTCCTGGGCGGGGAGAACGGCGCACAGCAGCGCTGCGCAGACGGCGAAGAAACGATGGGTCATGTTGGTTCTTGAGTTGGATACGCGCGGGATGTGTCAGAACGCGTCAGCTTTTCGGTAAGCGTCGATGAGCTTGAGCTCGCCTTCCTTGCCGCCCTGCGACTTGCCGTGCTCCATGCCGACGATGCCGGTGAAGCCCTTTTGGTGGATGTGGCGGAAGACGTTGAGGTAGTTGATCTCGCCGGTCCACGGCTCGCGGCGGCCAGGATTGTCGCCGGTCTGGATGTAGGCGATCTCCGACCATGCGCGGTCGAGGTTGGGGATCAGGTTCCCTTCGGTGATCTGCTGGTGATACAGGTCGTCGAGGATCTTGCAGAACGGCGAGTTCACGCCGCGGCAGATCTCGTAGCCCTGTGGCACTCCCGTGAGGAACAACTGCGGGTGATCGCGACGATTGAGCGGCTCGAGCACCATCGTCAGGTTGGCCTTGCCCGTGATCTCGGCGCAGCGACGCAGCAAGTCGATCGTGTTGGCCATCTGGTAGCCCATGTCGAGTCGATGATCGACGAGGCCCGGCACCACGGTGCACCACTTGGCGTTGACGCGCTTGCTGACTTCGACGGCCTTGTGCATCTCGTCGAGCACTTTGTCGGCCCACTCCTTCTTGCCTGATGCGAAGGATGCGTTGCTCCAGTCTGCATGCGCGACAAACACGCCCATCTCGATGCCGCAGGCCTGCATCTTCTTAGCGATCTTCTCCTGCTCCTCGACCGAGCGGCCGCCCATGCCGTTGTCTTCCCACGCGGTGAAGCCTTGGTCCGCCGCGAACTGCAGTTGGTCGAGCATGTCCGGCGCATGGTTGTCGAACATGCCGAAGTGCGGCGCGTACTTGAGGCGGAATGGCTTGCGCTCTTGCGCCTTCGGCTCTTGCGCCGCGAGGGTGGACGTTGCGGCGAGCGAGACGGCTGCAGACGTGGACGAGAGCAAGAAGTCGCGACGATGCATGGGAAGCCTCCGAGGCGGGGCACGATAGGCCGCGGCAAGGCGCGTTGCGACAGCCCGTGGTCGCGTTCGCCCCACGCGGCTACGGTGCGCTGCCTCGCAGCATGGAACGCGCAACCATCAGCAACGACAACGCAGCGGCACAGCATGCCGTCGGCGCATGGCGCGACTCGATCGCGATCGGCCTCGCCACGTTGCTCGCGTGCTCGCTGCTCGTTCGCGGCGTTTGGCATGGGCTCGATGCCTACAGCTTCCTGTCGCACCTCGAGCGAGGCGTGCACACCAATCCGCGGCACCCGCTGTATCTGCCGCTCGCGGGCCTCGTCGTCGACGCGCTGCGGCCGTTTGGCGTGTCGGTTGTGCGCGCGGCGGTCTTCGCGTCGTCACTCGGCGCGGCGTTGGGCGCGCTGCTGTTCCATCGCGCGTTCTTGGAGTTTGGCCTCGCGCGCCGCGATGCGGCGATGGCTTCGGCGTCGTCCGTCGCGTGCTTTGGGATCCTCTACTACGGATCGATGGTGGAGATCCACGCGGTGTTCCTCATGCCCGCAGGGCTGTCGTGGTTGCTGTTTGCGCGCTACCTCGCGAGCCCATCGTGGAATCGCGCGTGGCTGCTCGGCATCGCGACGGGTTTTGCAGCCGCGACGCATGCGACGGGGCATCTGCTGCTCGTGACGTTTGGGCTGTTCGCGCTGTTGCGCATGCGCAGCGCGTCGGAGTTGCGACTCCGCTTGCCGCATGCGATCGCGATTGCGCTGCCGCATGCATTCGTCGCGTGGATGGCAAAGCAGCTCGTGCTGCCGGACGAAGTGCTCGCGGATCGAACGCCTGAAGCAGGCGCTGCGTCGTACTTCGCGTTCTTGCGATCGCTCGGCACGGATTGGGCGCAGTTCCCGCGCATCCTGTGGCACGAATGGCTGATGCCGTTGATGCCGCTGTCGTTGCTCGCGCCGCTTGCGCTGCTGCGGGCGGACTCGCGTCGCGACGCAATCGCGTTCTGTGCCGCGCTCGCCGTCTACTTCGTGTTGACGACGATGCTGCTGGCGCCGCTCGCGGTGATGCAGAAGCCCGAGTACCTGCCGCCGTTTGCGACGTATGAGTTCGGCGCCTACTTCCTGCCGCTCTGCGTGCCCGCGGCGATGCTCGCGCTGCGTGTCGTGCCGCAGAAGTTCGCCGTGGCGGTGCCATTGCTCGGCGTAGTGTCGGCGTTGACTTGGATGTTCTCGTCGCCGCGCGCGCCGAGCGATTTGGACTACGGCCGTGACGCGCTCTCTGTCCTCGATCAGCGGAAGGCGCGCATCGTGATCGGCGGCTACGGCGAGCTCGACTCGATCCTGCAGCTGCGACCGGAGTGCGGCAGCGAGCCGATGCACGCGGAGCCCAACACGGTGCTGACGGTCTACGGGCTCTGGCTGTGGCTCTTCCGCTTCCCCGAGTATCGCGTGCGCGAGAACGTGTTCGTGTGGTTTGACGTGCAGGTCCAGCAAGTGCGCGCGAAGGGCGGCCAGCTGCTGATCACCGACGATGCGCTGCAGCTGCTGCGCGGCACCAAGGACGGCCTGCTCGATGCTCTTGCCAACGAGCACATCCCTCAGCGCTACACGCTGACTCCGATCGAGCAAGGTCGCTTCCGCGGCTACGTCGTCGAAGACCGTCGCTGAGCCTCGCCGGCGCGCGAGCGAGGACCTAAGCTGCGCAGACCGTCATGCGCAACTTGCTGCTCCTGCCGTTCGTTCCCCTCCTGGCCGCATTCGCCGCGTCGCCGTCGTTGTCGCAATCGCAGGACCCAGCGCCTGCCAACAAGCCTGCGGCGGACGACAAAGCGTTTGCCAACTACACGGCGACGATCGTCGGCAGCGACGTGACGTTCGACATGGTCGCGATCCAAGGCGGCGCGTTCTTGATGGGCGCGCCCGACGGCGAGAAGGGCCGCGCCGAGCAGGATGGCCCGCAAGTCGAAGTGAAGGTTGCGCCGTTCTGGATGGGCAAGTGCGAGGTCCGCTGGAACGAATACGACCGTTGGTATGAAGCGGACTTGCCGCAGAGCAAGAAGCCCGACGGCACGAGCAAGCCGACGCCGCCATACACGGACATGACGTTCAACATGGGCCGCGATGGCTTCCCGGCGATCGCAATGTCGCACACCGCCGCGCGCCAATACTGCGCGTGGCTGTCCAAGGTGACGGGCCACTTCTATCGACTGCCGACCGAGGCCGAGTGGGAGTATGCGTGCCGCGCCGGGACGACGACGGCCTACTCGTGCGGCGACGATGAGGCAGCGCTCGACGCGCATGCGTGGCACCAAGGCAACAGCGAGAAGGCGTACCACAAGGTCGGGCTGAAGCAGCCCAATCCGTGGGGCCTGCACGACATGCACGGCAATGTCGCGGAGTGGGTCGCTGATCAGTACTTCGCCGATCTCTACGCCGAGAAGAATGGCACGGGGCCGCGCGACAACCCGTTCTTGCAGCCGGGCCGCGACAACAAGGATCGCCCAATCCGCTTCCCGCACGCGCTGCGCGGCGGTTCGTGGCAAGACGCTGCGCCGATGCTGCGCAGCAGCGCGCGCCGCGGCTCCGAGCAGGCGTGGAACAAGCAAGACCCGCAGATCCCGAAGAGCTGGTGGTATCTCACCGAAGGCCAGCTCGTCGGCTTCCGCGTCGTGCGTCCGCTGGTCGAGCCCACGCCTGAAGAGCGCGCCAAGTTCGAGAAGCTGTGATGCGCGCGCGCATCGCCTTCGTCCGTCCCTGATCTCCCTCTCTTCCAAGTCCCTCCTCTCATGACCCATGCTTCGCGTCGTTCGTTCTTGCGCACCTCGGCCATCGCTGGCCTCGGCGCAGGACTCTCCGCTCCGCTCTCCGCAACGGGCCGCGTTCGCAATGGCCGCGACGACGAGTTGCGCATCGGCTTGATTGGCTGCGGCGGGCGCGGCACGGGCGCTGCGGCGCAGGCGCTGTCGACGAATGGCCCGGTGCGCCTCGTCGCGATGGCGGACATGTTTGCGGACAGCCTCGACAATGCGCTGAAGTCGCTGATGGAGAACGAGACGCTGGCAAAGCGCATCGACGTTCCTGCGGAGCGGCGCTTCGTCGGGTTTGACGCGTATCAGGGTGTGCTCGCGAGCGATATCGACGTCGTCTGCATCGCGACCCCGCCGCACTTCCGGCCGCAGCACTTCGAGGCCGCGATCGCGGCTGGCAAGCACGTGTTCTTGGAGAAGCCCGTCGCCGTCGACGCGCCGGGCGTTCGCAAGGTGCTCGCTGCGGCGGAGCTCGCCAAGCAGAAGAAGCTCGCGGTCGTCTCTGGCCTCCAGCGCCATCACCAAAATGGCTATCTCGAAGCGATGCAGCGCATCCATGCGGGAGAGCTCGGCAAGCTGCTCTACGCGCGCTGCAGTTGGAACATGGGCAGCCTTTGGCACCGCGGTCGCGACCCCAAGTGGAGCGACATGGAGTGGCAGTTGCGCAACTGGCTCTACTTCACATGGCTGTCGGGTGACCACATTGTCGAGCAGCACGTGCACAACATCGACGTCGTCAATTGGGCGCTGAAGGGCCACCCGCTGCGCGCGCGTGGCATGGGCGGCCGCCAAGTGCGCACCGACGCGAAGTGGGGCAATATCTTTGACCACCACGCGGTGCAGTTCGAATACCAGGACGGCGTCATGTGCTTCTCCGAGTGCCGTCAGATCGATGGCTGTGCCAATGATGTGAGCGAGCATGTGTATGGCGCCGATGGCGCGTGCCACATGGACTCCGGCAACTGGCGGATCGAGGGCAAGAACGCGTGGAAGTTCGCGGGCCAGGGCAATGACCCGTACCAGACCGAGCATGACGACCTCTTTGCCAGCATTCGCAGCGGCAACCTGCTCAATGAAGGCCAGATGGTCGCCGAGAGCACGATGTCCGCGATCCTCGGCCGCATGGCGACCTACACGGGCAAGGTCGTGACGTGGGACGACGCGATGGCGTCCAACGAGGTGTGGGGCCCCGAGAAGTATGAGTTTGGGGCGCTCGCGGTGGATGCGGTGCCGGTGCCGGGCAAGTCGAAGAAGGGCTAGAAGTAGTTTCGCAACACCCCGGCCGCTGCGGCCGGCTTGTTGTGAAACCACTGCTAGCGGCGCGGCCGATTTCGTGAAAGCGATGCTTGATCAGTGGGGCTGGGGGGGTAGGAAATTGGGCAACACGAAGGAGGCTACCGTGAACTTGATGATGTTCTGCGTTGCGCCGATGGCGTTACTGATTGGTTCCGTCGCTGTTGTCGATTGCTCCCCTTGTCCGCCTGTGGAAGCGGCGTCCTTGGTGCCCCATGCTGCAAGTCCTTTGTTCTCCGACCCATATGGATGCACAAAGAGGATTCGGTGGACGGGCGCTGCTTGGGAGTGGCAGCCTTGTGAGTCAGGTAAGTGTGTGCCCTCGGAGCCCGCATGCAGAGAAGATGTAGTGGACGAGGGCGGTAGTGTTGACTCGAGATGCGTGTGTGGAGACGAGTGGCCCGTCTTCGGGGCTTGTCAGGCATGGCATAGAGTGCCTGACGGAGGTGCTCAGTACATCGAATGCTGGACCGTGGGGTGCCCTGTTCCCAGCCTTTGCTTCGTGAACCATCTCCTGTCCTTCCCCACGGTCTTTACACCCGTCTGTGTGTGCTCATGACGCTGCGCCGCGAATCACGGCCGTGGATCGTCTTGATGGCCGCGTTGGGCGCGGCCATTATCGCTCTTTTCGTTCTGAGGAAGATTCCAGATGTCATGGAAAGCCCGTCGAGGGACCTCGATGGCGCAGGCGGTGTCAGCGTGACTCCTGAAGTGGACGCCGCACCAAATCTGGAGCGTCTTCGCGAGGATCGGTTTTATGTCCATTGGAGAGTGGTCGATGAGTATGGGGCCCCTTTGTCCTCGGCTTCGGCAGAGATCGAAGGCCATCGCGAAGTGTGTAACGCGGATGGCAGGGGGACCAGCGCAGTTCTGCGTGTTCCAGTCCCCGTTTGCGTGTCTTGTGACGGATATCGCGAGTGGAGAGGCCAACTAAGCGAGCAAGGGATCCAGGAGATCGTGCTGCTCCGCGTCGCTCCGGTAACCGTGGCGGTCATCGACGACGCTGGCAAACCCCTCGCAGATGCAGAGGTGATCCTCGATCGGCGCTGGACAGAGCCTCTGCGAGTCGGAGCTCGCTCAAGTTTGCAAGGCACGACGAACAAGGATGGTGTGTATCGAGTCGGTGATGTCGAGCACGGGCTTTATGTGGTCACGTGCCGAAAGCAGGGCTACATCCTTTCAGAGGATGCGCAAGAGCAGGCTCCTGAGGCGGTATCCGGTGCCGGATCTGCGACGTCTAGTGAATTGGTCGGATCGGCGACTATGCCTCTGGGCAATCATCCATTCGTCTTGCAAGTGCCCAGCCAGGAGAAGCGAATCGTGCTTGCCGCTCCCTGGGTCATCGTGCTCCGGGTCGAGGATGCAATCCCGATCCTCGATTGCCATCTTCGTGCCAGCAACCCGATGTTTCGCCCTCCCACGAACGAGGAAGGGTGGCTGGGGCGCGAAGGGGTCCGCAAGGACCTAGAGAGACGATTCCCTGGTTCCAGGGCATACGTCTATGTCAAGAAGCAGCCAATAGGGGATGCCGCCAAGCCGGTCCGCATCGCTGCCAACGGCCTTCCCGTCGGCTCCTTCTATGAGGCAGAGGTGCATGTTGCTGGCCGCATGCCGTGGCGTGGGACGGTGACGCCGGTGCCGCTGGCCGATTTAACAGGGCCTATCAACATTCCTGTCGCTTCGATGCCCGTGTCTCGTGCCTTCGGGTCGGTTCAAGTCCATGTGAAGAGTCGTTCCTACTCTGCGCTCGACGAGCATGCGCGAAGCCGCCTTGGCGCTGAATGGTGGATTGCTGATGCACGCGGTGGACCGCGAAAGTGGCGAACCTTCGCCATCGACGATCTGCAGACGCTTCCGGCTGGGAGGTATCAGTTGCGCTTCCGGGATGCGTATTGGGATAGCCTGGCTAAGGCTAAGGATGCGATCGAGGTTGCAGAGGGGACGCATGTCGATGTGCTCCTGGAGCCACGTGAGGACTTTCGCGAGATCCATGTTCGCGGCGACATCGCTTCGGCAGGCTCTGTCGTGATCGAGTGTGCGGAGTCAGGCTTCCGCCTGACTCGACTCGTGGACAACCTTCGTGCTGGATTTCGTGGGTTCGTACCACATGGTCGTGTGGTAGCGACATTGGGGGGGCGCTCGCTCCAGACCGGAGCTCTGTTGTCCGGTTGCCAGGAATTCACGCTGGATGAGCGATCGCTGTCCGAATTCATGGTGCCCGTGACCGCTCCATACAAGTAAGCCAGAATGTGCGAAGTGGCGGGCTAGACCGAAGCCTCACGGCAATCCGTGAGCGAGAATGGCGATTGTAGAGTGCCGCAGCCCACATCGACCAATGTTCGTTCTTTGCAGGCGCTGTTGCCGAGGCTCGCAAGCAGGGGGCTCCAGCAGATTTGCATCGCGGTTTGCAGGCCCTGGGTTACTGTGACTCCCATGGCGACCGTCGGAAATGGAAGACCTGCTTTGAACCTGCATGTTCGCAACTGGGCGCTGTTCGCGGTGGTAGGCATCCTTGCGTTATTGGGTGCTCGGAGCGCTTACCGACTACTTCGTGCTTCTGAGGTGCCTAAAGTGGTGAGCGATGGTCGCCTAGCCGTCCTGGATGTGCCCGAGTGCGAGAGTGTGGAGCGGCCAGAGTCCGGCGATTTGCCGGCGCGCACAGACGGAGCGCCGACCCGGGTGACTCTTGAGCCCGGAAATGCTCAAGCAACCGCTGGGTCGGCATCCACCGCATCGGCAGCTATTAACAACCCATTGGATTCGCTCGAAGCGGCGAAGGTCTTGAAGTCCGAGTTCGGATACTGGATCGGCATGGCGCGGAGTTCTGGATTGACAGATGTGCCAGAGGACTTCCTCGTGCCAGGGAGCGTCGCTGTCGCGGTTGCGGCCGAATGCAACATGTACAACCGAGCAGTCCAGGCCATCGACACTGTCAGGATCCCCCTGCTGGACTCCATTGCAGAGCGAAAGGTCGCAGCTGGAATCTCCGAGCAGTATGAGCATCCCGACAGGATCCAAGATATCGACGCGAAGCGTGCAGCGGAACGGGTCATTCGTGCAGCGCGTAAGCCAAGTAAGCCAGGCCAATCGGTCATCGTTGGCGGCGAGGCGGGCTATATCAGAATTACCAGAGTCGACCTTTCAGACGACCCCTCTCTGTCGCAGTTGCAGCAATCCCTCGAGGAAGCTCGGCGGGCCTACATTCAAAACGTCTATCGGATAATCGCTCCACACCTGACGCCTAGGTAGATGTGCTTACGCGACAAGCTTGCTGCCGAGGCCGGCACATAAGGGCCGCGGGCTAGAAGTTGATTCCCGAAGCACCCGACGCCGTAACTCCGGCAAACGACTTCTACGGCGCCAGTCTCTCCACGTGCCACGCAGCGTCACTGCGCACGAACCGCAACCGATCGTGCAGGCGCGCATCGCGGCCTTGCCAGAACTCAATCGATTCCGGCGCGATCACATAGCCGCCCCAATGTGGTGGCCGCTGCACCGCGCCTTCGCCGACCGATTCTGCTAGCTCGCGCACGATGCCTTCCAGTTGTCCGCGGCTCATGAGCGCGCGGCTCTGCGGCGACGCAGCGCTGGCGAGTTGCGCCTGCCGTGGCCGCGAGGCGAAGTAGGCATCGGACTCGGCCTCGGGAACGCGCATCACCGATCCTTCGATGCGCACTTGGCGGTTGCGCGGCAAACCCCACCAAAAGGTCGCGGCGGCGCGTGGGTTGACTGCGAGTTGGGTACCCTTGTCGCTGCCGTAGTTGGTGAAGAACGAGATTCCGCGAGCGTCGATCTGCTTGCAGAGCACGATGCGGCAGTGGGGCGCGCCATCGCGGTCGCAAGTCGCGAGCGCCATCGCATTGGGCTCGGACACGCCCGCGGCGCGCGCTTGTTCCATCCAGTCGCGGATCGTCTGCAGCGGATCGTTTGCGATGTGCTCGCGGTCGAGCGGCGCGTCGCCGTATTCGCGGCGCATGCGTTCGAAGTCGGACGGATTCATGCGCGCAGTGTGCGCGGCGACGATCCCCGCGTCACCGGACAAGCTTCGTGTCTTGGGCCCTCAGGCGCCGATCGGATCCGCAAACGGCGCGGCTTTCGCCTGCCTAGCGTCCTGCGCGGCATTGGCCAGCGGCCGCAGTTCCGCGCGCACTCCGCAGAGCGCAAGTTGCACGTGCGCCGACTCTTCTTGCAGCGCATCGCACTCCGCCTGCAGCAGCATCGCGCGGGCTTCGAGGCTCTCGCACGGATCGCCGAGTAGCCTGCGGAACGACAACTCGCGCACGACGTGGTCGAGTTCGCATTCGAGTTCGAGCAGCAACTGGCTGACGGCGCGCTCTTCGCAGACCCAGCGCACTTCGAGTTGGCGCAGGCGCTCCGTGCCTTGCGCGGCAGCCACGACGGGATTCGCTTTGGTGTCCATGCCCGCACGTTCGCGGCGGGCGATGAAGCGAATCGGCGGCGGCGCGTGAAGAATGCGCCGCTCGGCCGTTCAGTCGACCCACTCGGCGACGAACACGTTGGTCTCGCCTTCCTTCGCCGAGTAGCGATTGCTCGCGAACACGAGGTAGCGGCCGTTGGGCGAGAACACCGGGAAGCCGTCGAAGTCCGGCGAGTTGGTGATGCGCTGCGGCTCGCCGCCGTCTTCGCTCACGACGAACAGGTCGAAGTTGCGCGCGGCCTTGTGGTCGCCGCCTTGTTGCGCGATGCGCATGCCTTCGAAGTTGCTGGAGAAGATGATGCGCTTGTCGTCGGGCAGGTAGTACGGCGCGAAGTTGGCGCAGCCGTTGTTGGTCACCTGCTTGAAGCCGCTGCCATCGCGGTTGACGACCGTGATCTCCATGTGCGACGGACGCACGAGCGCTTGGCCGAGCAGTTCGACGTCTTCCTTGCCTTCCTCCGGCGTGCGCGGATACGCGGAGCGGAACACGAGCTTGCGGCCGTCGTGCGAGAAGAACGCGCCGCCGTCGTAGCCGGGGCGGTTGGTGATGCGCTTCACGTTGCTGCCGTCTGGCTCCATCGTGTAGAGCTCGAGGTCGCCATCGCGCACCGACGTGAACACGAGCGCGCCGGTCACGGAACAAACCGTCGCTTCCGCGTCGTAGCCGGGCTCCTTCGTCAGCTGCGTCGTGCCGCTGCCATCCGCGTTGGCGATGAAGAGGTCATACTCGCGGTGCACGTTCCAGACGTAGCTGCGGCCGGTGCGCTTGGCGACGGGCGGCGGCTCATTGCCGGTGTGGTGCGTCGATGCGTAGACGACCTGCTTGTCGCCTTGCAGGAAGTAGCTGCACGTCGTGCGGCCGCCCGTGCTGATCTGCTTCATCGCGCCCGACGCGAGGTCGAGCACGTAGATCTGGTCGGCGGGCATCTCGCCGTTGCGGCGCTGCAGGATCAGCTGCTTGCCGTCGTTGGACCAGTAGGCCTCGGCGTTCTCGCCATCGAACGTGAGCTGGCGCACGTTCTTGAGGTGCGGCTCGCCGGGCAGGTCGGCGACGGGCTTGCCGGCGCCGATGACGAACGTGCTAACAGGGACAGTGGGCTCGACGGCTGCGGGCGATGCGCACGCGGCGGCGAGCAAGAGGCCGAGGACAGGACTGCGCATCCGCGCATCGAACCGCCTACCGCGGCGGCGGACAACCGCCAAGCGGCCCGGCTGTCGCGATCAGTTCTGCGAGTGCAGCGTGCCGTTCTCAGGCAGGCCGAGCACTTGGCGCTCGGTCTCGTGCAGGTCCGGGTTGCGCTGCGTGAACTCGCGCTTGTGCTCGCCAACGATCGCGCGCATGCGTTGCACGAAGCGAGCGGGGTCGACAATCTTGGCGAGCCCAGAACGCGTGAGCGCGTCGCTCGGTGGCGTGTCCGCCGCGGGCGTTGCGCCGACGCGGTCTGACGCCTCGGGCATGAGCCTCTGGTCGTCGAGCCAGAAGTCAGCACGAAGGCCGAAGTAGTTCACGAGGTTGCGCAAGTGAGGCAGCGTGATCGCAGACCTACCTTTGCAGATGTCCGTCGCCGTCTGCGGCGATACGGACAAAGCTCGCGCAAGGTCGCGCTTCTTGAGCTTGCGTTGTTCCAACTGCGCAACGATCTTCTCGTGTATGGCAACCATGGCAGCGGACGATAGCTCTCGCATCCGAACGCGCCATGGATCCAACCAGAGGACTCTGTTCGTGCTGATTGCGCATTTCCGATCCGCCTTAGTGGGTAGTTCGCTTGCTGTGATCTTGGCTGCATGCGCCTCCTCGACGCAGCAACCGCAGAGCGAGTGGCCACCCGCGGACTTCCGTGTCGAAGTCGAATGGACCGCGGGCGGAGCGATCGATCGCGCAGCGACGAAGCGCTTCGTCGCCGAGGCCGATGGCCTGTGCTTCTACGGCAAGAGCAGTGCGCCGATCGTGGATCCGGTTAGCAAGGCTGCGTTGCCGGTCTACGACACGATGTGCGTGTATCGCGTGCGGCCCGAATGCGTTCGCCTGCTCGCGCGCAAGTTGCATCAGCGCGGAGTGCAGAAGCTGGAGCCTCAGCAAGGCGCGGTAGAGGACCTCGAAGCTGCGTCCGTTCGGATGCGTCATCGCGCGTTCGCCAGCGAGCGCACCGTGGTCGCCGCGGGCCAGGTGCATGGCGCGTTCGTGCGCGTGCTGCATGTGGTCAACGCGTATCTGCCGCCGAGCGAGTCGTTTTGGCTGCAGGGAATGACCGGCGATCCCGAGCCCGAGAACTTAGCTGACGTGCCCGCGCCGGTGGCGGCGGTGGCCGGCGCGCTGTCGTGGCACGAAGAGCGTCTGCGCGAACGAGGCGACGATCCTGTGATGCTGCTCGACGCGTTCGCGCTCGCGTGTCGCCTCGGCGATCGCGCGCGCAGCGAGCAGTTGCTGTCGCGGTGGGAGACTGCGGCGGCCGCCTCCGCGACCAAGGACGCGCCGTTTGGTGACGCGCCGCGGCTCCAGCCCGAGATGCTGCGTCGCATGCTGCCGAACTAGCGGCTGGCGATGGGCCGCGGAGGCCATGCGCGTCCCGGGCAGGATGCCCGCCCCGCGGCGCGGAACTGCCGACGCCATCGCTTGAGCCGCGACGCACTGCGCGTCGATATCGGGGCATCGCATGGGATCCCCCGACCCGCAGCCAATGGCCGCGCACGTGAGCGCGCCGACCGCGAAGTGGCACTTCGCGATCCTGACCTACGGCAACCTCGCGGAGACGCGGAGGTGCCTCGCGTCGCTGCGCGCGACCGTCGACGAGCCGTTCGTCGTGCACATCGTCGACAACGCGTCGAGGGACGGCACGCAGGAGTGGCTGCGATCGCAACGCGAGCCATGGCTGCGCGTGCGCTGCAATCCGACGAATCGCGGCGTGCCCGGCGGTCGCAATGACCTGCTCGCATTCGCGCTGCCGACGATGCGCAGCGACGACTGGCTCGTGTTCTGCGACAACGACTTGGAGTTCACGAAGGGTTGGCTCGGGAAGTTCCGCTCTGCGATGCAGCAGTTCCCGAATGCGCGCATGCTCGGGCAAGCGGGGCATCTTGTGCATGTCAGCGATGAGGGGCGCACGCTGTTGCCGTCGCCTGTGGCCGCGAGCCCGGTTGATGTCGTGAGCGGCGGCTTTGCATGCATGGTGCGCGCCGACATTGCGGCTGCGATCGGCCCGTTCGATGAGAACCTCGGCTTGTTCTGGCACGAGGATGACGACTGGAGCATTCGCGCGCTGCAACTCGGCGTCGAAGTGGTCGCGGTGCCGGACGCAGGCGTCGTGCACCACGAGCACGCGAGTGGTGTCGCCAACGACGGACTGCGCGAAGGCGGTTCGCGCAAGAACCAGCGCTACCTCGCGGACAAGTGGCGGCGCAATGGATGGATCGACGAAGGCGGATGGGTGCGGCAGCAGAGTGCGCACTACAAGCCGCTCGAAGTTCGCGCAGAAGTGCAGCGTCGCTGCAATCGCGCATCGCCGATTGGTCGCATCGAACTGCACGACGCATGCGCGTTGCTCGATCGTCTCGTTGGCGTTGCGGATCCCGTTGCGGAGTTTGGCGCGCGGCCTGAGCCGTTGCCGGCGTGCTTTGCGGAATGGGTCGCGTGGAACCGTGAGGCCGCGGCTGCATGCGGCGCGACGGAGTTGCAGATGCAGCTCGATCGCATCGCGGCTGTGACGAAGCAGCACAGCATCGCTGCGCGATTGATGGAGCGCGTGCGCGTTCCGGCGCAGTGCGGCGATGCGCCAGCGGGTCAAGGGCTGTGCGCTGCGTCGGACTTCGAGGATCCGATGTGGCTTGCCGCAGCGGATGAGTTGGAGATCGGCAACGCGATGCGCGACCCGCACGCGCGCGACCTTGCGTTCTGGGAAGACGCATCGGCGCTGTGCGCTGCGATGCGCAGCGGCGGGCGCACGCAGGGCGAAGCAGTATTGGTCGTCGGCGAGGCGCGGCCGCGGCTCTTGCGCGCGCTCGCCGCGCGCTTTGCCAACGTCGTCGCATTCGATCCCGCGTCGCCGCCAGCGGAAGGCTCCTGCGCCGCGGCATTCGTGATTCGCGCGCATGCACCGTCGGTGATGTCGACCGCGCTGCGAGCATGTCGAAAGGACGCGCTCGTCGTCGTGATTGGCGATGTCGTGCTCGATGGCGCGCCGACGACGTGGTCGCCGCAGCCGATGCAGCTCGTGCACGAACTCGGCCCGCGCAACGGGCTTCGTGCGTTGTGGCCGATCCGCACCGCCGTCGATGCTGCCGTGCTCGATGCGTGCAGCGTCGCGGGAACGGAGCGCACTGGTCCGAAGCTCGCAGTGCTTGGGCGAAGGCTCACGACGGCATTCGTCGTCGCGTTCGTGCGCGAAGTGAAGTCGCAGTCGCAGCCGAACGCGCAACGCGGCCCCGTGCTCACGCCGCAATGCCCGCGCGCATCGCTCACCGTCGGCGTCGACTTGCGCACGGTTGCCTACGCGGACTCGACGGCGCGCGGGATCGGCCACTACACGACGTATCACCTCGCAGCGGTGGCGCGCCGCGCTGCGGACACAACGCTCGTGTGCTATCTGCCGAGCGGAGCGGATCTGCCTGCTGCGCTGCGCCTGCCCAACGTGGAGCGCCGCGATGTCGATGACTTCGCCGCATCCGACGTGGACCTCGTGCACGTGCCGGATCCGATGAACCTGTCGCTCGGCTTCGACTCGCCACTGCGCGCGTTCCGCCATCCGCTCACGACCGTGTTGTTCCACGACCTCACGCCGCTGCGTCACTACATCGCGCAGTGGCCCGCGGCCAATCGCGATGCCTACCTCGATCGCCTGCGGCAGATCGAGCGGTCCAGCGCCGTGCTGCTGTGCAACTCGTCGTTCACTGCGCAAGACGCGGTAGCGACGCTCCGCATCGACGCGGCGCGCGTGGAGCCCGTGCTCGCGGGGTGGAACGGCATGCGCAGCAAGCCGGACGCGGCGTCGATCGATGCCGTGCACCAGCGACTTTCTGTGCGCGGCCCGTTTGTTCTGCACGTCGGCGCACTCGATCCGCACAAGAACTTCGCGGCGTCGCTGTCGGCGTTCTTGCAGGCGCGGGGTCGACGTCCGTTGCAGATGGTCGTGGTGGGCGCAGTCGATCCGGGCATCGAGCAGTTCGCGGCGTTGTGCGCGGACAAGCGGATCCCCGATGTCGTGTTCACCGGCTACCTGCCGCGCGAGGATCTCGACGCGCTCTACGCGTCCGCCACTGCGCTGTTGTTCTTGTCGAAGAGCGAAGGTTTTGGCTTCCCGCTCCTCGAAGCGATGGCCGCAGGTTGTCCAGTCATCGGCACTGCGGTGACGTCGCATCCCGAAGTCGTCGGCGACGCCGGCATGCTCGTGCCGCTCGATGGCGCAGCAGAACATGCGGGCCGCGCATTGTTGCAGTTGCTCAACGATCCGCAGTTGGTGAGCACGATGCGCGAGCGCGGACCGTTGCAGGCGCGGAAGTTCACGTGGGACGATGTCGCGGACCGCACGCTGGCGGCGTGGCGACGGATGGCGGCAAAGCCAGCAAGCGGCGTCGCGCGTGAGTCAGCAGTTACTGAACACGTCCTCGATGGAGTGAGCCGCTAGCGCGCGTCGCGTCCACGCTTCGAGTTGCTGAGTCGAAGCGTCTTCTAGCTTCGCTGCGAGGTGCGCAGGCATCGCGTGGAAGCGCTCCTGCAACAGGACCTGGAGCAAGTGGCGCATGCCTCGTGCTTTGCCGCTCTCGTGGCCTTCGGCTCGTCCCTCCGCCAGTCCCTGCGCTCTGCCTTCCGCGATCAACTTCTTGGCCGTGGTCATCATGATGTCTGCTCCGTCTTGTCCGAGAATGCGATCGAGGATGTCGCTGCAGCGATCCAGCGGCATCTCCGTGGTGCCGAGGATGTAGCTCTGGAATAGCTCGATGCCGTCATCCTCGCCAGGGGCGGCGGCAACCGTGCGAATCAGCTCCTGCCACCGAAGCAAGGCGGCTTCCACATCGTCGGGCTTCCTGCCGCAAACCTGCTGGGACGCGAGCAGTGCAAGCGTCACTCTCGCTGGCAGATGGCGAGCGAGGATCTGCCCTTCGGTCTGTGTCGCCAGGTCATCGACAAGCATCCCGTAGGCGAAGCCTGCGTTGTCCCTGCCGATCAGCGTGGCCGCGGCGCTCGCATCGAGCCAGAGTCGCGCGTCGAGCTCTCGCTTGCCGGTGTGCAGCACGATCGGCAGCACGAACCCAATGGGGCACTCGGGGCGCTCCGCATCCCAGAGGTC
>JBEELK010000372.1:0-21550 GCA_041168165.1 Planctomycetota bacterium | reverse complement strand
CGCATGCATGGTGGCGACGTTCGTTGCGCGCGCGTTCTTGCGCAGCAGGAGTCGCGTGGCTTCGGCGATTGAGCCGGAGTCCGTTGCGCAGCCGCCGCGCGATGCGCGCGCCGATGCGCTGCGCGAACTGCAATCGCTCGAAGGCGACGCGGGCGGCGTCGGCTTCGATGCCGCGTTTGCCGAACGGCTTGCCGCGACGATGCGCGCGTGGGCCGAGGCTCGCATCGGTCGACGGACCGACGTGCTCACGACCGATGAGATCGCAGCTGCTTTGTCGCAGCGCGCCGACGGTGTCGCAGAAGCGCGCTTCCTAGCTGCGCTCTCGCCGTGCGACCTCGCGAAGTTTGCGCAAGCGCGCGCAGATCGTGCAACGTGCATGCGCGCGATCGCCGATGCGCGCGCGTGCGTGGAGGCAGAGGCGTGATCGCGTTCGAGTGGATGGAGCCGTGGCGGCTCGCGTGGATTGCGTTGCCGATCGCAGCGTTGCTGTGGTCCACGCTGCGCCGTGGACGCTCACGCGCGCGCGCCGCGACGTTCCAGCCGTTCTCTTTGCTCGAAGACGAGCCGCTGCCCGCGACGTGGCGCACGCGACTGCTGTGGCTGCCTTCTGCACTCGAACTCGCCGCCTGCGCGCTCATCGTCATCGCAGCGGCCGAGCCGTGCGTGCGCGTTGTGCGCGCGGCGCAGAAGACGGGCGTCGATCTCGCGCTCTGCGTCGACGTGTCGTCGTCGATGGCGCAGAAGGACCTCGACGCAGCGAGCGATCGCTTGGCGGCAGCCAAGGCCGCGGTGCGCACGTTCGTCGAAGGCCGCACGGAAGATCGCATCGGGCTCGTGCGGTTCTCGCGCTACCCCGATCTCGTCTGTCCGCCGACGCGCGACCACGGCGCGCTGTTGCGCATGGTGGACTCGCTTGCGCTCGTCGAACGCGATGGGCCCGAGGATGCGACGGGCATCGGCGCAGCCGTTGCGCGCTGCGTGCAGTCGCTGCAATCGGCGCCGCAAGCGTCGCGCGCGGTCGTGCTCGTGACCGATGGCGAAGAGAACGTCGCGGCGAACGGCACGCCCAACGAGATCGGCCCGCTGCAAGCAGCGCAGTTGGCGATGCGCCACGGCGTGCGCGTGCATGCGATCGCGGTGGGCGCAGTCGAAGCTGGCGCTGCGGGGCCGGACACGTCGCAGGTCGAGCAACTTGCGCAGCGAACCGGCGGCGCGTTCTTCCGCGTCGGCAACACCGGCGGCATGGCGCGCGTGTGGGAGGAGATCGATCGGATCGAACGCTCGCCGATCGAGGAGCCCGACGCAGAGATGGAGCCGCGCTTCGTTGCGTTCGCCGTGTTCGCTCTCTTCGCGTGGCTCGCCGCCGCGTTGCTGCGGCGCACGTGGCTGGAGGAGCTGCCATGATCGCGTTCGTCTTCGCCAATCCGCAGTGGCTTGCGTTGCTCGTGCTCGCGCCGCTGTGGTGGGCGTTCGATCGCGCGCGACATCGAACGCGGCAGGCGACGCCACTGCCGTGGTTGGGTCCTCGTCATGCGCAACTCACGCCGCATGCCGCGGATCGTCAGCGCAGCGGACAAGCGCGGCTCTGTGCTGCCTTGGCGATCGCGTGCATGGCGCTCGCGCTGGCGCGGCCGCAGTGGGGCGAGCCAGTTGCCAACTCAGCCGCGACCGGCGCCGACGTCGTCGTGTGCCTCGACGTGTCGCGGTCGATGCGGGCGCGCGACGTCAGCAAGGATCGCGCTGCGTTTGCGCGCGCGATGCTGCGCAACTACAGCAAAGCCGCGGTCGGCGATCGCGTGGCGTTGGTCCTGTTCGCGGGCGATGCGGTGCTTCGCGCGCCGCTCACTGCGGATCTCGATTCGATGGCGCAGATTGCGGACGCGAGCGACGAGCTCGACGTGCAGCGCGGAGGAACGGATCTCTCAAGCGCGCTTCAGGTCGCGCTTTTGGCGCTCGTCGGTTCGGACCATGGCGCAGTCGTGTTGCTGACCGATGGCGACGACCAAGGCGGCAAAGGGCTTGTCGCGGCGCAGCGATGCGCAGCGCAAGGCGTCGCGGTGCACTGCATCGCGATCGGCGGCCCGCGACCGGCGCGCATTCCGATCGCCGAGAACGGTCGCGAGGACTTCTTGCGCGACGCGGATGGCCGCGCCGTCGAGACCTTGCCGGACGAAGTTGCGCTCGCTGCGATCGCTGCAGCGACGGGCGGCGTCTATGCGCGAGCCGAGGACGGCGACCTCGATGCGTTGGTCGCGTTGCGATCGCGCGCGATTCAGTCGAGCTTGCGCGAAGCCAAGTCGCTGCGCGGCGAACTAGCTCCGCCGGATCGCTTCGCGTGGCTGCTAGGGGTCGCGCTTTTGGCGATGGTCGCGCACGCAGCGCTGCGGCGGTCAGCGGACGCGGTGCGCGCGTAGCACGCTCGCGGGATCGTCGCTGCCGTGGCACACGGTGCACGACTCTTCGCCAGTGGGGCTGGTGTTGGAGTCGACGTGCGCGCGCGCCGACGACGCGTCGTGGCACGACGTGCATGCCGCGCGCCACACGCGCGCTTCGGTCGTGCCCGTCGGATGCGAACGCGCTGCGATCTCGCGCCACGCCGTGTTGCTATCGCCGTGGCACGACGCGCAGTCCTTCGTGCCGCCAGGGCTGTGCGGGTAGACGACGTTCTCGTAGGTCGTCGACGCGCCGCCAAAGCCCACGACTTCGTACGCCGTGCCTTGGGTCAGCTCGCGTCCGTGGTGGATCTTGTGCAGCATCGTGCGGAAGTCGATCGTCGTCCCCGTCGTTGCTGCGGCGGATGGATAGACGTAGCGCGGCGCGTCTTCAGCGCCGGCGAGCGCATGGCAACCAAAGCAGCCATCGATGCCGCGCCGCGATCCGCCGTGGAACTGCAGGTCGCCGTGGCACTGCGCGCACGACGTGATCGAGTCGATGCGCGCAGGCTGCACGATCGTCGTCGCGGAGCCAAACAGCAGATCGGCGCGCGCTGCCACCGAAGCCTCGGTGTAGCTCGTCGTCGTGCCCGACACGTTCTTGGTCAGGCTGCGCGTCGCGGTGAGGTGCAGCGCATAGGTGCCGTCGACGAGTGGCAAGCCGGTCCAGTCACCGTGCGATTCGTCGAGATCAGGCGACTCATTGAGCGCGCCGGGATACGTCGCGGGCACGACGTAGTCCGCGGTGTAGCTGACGAGCGTCTCGCCTGTGCCGAACTCGACCGTCTCGGTGATCGTCCCGGTCGTTGCGTCGAGCGACCAAGACGACGATGGCGTTTCCGTCAGCGTGACCTTCTGCACGGCTGCGCCGAGCACATGCGTGCGACGAAGGCCGGACGCGATGGGTCGCGCATTCGCGCCGCTGCCGTAGGTCGGATTGTTGCGCGACGACAAGAACGCGCGGCTGCCATCGATCTGGCGCACTTGGACCCACTCGCGGTCCGTCGCGGTGTCGATGCGCACCACGTCGCCTGCCGCGAACGCGCTCGCGTCGGCGAGATCGACGTAGTTCTGTCCGGCTGCGACTGCTGTTGCGAGCGTCGTCGATGCGCCGCTTGCCGTCTCGACGAACACGTAGGTCAGCGCACCGCTCGCATTGCGATGGTTGCCGCGCGTCGTCGTGAACGATTCGAGCGCCGCGGTCGATGCGCCGACGTGCTCAAGCGCGAGTTGCTCTGGCAGTCGCGTCGACAGCGAAGGCGAAGAGCCCACCGTCGTCGGCGGAATGCGAATGATCTGGAGCAGATTGGGGTTCTCGGTCGGGCCATCGAGCACCGCTTCAATGCGCGCGAGCGATGCAGGCGCAATCGCAGCGCCGAGGCCATCGGTCACCGTGAAGTCGATGCGAACGAACTCGCCCGCGTCGAACGTGCCGTCGTTGTCGCCGCCTTCGTCGGTGACCGCAGTGATCGCGACATCGATGCCGGTGGCAAACGCGGGATCCGTGAGCGGATGGCGATGCGCCGCTGCGACGCCGAGAGTCGGATGCGATGGATCGTGGCAGACGATGCAGGAGCCGTCTTCGAGCTGCGCTGGCATCGGTTGCCCGTTGGCGATGTAGGGGCGCTCGGGGATCCAGTCGTCGTGACACGACGCGCATGCTGCGCGCGTCAGTTGGCCTTCGATCAGTTCGCCTTGCGCGGGCGCTTGCAGCGGACCGCTGTCGTCGGGATCGCCGTGGCACGATGCGCACGCGACGGGCCCAGTCAGCATCACGTTCTCCTTCTGCTGCGCCGTGCTGCCGATCGTGCCGTACTCGGTGTCGCGCGGCATGCCGATCGACATCGAGGGCCACACCGGGAAGTGCGCATCGGAGTAGTCGTGCAGCGACTCGCCGAGCAGTTGGTAGGGCACGGGCGTTGCCGTGTAGTCGCGGACGCCGTTGGTATCCGTCGTCACGCCTTGCACGGAGGGCAGCGATCGGCCCGCGTGGATCTTGTGGATCATCACGCGGAAGTCGATCGATTGGCCTGTGCCGCTGCGGTCCTCGGCGCCAGCCGTGTGGCACAGCAAGCACTGCGTGATGTCGTCCGCGAACATGCCGTGCGCGCGAAGCGAAGAGTGGCACTGCGCGCAGTTGTCGTTGCCGATCACGGCGCGCGCGGCTTGCGTCGTGGCGCTGCCGAGCAGGAAGTCGCTGGTCGCGCTGCCGAGGTCCGAGTAGGTGACGCCGTCGATCGCGTAGTCCGCGCGCAGCGAGAGGCCGACCGTGTAGGTGCCGCCGAGCAGCGCTTCGCCGGTGCGTTCGCCAGCGGTCAGTTGCGTCGTGTCGTTGAGCGGCGCCAAGTAGGCGCTCGGGATGCGATGCGCGAATGCAAATCGGTAGCGACCACTGCCGAGCGCGACAGCGCGATCGAGCACGTCGGTCTCCGCGGGGATCACGCGCTGGTAGTCAAACGTGGGGCCAGAGACCATGGCCTGTCCCGCGGCGAAGTTGCGCAGGTCGAGCGCGTTGCCTGCGTCGTCGCGCACCACGAACGTGATCTCGATGCGATCGCCGGGTTGCGTGTTGCCGCTTGGGTGCGCGCCGCCGAGCACGGACTCAATCGTGATCGCGATGCCAGGCAGAGGGTCGTCCGTTCCGAGCGAAGGATCGACGGTCGCGGTCACGTAGGTGGTGTCGTCGCCACAGGCGGCGAGCGTGAGCGCGAGCAGCGCGAAGGTGCTGCGCGCGCGAGTCAGCGATGGCAAGCAGTACATTGATGGCCTCCATCCGGGTGAGGCAAGTCCTCGTCGCGGCCCGGACCGTGGCATTGCCGGCAGTTCCAGCTCGGCTGGTGGTTGGAGGGAAGGTCCTCAGCGTCGTTGTGGCTCGGCGTTCCTGGGTGGCACACGACGCAGCCCGTGTCTTGCAGCGGCAAGTGGCACGAGTTGCAGTGCCGCTGCGCGTTGTTGCCAAAGCCTGCGCGATGCGTGACGGGCAACGTGGTGCGATGGCACTCGTCGCAGCTGTCGGTGCGATGGCACGTGTAGCAACGGCTCCGGTCGATCGACGCGAGAAAGCCGTGCGTCCGCGTGCGGAACAGGTTGTCGTGGTTCTTCGGCGCGTTGTTCTGGTGGCACTCGGTGCAGCTGCTCTGCTCGTCGTGGCACAACTCGCATCGATTCTGGCTGCTGTCGTCGCCGCTGCGAACGATCTCGCCGTGACGCACGTCCCACGCGTGGAAGTGGCTCTGCGGCGGCGTGTCCTGGTTGATGCGCTGGTGGCACTTGCTGCAGTCGCGGGTGTTCATGCCGCGTTGCTCATGGCACTCCATGCACGCGCGCTTCCAGTCCGGCATCGCGACCGGCACTTCGCTCTCGGTGGGCAAGTCGACGTGACACTCCGTGCACGCGAGCTGCGCCTTGCCGGTGTGGTCGCCGTGGCGGAACACGACGTCCGATGGCAGTTGCCCCGTCGACGAGCGGCGGAACACGCCGCCTTCTGCAAACCAGCGATCGCGCCATTGCAGAAACGTCGCGTCGGGCGCCGCATTGGCGCGAACGCGCGGATCGCCGTTCTTGGGGTCGTGGCACGGCGCGCACAGTTCTGGCGGCGGCATGCTCGGCAGGTCCGCGGTCTTGGCCGTGAGATGGCACATCGTGCACGCGAGGCCCTTCTCCGTGACGTGAACGTCGTGGGGGAACGTCGCTGCGCGCGGTGGCCGCGCACCAAGGCACGACGCGAGCACGATGGCGGTCAAGCCAGCGCATGCTGCGATCCACGCGCCGATGCGGCGGCGCGGCTTCGTTCCGGATGAGTTGTCTAGAAGGTCCATGTCGCTCCGATCCGGAAGTGCACGTACGAGTCGATGTCGTTCTGCTCGTGCGCGATCGTGCCGTCGATGCGCAAGTCAGGTTTTGGGCGGTGCTGCACGCGCAGATACCACGACCTCACGTTGTCGCGCTCTTCTGCCGCGAATGCGTCGTACGCAAAGCGCGCATACGAAGTGCCCATCGTCGCGGTCGTGAGCGGCGATGCGCGCCAACGAAGGTCGCCGCTGAACGTCGTGTAGTCGCCGTCGGTCGCGTTCCAGCGCTCTGCGTTGCCGGACAGCGTGAGGTCCTTGCCGAACAGCTTCTGAACTGACGGCCCCGCATAGAAGCGCGTGTACTCGCGATTGAACTGCGACTCCGCGCCATCGTCGCGCAACTGGCGCGCATCGCATCCCGCCGACACCGCCCAGCGTTCGCCGAACTGCTTGGTCGCGAGCGCTTCGATTTGGCGATACGGCGCGTAGGTCACGAGGATCGGGCTGTAGGGGTCGAACTCCGTCGTCTGCGCGCTCTGCGTCGACAGCAGTTCGCGATACGTGAGCGATCCGTCGATGCCGAGTTGCTCCCAGTAGCTCTGGCCCCGCAGCACGAGGTCGCGCGCGTTGCCATCGAGCCACGTGTGCTTGCCGTAGACCGTCGTGCGATCGTCGATCGCATGCCATGCCTGCACGGCGACGAGGTCGTCGGTCCCATCGGCTGCGTAGACGTCGTCGTCGATGTGCATCCAATCGAAGCGCATGCGACCGCCTTGCCATGGATGCATGCCAAACGCAGCGCCATACGCGCGATCGCCATGCGTAGTGCCGTCCCAGTAGCGAACGGGCGCGCCGACGTAGGCTGCTCCGTAGGCGCGCAGCGTTCCGTGTCGCTTCGACTCTGCGTATGCGCCATCGATGTCGAGCCACTGGGGCGTGTCGATCAGCGATTGGCGACCGACGCGCGCGAGATCGAGCGAAGGGATGCGGTGTAGGTCTGCGTGGGCCGCGTAGACGTAGCCCCCGATGCTGTCGTTGTAGGTCTCGTCGAGTCCGTTGAACGAGTTGCCGCGCTGGATGCCATCGAGGTCCAAGAAGCCGCGGCCAGCGAAGTGCGACGTGATCGCATGCCGCGTCTTGTCGCCGGCGTCGACGCGAACGGTCACGCCGAGGTCTTGGTCTTTGTCGGAGCCCGAGTCGCGGCTGCGAAAGCGCGTGCCGATGCTGCCGTGCACGGGATACGCAGACTCGTCGTTGCCTTGCGTTGCTTGCAGCGCTGCCACGTCGCGCGGCGGTTCTTGCGCGGGCGGCGCTGAAGGATCCTGCGGGCTCACTGCCCTTGGCATCAGGTCGCGCAGCGAATGGGCGGCTTGGTTGCTCGGGTCCGCCGCGGGGCGCTCGGGGTTGGGCGCAGTCGGGATCGGCGTCGGTTCTTGCGGGCGCTGCGGGTCTTGCGGCGCGGTTGGCTGCGCTGCCGCATCGGGCGATGCAGCGGGCGGTGTCGGCGGCTTCGCGGTGGGATCGCCGGGCACAGGCCCCTTCTTCAATCCAAGCGCTTTGCGCAGCGCATCGGCGGCGCGGTCGGCGTCGCTTGGTTGCGCAGGGAGTTGCGGGTTGGGTTGCTGCGGCGCGGGCTCTGCTGGCTTTGGCTCCTGCGCGGGTTGCTCGTTCTGCTGCGGCACAGGCGTGGGCGTCGGCGGCGCTTGCGGGGCAGGCTGCGTCTGCGCCGGCGCCGCCGCCGCGAGCAAAGCCGCGCACGAACACGCGGCGATGCGGCGCGCGGGCCTTGGCTTTTGGTCGATGCGCCTCGCGTCGCTCACTTCAGCGTCCCATGCCGAAGGTCTCGAGGATCGCTGGGTTCTCCTCGTTCTCGCTCAGCACGACGTGGCAGATCGAGCAGTCCTTGCTGATCGCCTTGCCCGCTGCGTTCTTGTGCTCGCCGTCGTGGCAGCGGAAGCAGCCGTCGTGGTTTGACAGCGATGGATACGCGCCCCATGAGAGCTTGCGGTCCGGGTAGACGTTGCGCAGCCACAGCGCCGTGAGTCGCTCGATCGCCGAGTCGACTTCGCGCGCGAGCGTCGGATCCGACACGAGCTTGGCATACGCCTTCTGCATGTGCAGGCGGATCTGGTCCGGCGCGGACTCGCGCGTGTAGTCGCCTTGCAGCGCTTCCAGCGCGAACTTCTTCACGAACGGCAATCGGCGCGAGATCAGCCCATTGGCGATCAACTTGTCGATCGCGGGGCCCGGCTGTTCGAAGTCGTGCGCCGAACGATTGTGGCAATCGTTGCAGTCCATCTCGCGCAACTCGCCGCCCGGCTGCTTGCCGTGTTCATAGCCTTGCGCCGCGAACACCTCGTGCGTTCCGTCCGGCTTGACGACGCGCACCCACGGGATGTGCATGCGCTTCTCATCAGATGCGACGTATTCGACTTCGGCTTTTGGATGCACGTGCCAGTGGATGCCGACCGATTGGCCATCAGGCCGCGTGCCGCCAGTGCGCATGAGCAGCACGTTGGTGTAGCCGCTCACGAGTTCGTCCTCGCGGTAGTGCGGCTTCACGAGCAACTTGGTGCCGAGATACTTCTCGGGCCAGTGGCACGACTCGCACGTCTGCTCCGCGGGCACGAGGTTGTGCACTGGCGTCGGGATCGGCTTGTGCCACGTGTCCGTGAGGAAGGTCAGCAGTTGGCGCGAGCCGTTGATCTTCGACTCGACGAAGCCTTGCGCGGTGGGGGCGACGTGGCACTTCACGCAGCCGACGCGGTTGTGCGGCGAGTCCTTGTAGGCCGTGAACTCGGCGTCCATCGCGGCGTGGCACGTCGTGCCGCAGAACTCCGTCGAGCTCATGTAGTGCACGCCCGCGTAGCCGGCGGTGCCGACGGCAGCGAAGTTGATCGCGGTCAGCGCCACGATCGCGCGCGCGAGGTACATCGGCCGATCCGTCATCGCCGCGATGCGCGCAGCGAGTTGCTTGCGATAGACCAAGAGTCCGAACGGGATCAGCAGCAGGCCCAGGCCAAACGCGAGTGGCGCGGCGAGCGTGAGCACGAGACCGGCGTAGGGTCCGGTCCAGCCCTCGCTGCCGGTCGAGTGGAGCGCGACCATCGTCGCTGCGCCCATCACCGCGAGCGTCATCAACGCTGCGCCGCATGACGTGATCCAGTTGGAGCGGAGGAGACGGTGCAGGCGGACGAAAGTGCCTGGGCTCGATGCGATGGTGGGTTCGGTCATGCGTGCAGCGTGTTGTCCTGCTCGCATCGGACTCTCCCGGGGCAGCGCACGACACGGGCCATAGTGCGATGTCGCGCGGTGCGATTGTCGCCATGCGCATGCTGCTCGCGCTTTCGGCTATCGCATCTATGTTGGGCGACTCGTGCCTCGCTCCACTCCAGCATCCAAGCTCGTTCGCCCCTCGCGCATCGCCGCGCTCGTGGTGGGTCTGTGCTTGGCGGTGGTCTGGAGCCTGATGGCAACCAGGGGCGAAAACCTCGCGCCGCCCGTCGAAGAGGCTCTTGTTCCGCCCGCCGACGTCGCACCCGTCGAGCAAGTCGATCCGGCCGCGGCTGCGCCAGCATCGACGAGGGCTTCGCAAAGCCCGAGCGACGACGGACAGCGCGCGCCCGAGCGCGTGCTCAGCAACACGGTGTTCGGCACGATCGAGTTGCGCGCGGTCGTCGACAACGACAGCGGCGAGGCGCCCTTGGAGTCGTTCCGCTGGGCGGCGAGCGGGACCGCGATCGGCATCGAGCCGCGCGGCGTGTCCGAGGGTCGCGTCGCGCGCATTCGCGTGCCGGTGGATGTCGACTCGGCCGTCGTCGTCGACGCCGATGGCTGCAAGACCTCGCTGCCGGTCGACATCGCGCTGCGCGGCGAGCAGTTCCGCGCCGTCACGGTCCGCATGCGGCCCTACTACGAGAAGGCGCGCATCACGTTGCGCTGCAAGGATGAGTTCGGCGCGCCGGTGCCGCATGTGTTCGTGCGCTGTGAGCATCAGAGCCCGCAGGCCGATTCGCGTCGCGAATGGATGACGCTGTGGACGCGCAATGAGTCGTCGCCAAACGGCGTCTACGCGATCGACGCGCAAGTCGCTGGGTGGTGCCGCTTCTACGTGGCGCCGATGGACGGCAACGGGCGGCCGCGCACGCTGTTGCCGGAGCAGTTCGAGGCGCGATTGGCCGACGATCGGCGCATCGCGCAGGATCTGGTGCACCACTCGGGTGGCACTGTGAGCCTTGAGTGGAACGGGCGCGAGCCGATGCCCAAGGGTGTCGCAGCAGGTTCGGTGCGTCTCTACGACGAAGCGGATCGCGAACGCCGCGTACATTGGCTCTCTGACGAGGCGTTCACCGAAGAAGTCGGAGCGCCGACTCTGCGCTACAGCGTGCTGCCGTGCCGCTCCGGCGAGGCGCATCCCGCGGGCCGCTACACGGTGCGTATTCGCGGCGAGGACGTCGACTTGCAGAAGTCGTTCGAGATCCGGTCCGGCCAGAACACGCACGTCGTGTTCCCGTAGCGATCTGCGCACATCGCGCGCCTGGAGCTTCGGCTTCGGCGGATCGCGCATCCAGCCTGGGCTGAGAAGTTGCGCACGCTTCGCACTCTCACCCAGCAAGCGAAACGGCATCCATCGGATTCAGTCTTCGCAGCTTTGTCATTCCGTTGTCATGGATGCCCCAAGGGGCAGTGAGGTTTGCGATGAAATCCCCCGTTCGTGATCGCTGGGCTCCTACGGCGGCCATGTGGTCGGTCGGCCTCCTCAGCTTGGTTGCTTGGAGTTCCTGCTCGAGTAACAACAACGACAACCCTGCGGGAGCAGGCATCACGCCCTTGCCTACTCCGACTACGGCATCGCCGACGAGTCCGCTTCCAGGTGTCGCGCTGTCGATCGTTCGAGTCGAAGGTGGCACCGGACTCAATGGCAACCTCAAGGCGGGCGATAAGCCGCGCGTGACGTTCCTCGTCCGCGAAGGCGCGGCGAGCTCAGCCGCTGGGCAGCCGATTCCGCCGGCGCGTTGGGCGTTGCAAGAGTTGCTGTTCGCTGGCCCTTCGTCCAACTACCAACTGGTCAAGAGCTACGCCAACCTCGCCAACAACTCGAAGCAGAACGTCGATGGCTCGTGGACGTTCACGTTCCCCGATGCGATCCCGGCTGTGGTGCCCAACCAGATCAACCAAGCCAACACGATCCCGTACGACTCGGGCACGTTCGCTGGCCAGGACATGCCATCGGGCACCTACACGTTCGGCATCTCCGTGCGTCGTGACATCACGATCGGCACGGATGTGTTCCGCGACGCGGCGAGCACGACGAAGGACGTGCTTTTTGGCGCGGCGACGACGCTGACGCGGTCGCAACTGGTCACGGACCAGAACTGCCAGAACTGCCACACGACGCTGCGCGCGCACGGCGAGAACCGCTACGGCGTCGCGATGTGCGTGCTGTGCCACACGAATGGCGCAGAAGACCTCAACAACCCCAATGCGGTCGCCGGTGAGACGCTGGGCTTGTCGATCTCGTTCCAGACGATGATCCACAAGATCCACTCCGGCGCGCACCTGCCGAGCGTCAACGGCAAGACCGTCGATGCCAACGGCAACCCGGTCTACGGCACGGGCACTCCGTACGTGATCGTGCGTTCGCGCGGCGAGTTCGACTTCTCGGAAGTCGCGTTCCCGCAGTGGCCGCACCTCGCGCAAGGCATGCCGCGCGACCTTGGCTACAACGCGCTGACGACTGCCAGCAAGACGGCGGAAGGCAAGATCCTCTCCGGCCCGACCAATTGCGCGGCGTGCCACGGCGATCCCGATGGCGATGGCCCGCTGCCGGCGCCGACGAATGGCGACGCGATCTTCACCAATGCGATCACGACGCGCGCATGCATCGCGTGCCACGACGATTGGGACCCGAGCAAGCCGTATGTCAGCAACGGCATGACGATGCCTGCTGGCCTGTCGGATGCGACGTGCAATGAGTGCCACGCCGAAGCTCCGACCAATCCCAACTCGGCGATCAACGTGCGCAGGGCGCACACGCATCCGCTGCTCGACTCCAACACGCCGCCGCTGTGGGGCGCTGGCGCTTGCGAGCGCGGCCTGAAGTTCAACGTGCTCTCCGTCGGCGAAGCGACCACCGGCAACGGTTTGCTTGAAGCTGGCGAGAAGGTCGCAGTCGAAGTGCAGGTCGTGAATGGCGATGGTGCTGCCGTTGCCGCGTCTGCGATCAAGCGCATGGAAGTCGTCATCAGCGGTCCGGTGCAGAATCCGAACTCGCTCTACTTCGCTAGCTACATCCCGGCTTCGTCGACGACGCCTTCGCCGACGACGATCCTCACGGGCGCTGGCCCCAACTACACGTTCACGCTGAAGGAGAAGATCCCTTACGAGATCGCGACTCCGCTCAGCGCCACGACGTTCACGACGGCGCGTGCGCCGCACTTCCCGACGCAGTTCGGCACGCCGGGCGCGACGACGATCTACACCGTCGCAACGGGCTCGGCGTCGACCGTGACGCTGACGGACGATGTGCCTGCCTACCAGAACTTCGTCGATGTCAGCAGTGCTGCGTCGCTGGCTCTCGCGATCGGCAATGTCGTCGTCATCGACGAAGGCAACGCATCGCGCGAATACCTCGAGGTCCGCAACATCGACGGCAACCGCATCTGGTTTGCGGCGCCCAATGACTCGCCGGCCATTCGCCTCGCCAAGCCGCATGCGGCGGGCGCAGCGATCGCCAAGGTGACGCCGGTGGTCGCCACGGGCACGACGCTCGACTCGGTCACTGGCGTGATCACGTTCGCGGCGGCGCCGACGGGCAACGTGCTCGTCACCTACACGACGGACTTCGTGATGCCGAGCGTGTATCGCGGCGCGATCAACAACAGCCCGTCCTTGGATCCCGCGGATCCGCAACTCGACGCCAAGATCGGCGAGTGGACTGGCTTCGGCATCGTGCCGGGCACCTACAACATCGGCGTCTACGGCGAAGTGGCGTTTGACGTCACGGTCGCGGGCACGACGCCGCAGATCACGACCTACACCGAAGGCTCGAGCGGCAACACGGTGAAGGCATTCCGCATCGGCACTGTCGGCGCGCTGGAGACCAACAACCGCATCAGCGGCGAACAGAACTGCTACTCGTGCCACCGCGACTTGCAGTTCCACGGCTCGCACCGTCGCGGCTACGACAACTGCATGTTGTGCCACGGCAATGCAGGCTCGGAAGACTGGCCGATCTTCAAGACCGCCGCGCTCAACAGCCCGCGCACGCCGGGCGTGACGATCGAGTTCCGCGAGATGATCCACAAGATCCACCGCGGCCATGAACTCGAAGCCGGCGCCGACTACGTCGTCGCGGGCAACAGCGGCAGCGTGCACACGTATGAGCACGTGGGCTTCCCGTCGTTCCTCGGCGCCACGGCCAACTGTGCGTCGTGCCACGGCGCAACGAACACGGCGTGGAAGGAGCCGACGCTGCGCCTGCACCCGGATGAGTCGCGCCTCGCGCCGCACCTCGAATGGCGCATGGTCTGCGGCAGCTGCCACGACGGCCGTGCGGCCTACTCGCACATGCTGTCGAACAGCGGCGGCAACGTGGAAGGCTGCACGCTATGCCACGGCGCCGGCAAGGAGCTGAGCGTCGAGACCGTGCACAAGAACCAAGTCCGCTGATCCAAGCGGCAGAAGAAACGAACGCGGCTGGCTGCGGTGACGCAGTCCGCCGCGTTTGCGAAGCTCAGCCGCCGATGTGCACTTCGAGGCCGTTCGTCAGCGCAAACCCCATCGCGTTGGCCGCTGGGTCCACGACTACGCCCTGGTGGTAGATGGGGAAGCCGACGAAGTAAGGATCGTTGGGGATCGCGATCGGCAGAGCGAAGACGCCGCCGGCATCCACGAAGCCCGTGCCGACGACGATCTGGTCCGAGAGGATCCAGCAGCCTGCACCGCCGATCACGTCGAGCGGGAGCGGCAACGGGATCGTCCCCATCATCGTGCGCGATGCGCCGATGGCGATGCCTCCCAGCGTGAGCGGCAGCGCGTCCTTCATCGTGACGGCGAAGGACTGGCCCGCGTCCATCACACCCGCGGCGGTGATCGACGGCGACAAGCGCGTGGTGGGGCGGCACAGCACGCGCACGCACCACTCGAAGCGACCCGTGTTGCGCGGGCCCCACACGCCGTTCTCGAAGCGGTGGTAGGCAACATCGACGCCGCCGGTCGTCGCGTCATAGACGGACGGAGCTGCGGCCGTGGTGTCGAAGCCGACGCAGAACGTCGTCCCGGCCGCCACCTGCACTGGGGTGACCGACGCGCGCTTCCATGCAGACGTCGACTCGAACGTGATCGTGCCCGTCGATAGGGACACCGAGGGCGTTCCCGCGGCGTCGAACCCGAGCACGCGCGCCACCGTCGGCATCGCAGCGCCCGTGGTCGAGCTGCCGAACACTTCGAAGCCAACGATGTCCAGCGCCACGGGCGCCGTCACTTCGAAGCCATAGGTCGTCGATGCGCGCAGCGCGACGCTCGTCTTGGACGACGTGTCGTTGAGCGTGACGCAGATGTCGGGTTGGCCAGGCGCCGAACCGGCGCAACTGCTGCCGTAGCTCGTCGCAAAGCCCGGCGAGCCCATTCCCGAGAACGTGGATCCGCGCACCACGAGGCCGAAGTCGGCGTCTTGCAGAGTGGTTGCCGGATGCGAGTCCGTGACCACGAGGTCCGCGATGACGTCGACGCTCCACACGCCGGCCATCGGTTGCTGCAGCACGACGCATTCGACGGTGTCGACGTGATCCGCGGCGCCGCCCGTTTGCGAGAGCGGGCCCGTCTTGAGGCCGTGGTTGCCCCAGTAGACGGAGCCGTCCGGCGCGATCACGCGCAGCGTCATGTCATTGACGCGAGCCAACGCGGCCGCCGGATTGGCCGCAGGATCCGCGAACGTCATGGCGACGCGGAGCTCCGCTTGGCCTTGCGCCACCTGCATGCGGTAGCGCACGGCTTCGCCTTGTTGCAGCGGCTTCTGCTCGTCGACGACGAAGATCTGTGCGCGATCGTCGTACATCGTGCGCAGGTTGGGATTGCCCCAGCCTTGGTGCTCGCGCCGGTTGTTCGCGCTCGTCGCGGTGAACGCGTACTGGCTCGCGCTCGCGATCTGCAGCGCCTTCAGCGTCGTGAAGCTCGGACGATTCTGGAAGCGCGTGCCGCCAGGAACGCGGACTGGGCCAAACAGGCCGTCCGTGAACATCTGAATCGCGAGCGCGTTCTGGCCAGCGACGATCGGCGTGGCCGCCGACGTTCCGCCGAAGGTCGCGAAGCTGTCGCCGACGTCGTAGCCGTCGAGACCCGTGCGATCCGACGTGCGGACTGCGTCATAGAACGAGCAGAGGTCAGGCTTGATGCGGCCATCGGCAGCCGGGCCGATGGATGCGCCGTTGCTCCACGAATCATCGCTCGGATCGGCATTGTCCAAGTGCCGCACGCCGCCGATCGAGAACACGTTCTTGGCCCACGCCTGCGGCCGCGATTGGCGGTCGCCGTTGTTGCTCTGGCTCTGCGTCCACGCAATGCCATGGTCAAAGACGATGTCATCCGCGTCCGCCGTGATCGACGTGTAGGACGTCGTGAGGCCGTTGCCCCACGATGCAGTCGTGAACATCACTTCGTGCGTCTGCACGAGTTGTTCGACCACTTGCCAACGCGAGACGTTCGCTGGCACGCAGGCGTAGTTGGTGAAGAACGGCGTCGCCTCCGGCGCCATGCCGCGCGTCCCAAGGCCGCTCGTGCCGTTGCCAAACACGATGCCCGCCGTCGCGTGACCGTGGTTGTCCGCCGCATTGCAGCTCGACACCGCGACGGGAGTCGTCGTGAAGTCCGAGTGGTTGTCCTGCAGGCCTTCGTAGACGTGGCCGCGCACGCCTTGGCCGCGATAGTTGCCGGCGGCCTCGATGTGGTTCGCGCCGCCTTGGATGCGCGCGTTGTCCATGTCGACGCTGATCGGCGTCGCCTCGTCGATCCACGCGACTTCATCAAGAGATGCCGCGGCGAGCAGTTGGCGCAGGTCGAGCTTGGCTTCCACGAGCACGCTGCCCGGTTGCTCATGCGTCACTTGGATGCCGAGCGCGCGGAGGTTCTCGAGCAGGCGCTGCTTGTCTGCGCGCTTGTCGGTGACGACGAGGTTGCAGAGCTTCGAGCCGCTGTTCTTCGTGAGTCGCTCGAGCAGAGCAGCATCGATGCGATAGGCAGGGTGGTAGGCGCCGATCCAGCGAACGAATGGCAACTGCGCGATCCGCAGGGCCGTTGCCGCATCCATCTTCACGAGGTGCGCGCGATGCGGCAGGAATCCTTTCACTTCGCCGCCCAGATCACGAACGGCCTGCCGCATACGTTCGGTCGGCTTGTCCGCGAATTGCACGACGTGTAGCAAGTTACGGCTTTCGGCGCGCAGCATCTCGGGAACTTGCGGTTCGCCGAGCAGGGGGTCGAAGGTCGCGTAGCGCAACGCGATGTGCTCGTCCGATTGCGCCGGGAGTTGCGCGATCAGCGTTAGCGCGAATAAGGCGCCGGCAAGGTGGGGGGTATAGCGAGGCATCGAAGTGGCGGGGGGAGAGTCCGCCTGATTGAGAGCGAATCGCGTGCCGGGCCAAAAGGCCCAGATCGCGTTCGTTCTCCGGTCACTCGCGTGCCGGTCCGAGCTCAGTTGCGTTCGAAGCGGAAGCAGAGCCCGTTCGAAGTCAGGATGTTGGCTGCGTTGTAGGAGACGCCTTGGCCGGTGCAGAGCTGCACGGATTGGGCGAACAGGTCGTAGCCAGCGAATGCAGCAGGGATCGATGCCAATGCAGGCCACGACGCTTGGCCGCCGATGTTGAGCTGCGCGAGCGACGCGATCTCAGGGAGCGCAATGTGCACCGAGCAACCCGCCATGCCGAGCGCGCGCAGGTCGACTCCCGGAGTGCGGCCCGTGCTGACGAGGGTCACGTTGATCACTGCGGTCGTATCGAGGTTGGAGGTCAAGAACGCGAGCGGCGCGCCCACCTTGGGCCGATTGGCGAGCTGCAGCACCGCAGGCCGCGCGCCATCGCCGGAGTAGAAGCCGCCGGTGGCAATGCCATTGCGGATATCGGGGGCCCTGCGCGGCGTGGCGCCTGTGCCGGGGTCGTTTGCGCCATTGCCAGGAGTGAATCCAACGAGCACATCGGAGATGCCGTGCCGGATGCGGCCATAGGTGAACTCCACGTCGCCCGTCGTCTGCAACGTCGCTTGGAAGCTATTGATCGTCCCGGTCGCAGCGCCGCTCGGATACTCAGTGACGCCGACCCACGACACGGTCACGTAGCTCGTGCCGTCCGTATCGATGTAGATCTCACCACTGCCGCCGAGGAAGCCGTAGCGATCCGCGGGATAGAGATCGAAGAATGCGGGCGCAAACGACGGCGGGCCATCGAGCCAGCTTTGGTAGTCGCCGCCAAATCGCGGCGAGGACGGCTGTGCATTGCGGAGCCAGAGCGCGCCGTTGCTGCCAATGACAATGTGCGTCGCTGGCGATCCTCCGTCGCCCGGGAACGGGAACGCGAACGGAAGCGGATAGGCCGCGGAGGTCGCGTCATCCCAATCGCCCCAAATCGTGGTCGCTGGCGCGCGCGTGTTGACGTGCGTTGGCGTCGCGGGGTGGTTGAGGCGATACCACGACGTCGAGCCGGGCTGCGCGCCGCCGCGTGGGTAGGTCGAGGCTCCGACTTCGACGAGATAGCGCGCGCCCAGCTTGCGCAGCGCGACGCTGCCAGGCGCTAGGTCGATCGTGGCGCCGCCCGTCGTGCCCGCGGCGAGGAACGACTCATAGAACGTCTGCTTGCGGTCATAGCAGCCAACCCCATAGCCCGCCTGGAACGCGCTGTTCGCGCCGAGTCGGTAGCGCAGTTCGAAGTTGGGCATCACCGGCGGCGTGCTCGCAGGCGAGCGCGCGGTGGTCGCGAACGCGGGGTTCTGGATGCCGGGATTGGTGATCGTCAGCGTGCCGTCGCTGTAGGTCGTCGGTCCTGGCACCTGCTGTAGGTTGGTGAACAGCGGATGGATGCGATCGGTCAGCGGATTGGGCGCAGTGCCTGTTCCCGCGGGAATCGATGCGAGCCCGCGTGGCACGGCGACGAGGACGATCGCGTGGTTGCCTGCGGGCAACAAGAGCGGCGGCGAGAACGTCGCGAGCGACGGCGAGTCGGGTTCTGCAAACGCGAGGTTGGCGACGTGCGATGCCGCGTCGGACAACAAGCGCCACGGCTGCGGCGGCGGAGTCGGCGGCAGGTGGCGATACTGCACATTGGCAAAGAGCGCTGCCTCCGTGACGCTGCGGTCTTGCGCGACCCAGACTTCGAGCGTGCCGTTCGGCGCGCCAATCAGATTGGGCACTGGCATGCCGTAGTTGCCGCCGTCGACGAGCAGGTTGAGGCCGATGGCTTGGATCTCGATTGGCGCGTCGGTCGCGAGGTCAAAGCGAATGCCGCAGCCTGGGTCGAGGCTGACGCCATACGACGGCGGCGTCGCGGAGCCCTCGAACATCGTACCCGAGTAGATCGTGGCCAATCGCTGCGCACCCGATGGCGGTTGGCATTGGGCGGAAAGCGAGCCCAACAGCGAGGCGGACAGCAGTGCGGCGGCGAGGTGGTTGCGCATAGGGACCGGCGCAGGTTGCGCCATGTCAGTATCCGGCCCGATTGGGGCCGCAGGGGCTCCGACATGGGCGCAGGCGTCAGTCGGCACTGATGCGGAACGCGACGTGGCCCATCCGCCGATCGCATCGGGGTGTCACCGATGAGCATGTCCTCAATGCGATGTCCATGCTTGGGACAAATCATGCGTGCTGCGATGGCGACGTCGACCGCATGAGTGCACGGCGCTTGGCGACCACCCGCGTTTTTGGCATGCGGAGCTGCGGATGCCATGGAGCGCACACAATCTCGATGGCATCGCAAGCTCTACATAGCGAGGCCTTGCGCAGAGTGCGGCGCTGCGAACGCCACTGACCTCCGACCGCACCACGCACGTTTCTGCGGGCTACATTGTCCAGTGTTGGGATAGCCCCCTCTGCCCCTCGCTCTTTTTGAAGCTCTTGATGACACCCCTCGCAAATCTCCTCAATGGGTTCCTGCCGCGCCTCGATAGCGAACGCGGCAGTCATTCCAAGCACAGTCCCCTTGCTGCCGTCGCGCTTGCGTGCCTCGCATTCGGAGCCCTGGCGCCCGATGCAGTCGCCCAAGACACGCCCCAGCCGCATGGCCCGGTGGGCCTGAAGCGCGTCGGCCCGGTCGACGACTACGTCGGGTACCCCTACTGGTATGAAGACACGACGGGCTTGAAGCTCGGCATCTGCAAGGACCCGGGTCGGTGCTTCTTTGGCGCCAGTCCGCTGGCCCCGGTCTCATTCCCGCAGAGCGTCGCTGACGCGCAGGCGGGCAACTACAACTGGCCGGATGAGATGTTCTATTACGCGGCCGAGAACCTTGAGATTGCGCCGCTGCCGCTGCGCGCGCGCGTGCTCTGGCATGTTGCAATCGAAGGAGCGTTCGCATCAGGCTCCGTGATGCCCGGACAGCAGGTCACGTGGTCGCGCCTGCGCATCCGCCTTCGCGGCCTTGCGCCAGAGTCGGCCTACACGATCCGCCATCCGTATGGTGAAGAGGTCATCGAGACCGATGTCGAGGGCGGTGCCTTCTACACGCGCGACCTAGGCCTCGTGCTGGGTGACTTCACGGGTGCAATCTACGGCGACGTGGGGCCCTTCCTCGTTCCTACGGGCTTCAATCGCAACTCGCCGAAGGGCACCTACCTGTCGGACGGCGGTCTGACGCTGGAAACCGTCGAAGGCAGCCCGCTGGGGCGCAACTACGTCGAATACGAGGGCCCGGGAATTGGGCAGTTCTTCCCTGCGCTAGCGGTGGATGGAAACCCCAATAAGATCCGCAGCTCGGTCTTCAGCATGCAAGGCCAGGTCGCGGAGCAACACGGCGTTGGCATCGACGACGCGTACTACTCGGCATCCGGCAATAGCACGGACTCCACGTTGGCAACGACGGTCTCGGTCTTCGCGCAGTCCGCGGAAGGTCAAAACATGATCGCTCGAGCGCAAAGCGGCGCATGGGTGCCGATGCAAGAGAGCTCGACCCCAGGTCACTACTTTGCGCAGATCGACCTCGGTGGCGCGAATAGCGCCTTGCCGTCGAACCTCGAAGTGCGCAATGCCTCGGATACTCCGGTGACCAGCAAGGGCAAAGCCACCCTGCCGGATCTCGTGACGGTGCACGGCGCGAGCTACACGATTGGACAAGGCGGCGGGCCGAGCACGCTGGCCGTCGAAGTCACGTCGACCGACACCAGCAGGTCGCGCACCGTCGATATCGAATTTGGCGACTTCCAAGTGATCCCGGGCACGACGGGCGGCCAAGGCGACGCGGCCATCAACCAGCCCGTTCCCGCTACCTATGTGCCGCCTACGGCCGTGACCGTGCGTTCGTCTGCCGGTGGCGTCACAGAGTTCCCGCTGGCGATCCTCGGAACGGGCAAGAGCACGCAAACGCCGCAGACGCCTGGTCCGTCGGCCAATGCGGGCCTCGACCAATCGGTCGATATCCGCACGGTCATCACGCTCAATGCCAACGCATCGACGGGCAACATCGTCAACTACATGTGGGCTCCTCCGGTCGCGGGATTTGAGATTGATTCCGTCGCGTCGCAGGGCGCGCAACTCGTCGGCCTCGTCACGCAAGCGGGTGATCTGACCTTCACGCTCACGGTGCTCGATGACGCCGGTCGCGCATCGACGGACACGGTCGTGGTGCACGTCAATGACCCCAATGTGATCCAAGACGCAATCACGATCACAGCGGCACGTTTCGATGTGGGCCGCCAATTGTGGGATGTGGTTGGCTCTTCGACCGTCGAATGGAACCAGCGCGTCGACCTCTACTTCGCCCTGCTCGATGAGACGGGGATCATGGTGCGCGACGCCAACGGCAATCCGGTCAAGGACCCCAACCGCCGCATCGGCGCGGCGATCGTCGGCGCGCTCGGCGTCTGGCGCTACCGCCTGCCGGTGTCGATCCTCGAGCCTGAGAATGTTCCGACGGGCCTCGATACGACGATCATCGCCGAGTCTGCGCTCGGTGGCCGAGCCACGATCGTCTTCCGCGCCTCGCGCTGAAGTTCCGATCCTGTCGAGTCTATGAGCAGGCCCGCAGCGCAGCGATGCGCAGCGGGCCTGCTGCATTTCAGGATGGGATCGATGGGACAAGGCCGGCGCGAGTGTGCTGTGCGCAAGTGCCGATGGAGGGGCGTGCTTTCGAT
>JBEELK010000371.1:0-4036 GCA_041168165.1 Planctomycetota bacterium | reverse complement strand
TGCTTGGCGCTGCCGATCGTCGCGCGTTTCAGGTCGGCAACTCGGTGTTCAAGGCCAACTGGGTAGAGGCAGGAGCCAGCGCCTCAGGGCTCGATGGCCTCGGTCCGCTGTTCAATGCGCGGTCGTGCAGCAGTTGCCATCTGCGCGATGGCAGAAGCCGCCCGCCCGAGCCGCAGGATCGCGAGCGCCATGGCCTGCTGCTGCGCATTGGCGTGCAGGCTGAGGATGGCGCGGAAGCTCCGCACCCTGCGTACGGCGGCCAAGTGCAAGACGATGCGCAGAGCGGCGCGAATGCCGAAGCGCGCGTCGAGATCCGCTACGAGAGCAAGAAGGGCGCATACGGCGACGGCACAGAGTTCGAGTTGCTGGCGCCGAGCTATGCGCTGTCGCAACTCGCGTATGGCGAACTCGGCGATCGCGTCGTGCTCGGACCGCGCGTTGCGCAGCACCTCGTCGGACTGGGCTTGTTGGAGTCGATTCCTGAGGATCGGCTTCTAGAACTCGCCGACGACGGCGACGCGAATCGCGATGGCATCTCTGGACGCGCGCATCGAGTTGTTTCGGCGGTGACCGGCAATCCCGCGATCGGCCGTTTTGGATGGAAGGCGACGCAGCCGACCGTTCTCGAGCAGGTCGCGGCCGCGTTCGTGAACGACATTGGCATCACGTCGCCGATCTTCCCGGCGGAGACGCTGACGCCAGCGCAAAGCGCGCTCGCGGCGGAGCAACAAGAGCCCGAGATCGACGCGAAGAAGCTCGACCGCGTCGCGTTCTATTCGCGCGCGATCGCGGTTCCTGCGCCGCGCAACCAATCGGACGCTCAGGTCGCGCGCGGCAAGGCGCTGTTCTCGGAGTTTGGCTGCGCTGCGTGCCATGTCCCCTCGCACGTGACCGGCGATGCGGCGTTCCATCCCGCGTTCGCGCGCGTCGCCATCGAGCCCTACACCGACATGCTGTTGCATGACATGGGTGAAGGTCTCGCCGACGGCAAGCGCGAAGGCGACGCAACGCCGTCCGAGTGGCGCACGCCGCCGCTGTGGGGGATCGGCCTCATCGAGACCGTCAATGGCCACCAGCGCTTCTTGCACGACGGCCGCGCGCGCGGCTTTGCCGAAGCCGTGTTGTGGCACGGCGGCGAGGGCGAGGCGGCCACGGAGCGATTCCGACTCGCTCCGATCGCGCAGCGCGAGGCGTTGCTCGCCTTCCTGCGCTCGCTTTAGCCGCCTGCGTCCGCGCGAATCAGCGCGGCTTCGCCTCGGCAGGACGCTGCTCGATCACGATCTCCTTCGTCAGCATCTCGCCGTCGCGGAAGAACTCGAGCTTGGCCTTGTGGCCGATGCCGGCCAGATACAGCGAGCGCTGGAACTCGACGGGCGCCGTGATTTCCTTGCCGTCGAAGCGCACGAGGAAGTCGCCTGGCTTCACGCCGGCGGCCTCGGCAGGGCTTGGCGAGAAGATGCTCTCGATGAGGATGCCGCCGGTCTTCGGCTTGTTCATCTTCTGGAACGCTTCAAAGCCCTTTGCCTTCGCGATCTCCGCGCGGCTCATCACCGCGAAGCCAAACCACGGCGACTTAAAGCTGCGAGCTTGGCGGATTGAGTCGTAGAGGCCGGTGAGGATCTTGCTCGGCAGCGCGTACGAGCACTCTTCCTGCAGGCTTGCGCCTTCGACGCCGAGCGATGGGTCCACTTCGAGCGGGATCGTGATGCCCATCAGCTCGCCGCGCAGGTTGACCAGCGGCCCGCCGTAGGCTTGTTGCGGCATGCGCATCGACGTCTGCATGTAGGCGGAGATCAGCAGCTCCTGGTAGCAGTCGCGCGCAGGCTTGGCAGCGAGCACGCCGTTGCCGAAGTACTTCTGCGGACCCGCCGGATCGCCGAACGCGAGCGTCCATTCGCCAACTTCCATCGCGTCGCTGTCGCCGATCGCGAGCGGTTGTGCAGTCGGCTGGAACCAGTTGAGGAACACGACGCCGTGAAGCACGGCGAGGTTGAGCGTGGGCTCGATGCCGACGATCTCCGCGATCGCGCGCGCGCCGTCCTGCGCCTCGATGTCGACGAGGTCGACCAGCGAGCCATCCTTGAGCTTCAGCGGTTGCAGCGCAGTGAGGATGTCGCCGTCCTGGCTCATGAAGAAGCCGGAGCCTGCAGACACGAGCTCGTAACCTTCGTAGTCGACGGTGCGCGCCTCGAGCGCGACCCAGCCGCTTGGCTTCGGCGCTCGCGCCGCGGCAGCGTCCTTGTCGCCGGACTTGCGCACGTAACCGCGCACGGTCACGACGCTCGGCATCACTTGCTTGGCAACTGCGGTGAATGCGCGCTGGACTTCGAGCGCCGAAACACGGTCCGCCGGCGGCGGGGTGGGCGAAGTAGCGGGCGCACTCTCCGGATGCGGCTCTTGCGGCCAGCAGTAGGAGCACGTCGCGAGAACAGTTCCGAGGATGCGGAGTAGGCGCATGAGGGCAGCGATGAAACGCCCTCATTCGCGAATCGCGTCAAGCGCGCGTGAAGGAATCGCGTCCGCGCCACATAGGGCGCGGACGCAGGCGAACACGATCAGAAGCCGATCGTCATCTGCAGCGCGTTGCTGCCGACGAGGCCAGCGAGGTTGGCCGTCGCGTTGGTCGCGAACGCCTGCTGGTAGAACTTCTGGCCGACGAACAACGTCGAGGTCGGGATCGTGATGCTGTAGGTCGCCGTCGTGGCGCCCGTCGACGTGCACGGCGAGAAGACCGCGATCGCCGTGTCGTTGTAGAGCGAGCAGCCCGTCATGCCGAAGCTGTCGAGCGCGATCGGCAGGGCGTTGCCGCCGAGCGTCGTGTTCGAGAGGCCGACCGACATGAACGCCGAGGCGCCCGAGACCATGCCAGTGACCTGGCTGTCGAAAGCCGCGCCGAGCGTCGGACGCTCGCCAGCGCCCGCCGACAGCGACACGCCGCAACCGAGGCCGAAGGCCGTGGTGCGCTGGCGAGGAGCGACGCGCATCAGCAGCAGCTGGCCACCTTCGACCGAGGCCGCCGAGGCAACCGCCGGATTGCTCGAGTGGTCCTGCGCGTCGAGGAGGAGCACGCGCTCGTCATCGGCGTGCGGGAACATCGAGGTGACGTCGATGATGCCCGAGACTTCCTTGTCGTTCGTGTAGGGCGACAGGGCGCCCGGCGTGCCGCCGTTGACTGCGAGTTCGCCCCAGCGAGCCGGGTCGTACTTCGTCATCAGGACCAACGTGTCGGTCGTGATGTCGTAGGCGTAGGTCTTTGCGAGGTAGGTCGAGTTACCTGGATCCTCCGTGATGTAGAGCATGCCGTCGGCGCCGACGCACATGTTGTCCATCATGTTGACGTTGATGCCGCTCTTCTGGCCGTCGATGAGAAGGTCGATGACGCCGCCCTGGGTCGGGTTGGTCAGGTCATCGAAGCGCATGCGCCACAGGCGCGACTTGCCGACCTGGCCAGCCGTGCCGCTCGCGCCGACCGACTGGTTTTCGCCCGTGTTCGCGACCGTGTTGAGGCGGTCCGTCGTCACGAAGTAGAAGTCGCGCGGGTTCTGCGGATCCCAGTGGCCGTCCTCGGGACGCGAGAACTGCGTGCCGACCGTCGGATCGAGGATGAAGCGGGTGCCGCTCGTGATGTTGGTCGCGCGGGACGTCGTGTTGACGATTTCCGCGGCGTTGCCGACGACCTGCATGAAGTAGTGCTGGCCGCCCTTGAGGCCCGCCTTCTCGACCGCCGTGCCGGTGCCTTGCTTGGTGCCGACGTAGACCGAGACGCGGTTGTTCTGCACGCCGCTGCCGCCGTCATTGGTGGCGGCGACGATCGTCAGATCCTGCGGGAACGGGTTGGCGAGCGCGTTCTCCCACGAGCCGAGAGCGGTGATGCCGCTGCCGTTGGTGGAGAGGTTGAACGCCGGAAGCACGTAGGACTTGCCCTTCTCCGCGCCCGTTGCGACGTGGCCGAGCATCCAGGACGAGCCGGCGAATTCCTCGCCGCACAGGAAGATGCGATCCGTGGTGCCGAGGCCGGTCTTCGGGTTGTAGAGCG
>JBEELK010000370.1:0-5155 GCA_041168165.1 Planctomycetota bacterium | reverse complement strand
TGGCGAGGTCTTCGAACTTGCCGCCGCCGACGGGGCGCAGCGCGTTCTGGTCTGCGACGCGGTAGACGCCGATCGGGCCATAGGCCTGTCCGGTCGTCGGGTCGGAGATCGCTCCGTTCTGCGCGAACGACAGTTGGCTCGGCGCTTGGTCGCCCGAGCCGACCGTGATCGCGTTGCCCGTTTGGTCGAGGTATGCGAGGCCCTCTTGCGTGACGAGGCGACCTTGCTTGTCGATCTGCATCTGGCCATCGCGCGTGAGGAACGTGCGGCCCTTGTCGTCTTGCACCTGCAGCCACGAGCCTTCGGACAACGCGATCTCCATCGAGTTGCCCGTCTCGCGCATCGTTCCTTGCGTGAAGTCCGAGCGCTCGCCGTAGCGAACGGTGGGCATGCGCTGGCCGAGCATCTGGTCGAAGACGCGCTGCGACTCGACCGCGACGGGCGCGCGGCGCTTGTAGTTGGCCGTGTCGACGTTGGCGAGGTTGTTGGCGATCGCGGACTGTGACTCCGCGAGGAAGTTCATGCCGCGAACGAGCGAGATCTCTGCGTAGCCGGCCATGATCACCTCACGATGTTGATCAGTTCGGAGAGGATCTCGTCGGCGGTCGTGATGACGCGCGAGCTGGCTTGGAAGCCGCGCTGCGCCTCGATCAGGTTCACGAACTCGCGAGCGATGTCGACGTTGCTGTTCTCCAGCGATCCTGCCCGAACGCTGCCGGAGCCGGCGGTGTTGGCGGTCGTGAAGATCGGGTCGTCGGAGTTGGGCGACTCGACGAACATCGTGTCGCCGGCGCGCATCAGGCCGCCTTCGTTGGCGAACATCGTCACGCGCAGCGTGTCGAGTGTCTGGCTCTGGCCGTTCGAGTAGAAGCCGGCGAGCGCGCCGTTGGTGTCGAACGCGACGTTGAGCAGCGTGCCCGACTCGTAGCCATCCTGGTCGGTGGCGGCGACGGTTGCTTGGTTGCCGAGCATCGCGACGCCGTCGAACAGGCCAGACGTGCCGAGGTTGACGTTGATCGACTGCGCGGCCGAGATGCCAGTGAAGCTGAACTGCAGCGTGTTGGTGCCGCCGCCGACGACGTTGAACGAGCCATCGTCGTTGAAGCGGATCTGGCCGATCGACGGCTGCGTGATCGTGCCGTCTGCGGCGTCCATCGACGCGGTCATGTCCCACACCTTGGAGTCCGTGGCGCTGCGCGTGAACGCCATCGAGATGGTGTGGCCGAGCCCCTGCGCATCGATCACTTCGATCGAAGTGGTCGCGGTGTCTGGACCAGAGCCTTGCTGCGTGACGACGAAGTTGGACCAGTTGTTCTGGCCGGAGTTGCCAACTGCGTCGCCGATCGTGAGCGACAGCTCGGCTTCGCCCTTGTTGAGCGCTGCGAGTTGGATCGTTCCGTCGGCGTTGAGCGACGCTTGCGCTTGCGACGAGTCGACCGTCGCGTTGATGAACGTGATGAGGTCCTGGATCGTCGTGCCGTCGTTGCCCGCGCCGTAGACGAACGTGTCCGAGTACGACGTCTGGTCCGGGTTGGTGCCCGAGATCACGATCTGGTCGCCGGGCTGATACGCCGTGCGGCGCGCCGTGAGCGATGCGAGGTCGGTGGTCGCCGTCGCGGTCGATTGCGCGCCCGAGTCGAGCTGCGCGTCGAGGCCGAGCGCGGTGAGCAAGCCCGCTGCGTTGGGGCCGTTGTCGAACTTGAGCGTCGCGCTGTCGCCGAGCTGGATCGTCGAGAAGTCGATCGTGCCCGCGACGTCGTTGGCCGTGACGTTGACGCCAGCGATCGACAGTCGCGCGGCGACGGTCGATGCGTTGACGGGGCCAGCGCCGAAGGTCGCGGCGTCGATCGTGATCGACTGCTGCGCGCCGCCGTTGACCGCGACGAGGATGTTCTTGCCGACGAAGGACGACAGGTCGAACTGATTGCCTGTGCCCGCGGTGCCGGTTGCGAGCTTCTGCGCCGCAGTGCCAGCGCGCAGCGCTTGGCCCGACGTGACGATCTCCTCGAACGGACCGCCGACTCGCGCCGGCAGGTTGCCTTGGAGTCGCACGCTGGTGGTCGCGCGCGCCGGCAACGTGTCCGACGCGGGCACAGTGATCGAACCGCCCGATGCGCTCATCACGCGCAGTCCACTGCGCAGGTCGACGAGCGCGCGATCGTTGTCGACGCCAAACGTGCCGACGCGCGTGTAGAAGCGCTGGAGCCCGTCCGTGAGCGTGAAGAAGCCGCGGCCTTGCAGCGCGACGTCGAGCGGCCGGCCAGTGTCCTGGAACGTGCCTTGCGACGTGTCGATGTCGACGGTCGTCATCATCGCGCCGTGGCCGATCTGCATCGGGTTGAGGCCGCCGAGGTTGCCGTTGGGCGCCGTTCCGGCGCGCACGGTGCTGCTCATGATGTCGCTAAACGTCGGGCGTGCGCCGCGGAAGCCGGCGGTGCTGACGTTGGCGAGGTTGTTGCCGATGACGTCGATGTAGTTCTGGTGCAGGCGCAGGCCCGACAACCCGGTGAACAGCGAAGTGCTAACCATGTGTGCTCCTCGTCCCTTGGGGTTCAGGCCTGGGCCGCGGGCGCCGCGATCTGGTGGATGTCACGCAGCGCGACTTCGCCGCCGCCTTCGAGCTTGAGCTTCACGTCGCCGTCTTCCGCGACGTAGACCGACTCGACCGTGCCCGACGCATCAACGCCTTGCGCGTCCTTGTAGGTCACTTCCTTGCCGAGCAGCGCGCTGCCTTGGCTCAGACCCTGCATGCGCGCGAGCAGTCCTTGGTAGTCGAGCAGCGCGAGCATGTTGGTGTTGAGGTCCTGCTGCTGCTGCATCGACGAGTAGCTCGCCATCTGGTTCATGAAGCTCTCGTTGTCGACGGGCTCGAGAGGCGTCTGGTTCTTGAGCTGCTCCGTGAGAAGCAGCAAGAACGGGTTCTCGCCGAACTGGCCGCCTTTGCTGGAGAGCACCGAGTTCTGTGAACCGGAGCCGGTGATGCCGCTGGTGGTCGTCATGTCGTTATCCCTCAAACCCAGAAATCGAGGCCTTGGGCTGTGATCCAGCCCGATTGCGCGCGCGCTGCGACTTGCGGCTCGTTGTCCGCTTCGCTGCTCGCCGCTTGATCCATGTGTTGTCCAAACGCGAAGTCGCGCTTGGATCCGTCGCCTTGCTGCGTGTGCACGTCCGCGTGCGTGACGCGGAGGCCGCTTTGCTCGAGCTCCTTCTTGAGCTGATCGAGGCCCGACAGCAGCAAGTCGCGCAAGTCCGCGCGCTCCGTGCCGATCGACAGGCGCAGCGAGTTGCCGTTCTCGACGGTCATGCGCAGATCGAGCTCGCCAAACTCCGGCGGATCGAGGCGCATGCGCATCTCGCCGCCGTCCTTGCCGAGCTTGAACAGGATCTGCTTGAAGACCGAGTCGCGCGCCTGCTCGTTGAGCTGCACTGCGTGCGAGTTGAGCGTGCGGTAGCCGAGTTGCTTCGCTTCGCCCGCGAGCGGGCGCGACGTCAACTGCGGCATCTCTGCGTGCAACCGATCGAGCGCTGCGCGCGATGCGGTCGCGGCCTTGCTGGCCCCTGATGCTGCGTCGATGCCAGCGATCGTCCCCGTTGACGCGGGCTTGCCCGCAGAAAGAACGACCGTCGCGCCGGCTGCCGTAGGGGCGGCGAATCCGGACGCGACGGCGTTGCGTTGGGGGGACGCGTCGAGGTCCGCGGCGGCTCCTTTGCCTGCACTCTCGTGCCGCACCGCCGTGTCCCTCGAGGGAAGTTGGTCTTGCGCGACGACCTGCGTCGCGGCTTCGTCCGTTGCGAAGGCGTTGTCCTCGACGACGTCGGTCTCGACGTCGGTTGCTTCGCCATCTTCGCGCGGAAGGTCGACGCGATCGTCTTGCGCCACGTTCTCGTCGCATGCCTCGCATGCGGCGTCGTCGTTGGCCGCGGGAGCTGTTGGCGCGGCGACTGGCTCGCTGCGCTCTTGCTCCTGCGCAAGTTGCTCGAGGCGGTTCGCGAACGAAGCGGTTGCTTCGCCCTTGCCGCCCGCGGCCAACGGCACGCGAAGCGGATCGAACTCGACTCTGCCAAACTGGGTGACGACCACGTTGCCTTTCCTCCGGCGGATCCTTTGCACACTCCGTGCCGCTTCGATGAGCAACACGGAACTCCCCGTGACACGGGGCTGGATCGTTCTTCGGTCGCGCGCCCAACGAAACTTGCGGCAGAACCTGCCGATTCCCGTCGGCATCTTTGGCCGGTCGGCAGGACCTGCCGAGGTGTTGCATCGCGCAACGGTGGGATTGCCGGTCGTGGCAGTCCGTGGACGAACGGGGCGGAGCCCGCGGGCTGGGTGTTCTCGTCAGCAGCCTGCAGGAGCCGGGGTCAGGGCTCCTCTTTCTCGTCAGTCAGCTTGTGGCAAGGCTGCCAATCAGTGCCGATCGATAAACTCGCGAACTACATTCCAGTGATGTTTCTGCAGGGCGCCAAATTGATCCTGCAGTCGGAAGAACTCAGGCTCCTCGGCTCGTGTCCAATAGACGATGTTGTTCCTCCCTACTCCGTCAGGCTCGCTAGAAGCCATATTGGAGTAGTTCCAGTCTTTCATCATCGGGCCATAGGTCGTTTCCATTTCACGGATCAGGACGTGCATGCGCGCCATCATGTCCTTGGAATTGGATTGTGAGGCTGCAGCCAATGCGAAGATGTCGTTGGGATCCGCAACCTGGGTAGCCTCGGCCAGAGAGCGGATGTTGCCTCGCGCGATCGCTCGTATTAGGGCCTCCTTCTGTAGTTTCCACACTTCTAGCGATTGCGCTTGGTAGGCCACATCGAGTTCTGCCAGGAGTTCCGCAAGCTCCCGTTGTGCAGCAAGATCCAAGGTCTTCTTGTTCGGATTAGACAGCGGCGACTCCAAGGCCTTAGGCAAGGTGATGTCCGGCTTGCCCTGGACCTTGCCGCGTTCGCCCCACGGGAGTGCTCGGGCGCGCTGTTCTAGATGACCTGCGAGAGTCATGATTGGCTGGGCAGCACTACGCGCGAATACGTTGGACTGCGAGGTGTCAGTGGCGGCTACAGCCTTCGGCTGTTCTGCAACTGTCGAATCGCTGGGTTTCGACTCGATTGCTGGTGGTGCGGACTGTGCATCTCGCAACTCGGCATCGTTGCTAGGCGACGGGTC
>JBEELK010000369.1:0-18036 GCA_041168165.1 Planctomycetota bacterium | reverse complement strand
CATCGGCATGCTGTATTGGCGCAAGCACCGCTGCGCGCGGATCGTGTTCTCGCTGAACTACCACCGCGGCGCGTGGTCGCCGCAGCAGTGCATCGCCTACCTGATCGACAAGGTTGGCCACGAGCCGGCGGCCGCCGAGGCCGAGGTGCGGCGATCGGTGAACGGCGGCTACTCGCCGCTCTACCAGGCGGCCTACATGCTCGGCGGACTGCAACTGCGCGCGCTGCACGAAGAACTCGTCGCATCCGGCCAGATGACGGAGCGCGCGTTCCATGACGCAGTGCTCCATCAGGGCGCGATCCCGATCGCGCTCGTGCGCGCGGCGCTGCGCAAGGACGAGCCGACGGAGCAGGACGCGAGCCAGTGGCGCTTCGCGGACCCGCGCTGATCGCGGCAGATCTACGCATTCCAATCGAGGAGCCGCATCGGCATCCTGCTCGCCCCCATGATCGGCGCGGCGCGGCAGTTCTTGTCCCACACCTACGGCGGCCTCCCCGCCGTGACGTGGCTGATCTGCCTTGCGGCATTCGTGAACCGCGCGGGCTCGATGGTGTTGCCATTCCTTGGCATCTACCTCGGCCGGCGCTTTGGCCTCACGGTCGAAGAGAGCGGCTACATCCTGTCGCTCTACGGCGTCGGATCGACGATCGGCAACCTGATCGGCGGCAAGCTCGCCGACGTGCTCGGCCCGATCCGCGTGCAGTTGCTGACGCTGACGATGGCGGCAATGTGGATGGGCGCCATGACGCAGTTCGCATCGGTGGCCACCATCGCCGCCGGCACCTTCGTGCTTGGCTTGCTCAACGACGCGTTCCGTCCAGGCAACATGGCCGCGGTGCTCGCGAGCGTGCCGCCACACCTCGGCCCCACTGCGCTGACGCTCAATCGCGTGATGGTCAACGCCGGCTGGGCGATCGGTCCGACGATCGGCGGCATGCTCGCGCTCATCGACTACCAGTGGCTGTTCGTCGTCGATGGCGCAACCTGCGCGCTCGCGGCGCTCGTGCTGTTCGCCTTCGTGCCCACGGCACTCGGAAGCCGCACAGCCAACGCCCAAGCAGCGCCGCAGGAAGCACGCGCCGACGCCGCGCGTTCCACGACGTCGGCGTGGAGCGACGGCAAGTTCTTGCTCTTGCTGCTCGCCAACATCGTCACGCTGCTCTCGTTCATGCAGTACTTCAGCACCGAGACGCGCTGGCTGAAGAACGAGTTTGGCGCGACCGAGGACATGATCGGCTACGTGCTCGCGATCAACCCGGTGTTGATCGTGCTATTCGAGATGCCGCTCGTGCGCGCGCTCGCAGGCAGGCCGCGACTGCCGATCGTCGCCTTCGGAACGCTGCTGATCGGCGTCGCGTTTCCCATTCTGACGATCTCGTCGCTGGGCATGAACGGTGTCGTGATGCAGATGTTGCTGCTAACGATCGGCGAGATGTTCTCGTTCTCGCCGCTCGGCGGCTTCGTCGGCGATCGTGCGGCGCCCGGTCGCCGAGGCCAGTATCTCGGCATGCACGGGGCCGCGTTCTCGTTCGCCTTCATGATCGCGCCGTCGCTCGGTGGCGCGATCTACGACCGCGCGGGGCCCGACTCCTTGTGGTGGACCTGCTTCGCGCTCGCGCTGATTGCCGCAGTGGGCTACCTGGCGCTGCACCGCGCGTATCCGCCGCGGCCGCGCACCGACGCGAACTGACGGCGATCTACCCTCGCTACTTCCAAGCCGCGGCGAACAACTCCTGCATCGAACGCCACGACTTCGCGTCGGCAGCAGCGTCGTAGCGAAGCGGCAAGCCATACTTCGCGCCGTTTGCAGTCGCCTCCTCGCTCGTGAACGCGTGCACCGCGCCCGGATACTCCTCGAAGCGGAAGTCGGCGCCCGCAGCCTTCATCTCCGCCACGAACGCGTCGACGTCCTTCCTCGGCACGAACGGATCGTCTGCGCCATGGCACGCGAGCACGCGCGCCTTCACCGCGCCCTTCTTGGCCGGCGAGTCCGTCGCGAGGCTGCCGTGGAAGCTCACGACCGCGTCGAGGTCTTTGCCGGCGCGCGCCATGCCGAGCACGATCGCGCCGCCAAGGCAGTAGCCGATCGCGCCGATGCGGCCCTGGTCGACGGTCGGATGGTCGGCCAACACTGCCTGCGCTGCGTCGAACCGCGCGACCGTGCGGCTCATGTGCGCGAGCGCGTCGTTCATCAACTTGCCCGCAGTCGCGGGATCGTTCGCAGTCGTGCCGTTGCCGTAGAGGTCGATCGCGAACGCGGTGTAGCCGAGTTCTGCGAGCATGCGCGCGCGCCGCTGCACGTAAGCGTTCATGCCCCACCACTCGTGCACGACGAGCACGCCGGGGCGCTTGCCTTCTCGCTTGTGGTCCCACGCGACGTAGCCCTTGCAGACGCCGCCTTCTGCTTGATAGCTGACGAGTTCGGTGCGGATGTCGTGCGCGCGGTCGGGCACGGCCTTGCATCCAGACGCTAGGAACAGGGCGAGGAGAACGAGCAGAACGACGATCGTGTACATGAGGACGTGGCGCTGCGCATGGCCGCGACGGCGGCCGATGGCTTTGGCGATCATGGGGACAGGCCGCCTTGCCGCAAGAGCGCGGACTGCGCAGACGCGCGCTCTTGGGGCCCAGCGACCGCCGTCACGCGCAGGCCAACCCCGCCGAGCCGCTCTTCGACGACGCCGCGCACGACGTAGGGCCCGCGGCCACAGAACGCGCCGCCGCACTGCTCGTAGACCTTGGGAAACAGCGTCGTCTCGACGAGGCCCGAGCCATCTTCGATCGTCGCGAACGCCATCGCGTCGCCGTTCTCGGTGCGATGCTGGCGCCACGCGACGAGCCAACCGCGGATCGCGATCGCTTCGCCGATGTGCTCCTCGACGCGGCCGCACGGCACGCACAAACGCGCGGCGGAACTGTCGTCGCGCCAGAGCACATCGACCGGATGCGCGCCGAGCGCGTAGCCAAGCAGCTCAAGTTCGCTGCGCGTGCGATCCATCGCGTCGTAGTCGGGCAAGGCCGGAAACGCGACCTCGCGCGGCAACAGCGCGTCATGAAACAGCGCGCCCTTCTGCTCGGCGCGCGCACGCTGCGCTTCGACCGTTGGGTTGCGCGCGACGTGCAGTCGCCACAACAACTCGCGCCGCGATGTCGACAGCGCATCGCATGCGCCAACGCGCACGAGGCTCTCCGCTTCGTCGCGCTGCGGCTCCACGCGCCGCAAGAAGTCGTCGAACGAACGGAACAACCCGCCGCTGCGCCGCGCTGCTGTGATCTGTTCGCGCGTGCGCTGCGTCACGCCGCGCACCTGCCCGAAGCCGACTCGGATGTGCCGCGGCCCTTCGAGCGAAAACCGGTCTTCGCCATGCTGCACGCACGGCGGCAGCAGGATCGCGCCGAGCCGCTTGCTCTCCTCGACGTAGACGCCGGTGTCGAAGTAGCCCGCGTCGTTGTCGAGCATCGCGCACAAGAACGCGACCGGCCAATGCGCCTTGAGGTAGACGCAGCGGAACGCAAGCCGCCCGTAGGTCACCGCGTGCGCCTTGCAGAACGAATACGCCGAGAAGCGCGCCATCTCGGCCCAGATCGACTCGACCTCTTGGCGCGCAAGGCCGCGGCGCAGGCCCGCGAGCACGAAGCCTTCGAGGTCCTTCTTGGAAGCACCGTCGCGCGAACCCATCTGCCGACGCAGCGTGTCGCCGGACTCTGCGTCGATGCCCGCGACCGCCATCGCCGCGCGGATCACGTCCTCTTGGTAGAGCATGATGCCGAACGTGTCGGCGAAGGTGGCGGCGAGCAGCGGATGCGCTGTCGATACGTCTTCGAGGCCGCGCGCACGGCGCAAGAACGCGTCCTTCATGCCCGACGCGGCGGGCCCGGGTCGCACGAGCGCAACGGCCTGGATCACGCGATCCATGTTGGGCGCCTGCATCTGCCGCAACAGCGTGCGCATCGCCGGCGACTCGACTTGGAAGCACCCGAGCGTGCGCCCCGTCTGCAGCAGCGCCACCGTCTTCGGATCGTCTTCGGCAACCGCCGCGAGGTCGGGCGCTTCGATGCCGTGCTTGTGCAGCGAACGAACGCAATCGTCGACGATCGTGAGCGCGCGGTTGCCGAGCAGGTCGATCTTGACGAGGCCGAGCGCTTCGACGAAGCGCTTGTCGTACTGCGTGACCACGACGCCCTTCTGCGATCGCTCGAGCGGCGCGTGGCGCGCGACCGGACCAGGCGTGATCACGATGCCGCCCGGATGCACGCCGAGATGGCGCGGCGCGTCGAGCAAGGCCTGCGCCGCGTGTTCGATCGCGCGCTCGCGCTCGGGCGGCAACGCACGCTGCGCATAGAAGCCCTTGGTTGCAGCGATCGCGCGCAGCAACCCTTCGCCCGCGTGCGCATGCCACGGCAACAGCTTGCTGCGGCGCGCGGCCTCCATCGGCGGCACGCCGCCCGCCTTGGCCGCTTCCAGATACGCCGCGCGCGGCCCGCACGTGTTGTAGGTCGCGATCATCGCGACGCGGTCGTCCCCAAAGTGCGCGTAGACCGCAGCCAGCAACTCGTCGCGGCGTCGCCAACAGAAGTCGAGATCGATGTCGGGCAAGTCCTTGCGCGCTGGGTTCAAGAAGCGCTCGAACAGGAGCCCGTAGCGAATGGGATCTGCCTCGGTGAGCCCGAGCGCATACGCGACGAGGCTGTCCGCAGCCGAACCGCGCCCAAGGCACGGAATGCCGCGCTCGGCGGCAAGTTCGGCGATCTCGCGCACGACGAGGAAGTACGGCGCAAACCCCATCGCCTCGATCACCGCGAGTTCGCGCGCGAGTCGACGCTGCGCTGTGTCGCACTCGGAAGCGCTTGCGCGCCGAGATGCGAGCTTGCGCTGCAATCCAGCCTGCGCGAGCGCCGCCAAGTAGCACGCAGGTGTGCTGCCCTCGGGCGAAGTAAAGGACGGGAAGATCGGCTTTGCATCGTCGGCAAACGACAACGTGCACGATGCGAGCACGCGCTGCGCGTTCTCGACCGCGCGCGGCACATCGTCGTGGCCTGCCGCGCACTCGAGTTGGCTCTTTACGTGCATCCACGGCGCTGCGAGCGATACGCCCGCAAGCCCGCGCTCGTCGACAGCGCGCAGCGTGCGGTTGTGCTTGACCGCGGCAAAGAGCACGTGGCGCGCGTAGTCCTGCGCCTCGGCAAACCACACGTCGTGCACGGCGCACGGTTCTAGATCGAGGTCGCGCGCTGCCTGCAACAACTTGCTGCGCGGCGGCCCTGCGTCAGGATCCAACGCCTTGCGATGGTTCTCTGCGATCGCCTCCATCGGCGCTTCGTCTGGCGCAGGCGGCGATGGCGCACCCGCATCGCGCACGAGCCTTGGACCGACTGCCACGAACAGCCGCTCGCGCGGCACGCGCACCGCGAGCTGCGGCAGCAGTTCGAGGTCGCGGCACAAGAACAGGAGCCCGTCCGACAGGCGCGCGGCGGCGCGCGACAAGTCGAACTCCGGGTCCAGGTTGCGCGCGGTCAGCAACTCGCACAGCGACGCATAGCCCGCGCGGCCTTGCGCAAACACGAACAGGCGCCGCCCCGCATGCGCCAACTCGCAACCAAACACCGCCTGCAGTCCGAGCCGCCGCGTCGCCTGCGCAAAGGGCCAGAGCCCGTAGAGCCCGTTGCCGTCCACCAGCGCGAGGTGGTTGTGCCCAGCGCGCACCGCGGCCTCCGCGAGCGCCTGCGGCGACGACGGACCGGTTAGCAGCGAGTAGTGCGTGCGGGCGAGCAGCAGGACCATGACCCCAACGCATACCTAACGGATACCGAACATCAAGCATGAGCCCCATCGCGAGGGGGTTTTCAGCATCCGGCCGCCTCGTATCTTCGATGTCTCGCATGTGCCTGGGCAGTTCGCCCGGCACACCCCCCAACCCTTTGTCGTCAACACCAAGGAAGTCTCCCATGCTTCGTTCCGCTATCGCCGCTCTCGTCCTCGGCGTCGCTGCCACCGCGCAGTGCAGCACGCTGACCGCGACTACCTCGTCCGCCGGCCTCACGCTCGCGCTGTCGGGTGCGTCGCCGATGTCGATCGCCATCGCGGTGATCGGTGAGACCGCGGGCACGACGTCGATCCCGGTCGGCACGACCACGCTCGACCTCGGCCTCGCGATGCCGTTCACGCCGTTCCCGATTGGCTTCACGGGCCCGACCGGCGATGCGAGCACGCTGCTGCGCATCCCGCGCAACCTGCCGCTGACGAACCTGCTCGCGCAGGGCGTCGCGATCAGCTTCGGCTCGGTCACGTCGCAGAACCTGTCGTTCTGCACGTCGAACGTCGCGTCGTTCTCGGTCGGCGGCTGATCCGCGGACTGCATCACGCATCGAGCCGCAGCCGCCACTCCCGGCGCTGCGGCTCGATGTGTTTTTGTCACTCCATCGCGCGGCGCGCTCACTTCGTCAGCGATGGCGTGCGCAGCCGGAAGCCATGCTTGCCGTGCGGCACATGGCCGAGCAATGCCGACGCGCCGCCCACGAGCAACGAGCCAAAGCCGTGGCGTTCGCGCACCGCGTCGACAGCGTCGAACAGCTTGCTGCGCGCGCGTTCGCCCGCGTCAAACAGCCCCTGCTGCACCGCAGAACGCGGCGCGAGGTTGTGCAGCCCGACGCCGACCAACCGCACGAGCACGCGGCGTTGCAGCAACGCGTCGAGCAGTTCGATCGCGCGCTGCACGAGTTCATCTGTGCGATCTGTCGGCGGCTTGTGCGTGCGGCTCGTCTCGCCTTCGAAGCCATCGACGTGGCGCACGCGCACCGCGATCGTGCGGCACAGCCGCTGCGACTTGCGCAGCTCTGCCGAGGCTCGATCGACGAGGTAGCTGAGCATCGCGCGCACGAGTTGGTGCTGTTGCAGCGCGTCGTCGCACGCAGGCTCAAACGACGTCTCGCGACAGATGCTCTGCAGCGCAGGCGTGTCTCGCACCGGCGCGTCGTCGAGGCCGCGGCTTCGCCAGTAGATGTCCTCGCCGCGCGCGCCAAACGTCTGCCGCAGCAACTCGCGATCGACGGCCCACAGCTCTCGGATCGTCGCGATGCCAAACGACGCCAACTGCTCCGCGGTCTTCGGCCCGATGCCCGGCAGGTCCTGCACCGAAAACTCGGCCAAGAAGTCGAGTTCGTGCCCCGTCGGCACTTCGCAGATGCCGCCGGGCTTCGCGCGCGTTGTCGCAAGCCGCGCGACCGTGCGCGAGTTGCCGACCCCCTGCGCCACGGACAACCCGGTTGCTTCGCGCACCGCGGCCCGAATGTCCTCGCACAGAGGCCGCAGCGACCGTTCGCCATCGAGCGGCGTCGCGTCGGCGAGAGCCTGCTGCACGCGCAACGGCACGCCGGTCAGGTCGGCATAGAAGTCGTCGAGCGAGCACACCTCTACCACCGGGGAGAACAGCCGCAGCGTCTCGGCGGTGCGCTGCCGGTAGCGCTCGCAGAGCCGCGCGTCGCCAGGGCGCACGACGAGGTCGGGGCAGCGGCGCAGGGCCTCGGCGAGCGGCATCGCCGTGGCGACGCCGCGGGCCTTGGCTTCGTAGGACCGCGACGCGACGACACCGGTGCCGACCACCACCGGCTTGCCGCGCAGCGCCGGATCGCGCAGCTGCTCGACCGAGGCGAGGAAGGCATCGATGTCCAGGTGCAGGATGCGGCGGTCCATGCCCTGACGGATACCTAACGGAAACCAAACACGCAAGGCGGTTGACCGGCACCGAGCGCATCCTCGCTCGCGCGATCGCCCCAGACGAACGGCCGACGCGACGGCGCGCGCGACGAACTGCGGAAGAGCCTCCCTACGACGCCTGCGCCCTACGCACCCCGGCAGGAGGGGACCGCTCTTCGCAGAGGCGGACTACTTGCCATCGAATGGGACGCCCGGCTGCGCAGCCACGCCGAGCCGAGCCCAAACCACGTCACGGGCAACCGTCCGCAGTCGCCGCAGCTCGTCGAGCAGCTCGAGGCTCTTTGGGTAGGTCGAACGAGTCACGTAGATGATGGCGTTCGCAGGAGCTCTTCCGCCATTTTTCTGCCTCGACGAGGCCGTGGTGTACACGAAGTCGTAGTTCATACGACCCAAGCGCAGCGACTCTAGAGCAGCAGCATTCTGTTTCCCCTTTACTGTGTCATCCGACCCTGGTTCATATTCGACGATGACGTAGTGCCCTGACTCGACAGCGGAATGCAAATCGAAGAACCGCTGCCGCCAGTGCTCAACTTCGAAGTCTTTGGCAGCATGGACATACTCTTGGATCAACTCACGGAATTCCGCCGCCCGCTGACGAGCCTCGCCCCTGAGTTGGTCAGAAGGCAGGCGATCGATGATCACGTCCAAGTCGACGCCATAATGGAAGTACTCTCTCTTGATACTTCGATTGTTAGCTTCGGCGCTGTTCAGGAGGTGATGCAGGTACGGAACGACCCCAACGGGTCTATAGGAATCGTCCATCGGCTCCAGCGCCATCGCTTCTTTGGACCAGGGGAGCTTCGGATCGACAGGATCCAACACTGGCTGCCGAGCAAGATTCGAAAACGCAACTTCAGGCCCCTTCTTAGCCACACCCTCCATCGGACTAGAAATGACTCCGGGGGCAGACTGCTCACCAGACGCGAGGGTCCACGTGACAAAAGCTGCCGCCAACGCAAACATCATCCACAACACGTAGCGATTGCGCATCAGCACTTCTTGCAGCTCACGGTTGCGGAACCGCTCATGATGACCGCGCCCTCTGGACCGGACCACCTAAGCTGGAATGGAGCAACGTCATCTTCCGCTGTGGCGCAAGCCGTATACAGAGTCACATTGAAGCTGCTCGCCAGACTAGCCGTCCCATTCGGCAAAACTAAGTAGCTCGTCCAAGGCAAAGGAAACTTCAGGGTACTAAGGATAACGTCAGCCGTCGGCACTGGAAGCGGTATAGCTGGGTGAGGCAAAAACGGGAATGTGACAGTCACATCGATCACAAGGGCATGCTGGCACTTCCTTTCGTTCTCGCAGCCGGCCCGTGGGCACACCCCATCAAGAGTGCCAGCGTCTGTGATTACCCCATCAACACACCACGCAGGAGGACCGGGGATGTTGATGGAGGGGGAAATGGGCGTAGTAGTTGCACTGCAAGCGCACTGCGCTCGCACAACACCCACGGCCACGAAATGTAGGGCGAGACACAAAAAGAACTTCTTCATTCTCATAAGCTAGACCTCGTCCTCAGGGATGCAAGCAAGCCGCGCGTCCGTGCGCGTGCTGCCGACGCGTTGCGCCACCGACAGCCCCGTCGCCCGCGCGCACGACGAGGTCCGGGCACCGCCGCAGCGCCTCGTAGAGCGGCATCGCCGTCGCGACCCCGCGGGCCTTGGCCTCGTAGGACCGCGACGCGACGACCCCGGTGCCGACCGCGACCGGCCTGCCGTAGAGGCTCGGGTCGCGTAGTTGCTCGACCGAGGCGAGGAAGGCATCGATGTCCAGGTGCAGGATGCGGCGGTCCATGCCCTGACGGATACCTACGGAAACCAAACACGCAAGGCGGTTGACCGGCACCGAGCGCGTCCTCGCTCGCGCGATCACCCCAGACGAACGGCCGACGCGACGGCGCGGGCGACGAACTACGGAGGAGCCTCCCGACGACGCCTGCGCCTTACGCACATCGGCAGGAGGGGACCGCTCTGCGCAGAGGCGGACTACTTGCCATCGAACGGGACGCCCGGCTGCGCAGCCACGCCGAGCCGAGCCCAAACCACGTCCCGTGCAACCGTCCGCAGTCGACGCAGTTCGTCGAGCAGCTCAAGGCTCTTTGGGTAGGTCGCGCGAGTCACGTAGATGATTGCGCTTGCAGGACCTCTTCCGCCACTCTTCTGCCTCGACGAAGTCGTGGTGTAAACGAAGTCGTAGTTCATACGACCCAAGCGCAGCGACTCCAACACCGCAGCATTCTGCTTCGCTTTCACTTTGTCATCCGACCCTGGCTCGTACTCTACGATGACGTAGTGCCCTGACTCGACAGCGGAATGCAAATCGAAGAACCGCTGCCGCCAGTGCTCGACTTCGAAGTCTTTGGCAGCATGGACGTATTCTTGGATCAAATCACGCAGCTCCGCCGCCCGCTGACGAGCCTCGCCCCTGAGTTGGTCAGAAGGCAGGCGATCGATGATATCGTCCAAGTCGACGCCATAGTGGAAGAACTCTCGCTTGATGACGCTATTACTAGCTTCGCCGTCGTTCAATATGCGATGGAGGAACGCAGTGACCCCAAGGGGCCAGTAGTGCTCATCCACTGGCTCCCGGTCCATCGCTTCTTTGGACCAGGGGAGTTTCGAATCAACAGGATCCAACACTGGCTGTCGAGCAAGATGCGAAAAGGCAACTTCAGGCCCCTCCTTTGCGACATCATCCATCGGACTAGAATCAACTCTAGGGGCTGACTGCTCACCAGACGCGAAGGTCCACGCGACAACAGCCGCCGCCAGCGCAAACATCAGCCACAACACGTAGCGATTGCGCATCAGCACTTCTTGCAGCTTACGGTTGCAGAACCGCTCATGATGACCGCGCCCTCTGGACCGGTCCACCTGAGCTGGAATGGAGCAACGTCATCTTCCGTTGTGGCGCAAGCCGTATACAGGGTCACATTAAAGCTGCTGGTCAGACGAGCCGTCCCATTCGGCAAAACTAAGTAGCTCGTCCAAGGCAAAGGAAACGTCAGAGTATCAAGGAGGACGTCAGCTGAAGGAACTGGAAGAGGCGGTGCCGGGGGCGGCGCAAACGGGAATGTGACTGTCACATTGATCATAAGAGCATGCTGGCACTTCCTTTCGTTATCGCAGCCAGCCCGTGGGCACACACCATCTATGGTGCCGGCATCAGTGATCATCCCACCAACAAACCATCTAGGAGGGCCTGGGATGTCGATGGAAGGAGGAATGGGCGAGGTATTCGCACTGCAAGCGCACTGCGCCCGCAAAACACCCCCCGCCACGAAAGGGAGGACGAGACACAAAAAGAACCTCTTCTTCATTCTCGTAAGCTGGCACCTCGTCCTCAGGAATGCAAGCAAGCCGCGCGACCGTGCGCGTGCTGCCGACGCCTTGCGCCACCGACAGCCCCGTCGCCGCGCGCACTGCGGCGCGCACGTCCTCGCACAGCGGCCGCAGCGACCGTTCGCCGTCGCTCGCCGTCGCGTCACACAGCGCCTGCTGCACGCGCAGCGGCACGCCCGTGAGGTCGGCGTAGAAATCGTCGAGCGAGCAGACCTCGACGACCGGCGCGAACAGCCGCAGCGTCTCCGCCACGCGCTGCCGGTAGCGTTCACACAGCCGCGCGTCGCCCGCACGCACGACGAGGTCCGGGCACCGCCGCAGCGCCTCGTAGAGCGGCATCGCCGTCGCGACCCCGCGAGCCTTGGCCTCGTAGGACCGCGACGCGACGACCTCGGTGCCGACCGCGACCGGCCTGCCGCGCAGCCCCGGATCGCGCAGCTGCTCGACCGAGGCGAGGAAGGCATCGATGTCCAGGTGCAGGATGCGGCGGCCCATGCCCTGACGGATACCTAACGGAACACGAACACGCAACAGAGCCGCGTTGTGGAAAACAAGCCACAGACGCAACTCCTTGCCAGCCAACGAGCAGGGAATGGCTTTCCACATTCCGACGGATGCGGGGCAACGCGTTCCTGCTTCTTCGCCGCGCCAGCGATACAACCCTCGCCCCCGATGGAAGCCCCGAACCCCACCGCGCCGCTGCAGCAAACCGCCACCTTTGGCGGCGAGGTTAAGGAGCTGCTGCGCCTCGCCGGGCCCATCGCATTCGTGCAGTTGGGCATGACCGCGATGGGCTTCGTCGACGTCGCGTTCCTCGGCCACTACGGCGCGGCCTCGCTGTCGGCGATGGGGCTCGGCAACACGCTGACCTGGGCCGCCATCGTGTTCTGCATGGGCGCGGTCGCGGCCGTGGATCCCCTCCTGAGCCAAGCGGTCGGGGCCAAGGACCGCCCGGCCGTCACGCTGGCGCTCGTGCGCGGCCTCCTGCTCGCGACGGTGCTCGCGATCCCGGCGATCGCAGCCCTGCTGCCCGCCGAGACTTGGCTCGCAGCGCTCGGCCAACCCATCGGCTTGATCGGCGATGCCGCGACCTACGCGCGCATCAACACGGCCGGCATCCTGCCGATGCTGTGGTTCTGCGTGCTGCGCTCGCTGCACTCCGCGCACTCCGACACGCGACACCAGGTGCTCGCGATCGTGATCGGCAACGCGTGCAACGTGCTGCTCGATTGGATGCTGATCTACGGCAAGTTCGGCTGCCCCGAACTCGGCGTCGCGGGTGCGGCATGGGCCACCGTCGCGTCGCGTTGGGTCTTATTGCTGTCGCTTGCGTGGATGTCGCGCAACGAACTGCGCGAGCACGCGCGCCTGCTGCGCGAACCCTCGCTGCGCATGGCAGCCTTTGCGTTTGCGCCGGTCGCGCGCTTATTGCGCCTCGGCCTGCCCATCGGCGGCCAATACGCCATGGAGATGGGCGTGTTTGCCGCGACTGCGATGCTGATCGGCGATCTCGACGCGCAATCGGGCGAGACCGAGGGCTTGCGCCTGTGCGGCCACCAGATCGCGATCCAGCTCGCGTCGCTGAGCTTCATGGTGCCGCTCGGCGTCGGCATCGCCGGCTCCGTTCGCGTCGGTTGGGCGATCGGCCGCGGCGAACCACAAGCAGCGCGACGCACCGCGCTCGCCGCGCTGTGCTGCGGCGCGCTCGTGATGAGCGCATTCATGTTGTTGTTCCTGCTCGCTCCGCAGTTCCTCGCCGGCGTCCTCGCGAGCGATCCGCGCGCCGTCGCATGGGGCGCTGCGCTGCTGCCGATCGCCGGCGTATTCCAGATCGGCGATGGACTGCAGGTGACCGCGATCGGCTTGCTGCGCGGCGCCGGCGATGTGCGCTCGCCGTTTTGGATCAACCTCGTCGGCTATTGGGCGATCGCGCTGCCGCTTGGTTGTTGGCTCGCGTTCCCTTGGGGACAGGGCCTCGGGCCGCAGGGACTCTGGTGGGGACTCGCCGCGGGACTCTTCGCGGTCGCGCTCGCGCTGCTGTGGATCGTGCGCTGGCGGTTTGCGGCGCTGCGGCCGCGGTTGTCGGTGGACTGACGCCGCATGGAACTCGCGACGCCTGTGCGCGACGCTGCATCCATGCGATCCATCCTCCACACGTTCGCCATCGCGATCGTTGCGCTGCTCGCTGCGTGCTCGACGCCAGCGACCAAGCAACCCACCACGCTGCGCGTCGTCTCCTACAACATCCGCCACGGCGAAGGCATGGATTCTCGAGTCGACCTCGATCGCACCGCAGCGACGTTGCGCGCGCTGCAACCGGACCTCATCGCGCTGCAAGAAGTCGACAACGGGGTGAAGCGCAGCGGACGCGTCGACCAAGCAGCACGACTCGGCACAGCGCTCGGCATGCGCTCGGCATTCGGTTCGTTCATGGACTATCAAGGTGGACGCTATGGGCTCGCCGTGCTGTCGCGATTGCCGATCCGCTCCGAGCGCGTGATCCCATTGCCGCCTGGTGACGAACCGCGCGCGGCATTGCTACTCGAAGTCGAAGCAGAAGACGGCCAATCGGTCGCGATCGTGTGCGTGCACTTCAACTGGGTCGCAGACGACGCAACGCGCTACGCGCAAGCTGCGACGCTGTGCCAGAGCCTCGATGCGCTGGCGATGCCGTGGCTCGTGGTCGGCGACTACAACGACACCAATGGTTCTCGCACGCTCGGATTGTTCGAAGAACGCGCCAAGCACGCCGCCAAGCAGGAAGGCGCGCGCTTCACGTTTCCTGCGGACGCGCCCGATCGCGAGATCGACTTCGTCTATGCGGCGCCGCGCGAGCGCTGGAACGTGCTGCAATCGTGCGCGATCGACGAACGCGTCGCATCCGACCATCGGCCGGTGCTCACGGTGTTGTCGCTGCAACGCCGCGGCGACTGAGCGAGCCTCGCGCGCGGTGCCATCGATGCGCCGAGCGCTTCCCTCAACTCACTGCGCCCGGGTTCCAGCACTGCAAGCGCACCGCGTTGTCATACGCATCGACGATGCCGAGGCCGCCGTGCGGCAAGCTCACCGACGCGCTGCGCGACAACCGGAAGCCCAGCAGCGCCGCGACGAATCCCGACAGCACGGAACCCGGCATCACGATCGCCACTGACTTGCCGACGAACGACGGCGCGTGCTGCATCCACCACTGGAGCACGCGCTCGACGGACTCGCCGAGGCTCTCGCCACCTGGCGCGCGCACGTCGCCGAACTCCGTAAAGAAGCTGCGCACCGCATCCGCGTCGGACTTCGCAAGCTCCTCCCAACTGCGACCCTGCCACTGCCCCATCTCTTGGTCGCGCAAGCGCGATTCGACGATGGGCTCCAGGTTGCGCGGTTGCGCGAGTGCCATCGCAGCTTCGAGGCACTGGGCTTGTGGACTGCAGTAGACAGCCGCCAGATCGACGCCATCGGTCCACTCGATCCACTCCAGTGCCTGAGCCCGACCACGTCGTCCAAGCGGCGCGTCGCCGGCTCCAACGACTCGGCCTTGGTGCAACGGCTCCAGCTCGGGATTGCGGAACAGGTAGAGACGGCGGAAGTCAGTCGGTTCGGAAAGCACGCGGGGATCATTCCGCGCGCCCGCATGCGGATCCACCGTGCGTGCGAGCTCGTTGCGCCCTCGACATCCGCCAGCGATGCGCCGTAGCCTGCCTTTTGTGTTCTCCTACCTGAAGACCGGCATCGACGGCCTCGATGGCGTGCTCGCCGGCGGCATCCGCTATCCCACCGACTCGGCGGCGTTTGTTTGTATCGGCGGCGGCCCGGGCACCGGCAAAACGCTGCTCGCGCTCGAGGTCATCAGCCGCGCGTTCCTCGACGGCGACGATGGCTCGACGTGGCTCTACTACTCGGTCGAGCACTCGCCCGAGAGCATCCACAAGAAGCTCGAAGCGGACTTCGACTGGTTTCGCACGCAGGCGAAGGTGACGGCGCAACCGCGCGAGATCCCGGGCAAGCTCGTGCTCGAAGCCAAGACGAAGCGCGGCACGAGTCGATTGATCCTGACGCAAGCGCGACCGGCCGCGCTGCAGCGCAGCCAATCGCGCGGCACAACGGTCGACATCGAGTGGATCCTCGCGGAGATCAAGAACCACCAACTCGCGGGCGACGTCGCGATGGTCTGCGTCGACAACGTCGGATTGCTGCTGACCGATCTCGAGTATTTCGAGAAGCGAGCGGCGCTACTCGAAGTGCGCCGCCAACTGCTCGACAGCAGGATCCACGGCATCTTCGTCATGGAAGAGGCGCATCCGCGCGACCTGCGACTTCCGTCCGCCGAGGAATTCTCGACGGACCTGATGCTGCACCTGTCCTTCCGCGAAGAAGCGACCGACTTCAAGGTGCGCGCGATGGAGATCCTGAAAGCTCGCCATCAGTACTACTACCGCGGCGTGCACCACTTCTCGATCGCAGGCCGCGGCATCACGCGCGACGTCTATCTCGGCGCGCGCAACGAACGCGGACCAGGCATCCACATCTATCCCTCGGTCGCTGCACAACTGTCGATGGCACGCGACCAAGCCGAGTTCACAGTGCCAAAGCGCGGCGACACGCCGATCGACCTCGGCCATCCCGATCTCAATCGCGCGTTCGTGGCGGGCACTGGCCCAGCATCGCTGTCGTCGACGGTGTTGCTTTGCGAACCGGGAATGCGCGCAACGTTCCTCGCGCTGCGCTTCTTGGCTGCGGGGCTCAAGAACGGCGAACGAGCTCTGCTCGTGTCGACGCGCGAAGACCGCGACGCAATCCAAACGATCTGCCAGCGCGAGGACTCGCTGCGGCCCTGGTGCCTTGGCCCAGACGGTTCGTTCCACAAGGACTTCCGCGTCCTCTACCTGCACCCGGAGTTCATCACGTCGGGCAAGTTCACGTGGGACCTACTGCGCCTCGTGCAAGGCGGCCACGGCAATGAAGGCGATCGCCCGGTGCGACGATTTGCGTTCGACAACATCGCGCGACTGCAGGATCGCTTCCCGCTGATCCAGGAGCAGAAGTTCTTGGTCGCGGCGCTGGTCGACATGCTGCGCTACCGCGAAGTCACGCCGCTGCTCGTCGATGTGATGCCGCCCGACGCAACGCAAGCGGGCAGCTCCTTCGACCCATCGCCGTATCTCACTGGATTCGACAACGTCATCCAGGTGTTTGCAGAGTCGCACGCGCCCGGCGCGCCGGCCAAGGCGCGCGTGCTGAAGTCGGTCGGCAACGACTATCTCGGCGACGCGATCGCGCTCGATTGGCGCAAGAGCTGAGCGCTGCCCGCGCGCTGGACAGCGCTGCGATCAGCGCGTTGCGTAGTCGCCGAAGCGGAACGACTCGACCTGCGGCATGACGCGCATCTGCGTCATGCGTTCGCGGAGCGCTGTCGCAAGCTCTGGATGCTGCGCTGCGATGTCGTGCGACTCCGCGGGATCCTGCTCCAAGTCGAAGAGCTCCAGCGGCGCGTCGCTGTTCTTGCGAAGGTCTTTGCGCACGGCCTTCCACTTGCCCATGCGCAACGCGAGTTGCCCGCCGTAGCCAGGGAAGTCCCACAGCAGCGCCTCGTGCGTTCGCTGAGCTTGCTCGTCGCCACAAAGCAGCGGCCAGAAGCTCACGCCATCCGCATCGCGCGGAGCCTCTGCGCCCACCATGTCGCACACCGTCGCCATCACGTCCTGCATGCACGCGATGTGATCGGTGACGGAGCTTGCGCGACAACCCTTGGGTCCGCGCACGAGCATGGGAACGCGAATGCCGCCCTCGTAGACCGAACCCTTCAGGCCTCGCAGCCCGCCTTGGCTGCCGAAGAACGCGACGTCCGCTTGCTGCGGCAGGTGCGTCGGACCGTTGTCGCTCAAGAACATCACGATCGTGCGCTCGCGCAGCCCTTCATCGTCGATCGCATCGAGCACGCGGCCAACGAGCGTGTCGAGATGCGTGATCATCGCCGCATAGCACGCGCGCGGCGTCGGATGCGGGCGGTAGCTCTTGCCTTCGTAGGGCGTCTCGTCGAACTGGCCGCGATAGCGCGCGAGCACATCGTCCGGCGCCTGCAGCGCCAGATGCGGCAGCGTGAACGGCACGTAGCAGAAGAACGGTCTATCGCGGTTCTTGCGCACGAACGCCACCGCTTCGTCGGCGATGCGGTCCTCGGCGTAGGTGTCGCCGACGCCGCTGCCATCGTTGCCCGGCAGATCGACGCGCTGCGCGTTGTCGTAGAGAAAGCGCGGGTAGTGATCGTGCGCGTGGCGTTGGCAGTTGTAGCCGTAGAAGCGATCGAAGCCGCGCTGCAGAGGTTCGCCTTCGCTGCCCGGATAACCGAGGCCCCACTTGCCAAAGCATCCCGTCGCATAGCCGCGCTGCCGCAGGATCTCGGCGATCGTCTGCTCGCTGCGCGGCAGCGGCTCTTGGCCTTCGGGCTTGCGCTCTTGGTTGTCGCGCACATGCGCGCGCCCCGACGACTTGCCCGTCATCAACACGCACCGCGCGGGCGCGCACACCGGAGCGCCAGTGTAGGCCTGCGCAAAGCGCACGCCTTCGGTCGCGAGCGCGTCGAGTCGCGGCGTCGCGATCTTCTGCTGCCCGTAGCAACCGAGTTCGCCGTAGCCGAGGTCATCGGCGAGCAAGAGCACGATGTTAGGCCGCAGCGCCGCGCTCTCCGTGGAAGCGCTGCGCGACTGGCACGCAGACCACGCGAGTAGCAGCAAGAGCGGCAGCAGTGGCAACGCGCAGCCCAATGTGCGACGCGCGATCGACGCCTCAGCTGCGATCACTTCGCGGCTCCAGCTTCTGCGTTCGGAATCCACGATCCCATCTGCTGCACGAACGCTTCGATCTCTTCGGGCTTGCTCGGGCAACCCTTCGACAGCACTTCGTAGCCATCCTTCGTCACGAGGATCGTGTCCTCGATGCGGCAGCCCATGCCTTGGTCGCGCAGGTACGCGCCCGGCTCCACCG
>JBEELK010000368.1:0-4458 GCA_041168165.1 Planctomycetota bacterium | reverse complement strand
CTCGTGTTCAGCGACTTGACGCAGGTCGTCACTCCGCCCGCGGCTCCCGCGACCCTGCCGGCCGCGCGCGTGGCGGCGTCCACCAATCGGGCTGCGCTGACCGGGACCGTGTCGACCTCGGTGCCGGTGACGTTGTTCTACTGAGTCGGATCGCACGAGGGACAAGTCGGCTTGCGCCGATCGCGGACGCGCCAACCCCGGCGCGTCCGTTCAGCGCTTGCCTACTTCGCCATCGATCGTGCGCAAGATGCCGAGCGGGTTGCCGTCGCGCAGCGCGCTCGGCAGCGCGTGCTGCGGCGCGTCCTGCCACGCAACCGGACGGACCCAGCGCAGGATGGCGCGAGCTCCAACTGCCGTGAACCGACTGTCGCTGCTCGCAGGCCACGGGCCGCCGTGCTGCATCGCGGCGCACACCTCGACGCCCGTCGGGACCCCGTTGTGAACGACGCGTCCGACGCGCTTTTCGAGCGAGCGAAGCAGCGCTGCATGTTGCTGGCAGTCTGCGTCATCGCCATGCACGGTCGCCGTGAGATGCCCATGCATCGCGGCGATCACCTGCTCCAGCTCGCGCGTGTTGCTGCAACGCACGAGCAGCAACGCGGGGCCGTAGAGCTCTTCGCGCAAACGACCAGAACGCAACGCCGACGCAGCGTCGGTCGCAAAGACGCGGCCGCGCCCCCGCGCAGCAGCGCTGGCGTCCGACACACTGGCTTCGGCCGCCAGATGCACGCCATCTTGCGCTGCGAATGTCGCCACCGATCGCTCGTACGCATCGCGGATGTCCGCATGCACCATGACGCCTGCGGGACTCGCAGCGAACGTCGCCCGGATCGCTTCGACGAGGTCCGATGCGCCAGCCCCCTCGCAGTAGAGAACCATGCCGGGGCTCGTGCAGAACTGACCGCACGCGAGCAACGAAGAAACGGCGACCGCTTGCCCGATCGTCGCACCGCGCTGCGCGAGCGCATTCGGCAACACGACCACCGGATTGACGGAGCCCATCTCGGCAAACACGGGGATTGGCGTGTGCCGCTCGCTCGCAAGGCGGCACAGCGCCGATCCACCAGCGAACGACCCAGTGAACCCAACCGCCGCGATCGCCGAGTGCCGCACCAACGCCGCGCCGACCGCATGCCCCTTCCCGTGCACCATCGAGAACACGCCATCGGGCATGCCCGTGGCGCGCGCCGCAGCATCGATCGCCAAGGCGACCAACTCGCTCGTGCCAGGATGCATCGAGTGCGCCTTCACGACGACCGGACATCCCACGGCGAGCGCCGAAGCCGTGTCGCCGCCTGCCACCGAATACGCGAGCGGGAAGTTGGACGCGCCAAACACCGCGACGGGCCCGATCGGCCGCAGCATCGCGCGAAGGTCAGGCTTCGGCTGCGGCTTGCGTTCGCGATCTGCGCGGTCGATGCGAGCGTCGACCCAAGAGCCCTCTTCGATCACGCGCGCAAACGTCTCGAGCTGGAACATCGTGCGCGCGCGCTCAGTCTGGATGCGCGCGATCGGCAACGCCGTCTCCATCGCAACGCGCTCCACGAGCACGTCGCCGAGTGCCAGGATCTCCGCCGCAATGCGCCGCAAGAACGCGGCGCGCGCGGCTCCGTCGATGGCTGCATACGCATCCTCCGCGGCGGCGGCTCGATCGCACGCGCGCGCCACCAACGCCTCGTCGGCATCGAAGTAGCGTGGCTCCAAGGTAAGCCCGCTCGCAGCATCCATCGCAGAGAACGCAGCGCCGCTGCCGGCCACTCGTTCACTGCCCACGAAGTGCGCGCCGGTTAGTTCGATCGAAGCGCTCAACCGCCCACCTCCGGCCTCGTCCGCAGCGCAGCGCGGATCGTCGCAAGCGCAGCGTCGCGCGCGGCACCCGACAGCTGCATGCGCGGCGCGCGCACGCGTTCGCTGCCCATCGAGCACTCCTGCTGGCACAGCTTGATCAGCTGCACGAACTCGGGCACCACGTCGAGACGCAGCAGAGGCAAGAACCACTCGTAGAGTTGACGCGCAGCCGCGGGACCGCCGTCGCGTGCGCGCTCAAACAGCACCACCGACTCACGCGGCAGCGCGTTGACGAGGCCTGCCACCCAACCTTCCGCGCCAGCAGCCACACCTTCGACGAGCATGTCGTCGAGACCCACGAGCGCCGTGAGTCGATTGCCGCAGCGAGCGCGCAGCGCCGTCACGCGACGCGCATCGCCGCTCGACTCCTTCACCGCGACCAAGTTGTCGTGCTGCGCAGCAAGCTGGTCGATCCACTCCGTGGTGAAGTCGACGCCATACGCGAACGGGTTGTTGTAGAGCATGCACGGGATTCGCACGGCGTTCATCACCGCGGACACATGCGCATGGTGCTCCTCGCGCGGGCCCTTGTGCACATACGCGGGCAACACCATCAGGCCCTTACAGCCAATCTGCTCGGCAGTGCGCGCGAGCAGAACGGCATCACCCGTCGACAACGCGGCGATGCCTGGCGTGATCGGCTTGTTGCCAGCTGCCGTGACGAGCGTGCGCAAGATCGCGACCTTCTCGTCGAACGACAGCGTGGCGCCTTCGCCGAGCGAACCCAGCGGGATCAGCCCTGAGCATCCAGCATCGAGCAATGCCTTCGCATGCGATGCGAGATAGCCATGGTCGACGGTGCCGTCCGCGCGGAACGGCGTGGTGATCGCAGGCAGGACGCCAGTGAATGGATGCGAGCGCATGCGCACCAACGTCGGGCGCAGCATCCCTTCCTGCAAGCGGCGAATGCGCCGCGCGTTCCGCGGTCAGTAGTCGTTGCGCAAGAACAGCCCGTTCGATGCATCGAGCCCGCCTGCTGCATCGAGCGCGCCCGCTTGCAGGTAGCCCGCGAGCCCCGGCAGCGGCGGCAACGTGAGCGGCAAGGTGCCGACTCCCGCAGCGTTGGCGAAGAACACGAAGTTGGAGTCGAGCGTTGCCAGCGCGTTGCACGACGACCACGGCGCAGGCAGCGGCACTTGGATCTGCTGACCGCCCACTGCAAGAATCAGCAGCGAGTTGGGCGCGGCGCTGCTCGCCGTCAGCGTCAGGGACTGGTTGATGCCGGGCGCGCCGAGCGCTCCTGCGAGCGTCAGCGATTGGCAGGGTGCGCCATACGCCGTCACGCTCGCGCCAGGAACGACGCCGAAGTAATCGCACAACGCGAGACCCATCTGCGCGCCGCACAACCGATAATCCGCCTCGGTGTTCCAGGTCACGCCATCCGGGCCGCGGCCGTAGGTGCCTTCGAACGTGATCGCCATCACCGGCTGCTCAAAGTTCGGCGCGTTCAGCCAACCATTCACCGCAGTCCAGCGATCGTGCGCCATCGACTCCACGAACGGGCGCGTCGGGAATCCAGCGGTGCTGTTCTGCGTCGTGCCGCGATTGACGAACGGACTGCGCGCCTTGAACTGCGCGATCCACTGCTGTTCGCGTTGGTTGACGATCGGCAGCACGCCAGTCGCGCCCGCCGTCCAGCTCGCGTTCGCAGCGTGCAGGAAGTGGAACGGATACGCGAGGTTGTGCGATGCGTGCAGGTTGAGCAGCACCTCGATCGGATTTGCAGCAGGCACTGCTGCTGTCCCCATGAACTGCTCGATCTTCGTGCGCAGCGCGACGATCTCCGGCTGCGTGCTGTTGTAGGGCGCGGCCCACTCGTCCTCGAGGTTCACCGAGTTGGCGTTAACGCGGTAGTTGCCGAGGAACACGCCATCCGGATTCGCCATCGGCACGATCGTGACGATCGCGCGATCCAGCAACGACGCGGCAAACGCATCGTTGGAGCACAGCCAATCCACGAGCCCTTCCACCGTGAAGAAGCTCGTCGTCTCGGCGGGGTGGATGCCCGAGTGGATCCACACGCGGCGCTTGTTCGTGTCCGGCACGCTGCCGTCGGTCAGCTCCAACATCTCGATCGTGCGACCTTGCACGGACGCGCCCAGCAACGTCGTGCTCCGAAGCTGGGGTCGTCCCTGAATCGATGCGAGCCACGCGTTCTTGCGCGCGACGGTGTACGGGAAGTACTTCGCCAGACGAATCGCCGACGTGCCTGCTGGCACCGCGAGCGAGAACGTGTGGCGACCGCCCGTGGCGCTGACGGTCGGCGTCGCCGTCGTCGGGCACCGCACGTAGTCCGTCCAGTTCACTCCGTCCGTGGATCGCGACCACACGGGCAGGATCACGTCGGTGTAGCCGCTCGTGCTGTCGATCGTGAAGTTGATCGTCACACCGGCCGGATTGAGGTTGGCGACTTGGAAGTGCCACCAGCGCCGGAACGTCGTCGGCAACGTCGCGTTCTGGTTGTCGTTCTCCATCACCACCGTGATGTTGAACGCAGACCCGCTCGGCGTGACCGTGGATGAGCGGATGCGCATCGTCTCGCCGCCCGCCGACACCACGGGCGTCTGCGTCGGCAAGACCACGCAGCAACTGAACGCGGCGAACAAAGCG
>JBEELK010000367.1:0-6223 GCA_041168165.1 Planctomycetota bacterium | reverse complement strand
GCACCTGCGCCACGACTTCGCGCGATGCCGCATCGACAGCTTCGAGCGTCGCGTCGGGCGCGGCGTCGAAGAACATGCTGATGTGGCTCTGGTCTTCGACCGGCGCGAGTTCGCTCTGCGAGCCTTCGTAGAGCGGCCACGCTGCGACGGCGACGAGCGCAGATGCCGCGATGATGGACCAGCGAATCGCAATCGCTGCGTCGAGCGCGCGAACGTAGATGCCGCGGATCCACGCGAAGCCGAGGTCGACCTTCTTGGTGAGCCACGCCTCCTTGCCGTGCTCGCGCACCATGCTGGCGCTCATCACCGGCGACAGCGTGACGGCGACAAAGCCGGAGACGAGCACTGCGGCCGCGAGCGTGATCGCGAACTCCAAGAACAGCGCGCCCGTCATCCCGCCCTGGAAGCCGATCGGCGCGTAGACCGCCGCGAGCGTGATCGTCATCGCGACGATCGGCCCGAGCAGTTCGCGCGCAGCTTCGATCGCTGCTTGCGTGCGCGACTTGCCCATGCGCACGTGACGTTCGACGTTCTCGACCACGACGATCGCATCGTCGACGACGAGACCTACCGACAGCACGATCGCGAGGATCGTCAGCAGGTTGAGCGAGAAGCCGAACGCGGCCATCACGACCGCGGCGCCGATCAGCGACACGGGCATCGCGACGAGTGGCACGAGCGCCGTGCGAATCGAGCCGAGGAACAAGAACACCACGAGGCCGACGATCGCGATCGTCTCGAGCAGCGTCTTGCTGATCTCGGTCAACGCATCGCGCATGAACTTGGTGCCGTCGTACGCGAGGTTCATCTCCATGTCGGGCGGCAGCGATGGACGCATGCGATCCATCTCCGCGACCAAGTTGTCGCCGACTGCGATCTCGTTGGCGCCTACGAGCGGCCACACGCCGAGATAGACGCTGGGCCGGTCGTTGTACTTGGCGGTCATGTCCGCCTCTTCCGCGCCGAGCTCGATGTCGGCGACATCCGACATGCGAACGGCCGCGCCGCCGCGGTCTGCAACGATGAGATCCTCAAACTCCTGCACCGTGCGCAGGTCGGTGTTGGCGATCAGATTGACCTGCACGAGCCGGCCCTTCGTCTGGCCAACCGCTGCGAGGTAGTTGTTGCGCTGGATCGAGGCAAACACGTCGCCGGGCGAGAGGCCAACGGCAGCGAGGCGATCCGGGTCGATCCAGACGCGCATCGCGATCGGGCGGCCGCCCTCTTGGTTGCTGACGCGCTGCACGCCAGGGATCGTCGCGAGCTGCGGCTGCGCGTTGCGCGTGAGCCAGTCGGTCAGCTCTGCGAGCGAACGCTGCTCCGACGTGAAGCTGATGTAGAACGTCGCGTACGGCCGATCCGCGCGCTGGACGTCGACAACCGGCGGCTCCGCTTCGGAAGGCAACTCGCTGCGCACTTGCTGCAAGCGAGCGGTCACTTCCGCGAGCGCGCGCGTCGTGTCGTAGCCGAGTTCGAGGCGCACCGTGACCTTGCTGACGCCGGCGCGGCTTTCGCTTTCGACGTGGTCGATGCCGCCGATCGCAGACACGGCGCGTTCGATCGGCGTCGTGAGGAAGCCGCGCACGGCCTCCGACGACGCGCCCGTGTAGACGGTCGTGATGATGACGGACGCGCTGTCGATGCTCGGATACTGCTGCACCGGCAGCATGCCGATGGTGCGCCAGCCGACGAGCACGAGCATGAGGTTGACGACGAGCGCCAGCACGGGGTGGCGCACGAACGAATCGGTGAAGGCTTTCATGCGCGCCTCACTTCTGCTGCTGCGATTGCGCAGCGGTGTCGATGACGAGCACGCCTTCCATCAGCTTGAACGAGCCCTCAGCTGCGATGCGATCGCCAGCCGCGATGCCTTCGCGGATCACGACGTCGTCGCCGAGCACGGCGCCCGCCTGCACGCGGCGCGTGCGAGCGCGCAATGCGCCCTTGTCGTCCTTCTCCAGCGCGAACACCACGTCGCCGCCGGGACCGCGACGCAGCGCGGTGACTGGCACCACGACGACGTCGTGCGGCGCTTCGATCGGCGCGCGCACGCGCAGCGACGATCCTGGCTGCGGCAGCGGCTCGCCTTCGAGCTTCGCGCGCACGCGCACGTTGCGCGTCGTTGCCTCGACGCGCGCATCGAGCGCCAACACCTTGGCCTTTGCTTCGCGACCGCCGAAGGCGACATCGACTTCCGTGCCCACGGCGAGCGCGGTGCCAGCGTCTTGCGTCACCGAGAACTCGACGTGCACTGCGTTGTCGAGGCCTTGCAGCGTCGTGATCGTCGTGCCCGGCTGCAGGTATTGGCCTTCGTGCAAGTCGACCAAGCCAGTGCGCGCTGCGAACGGCGCGCGGATCCGCTTCTTCTCGACCAACGCCTTCGTGCGCGTGACTTGCGCCATCGCCATGTCGCGCTCAGCGCGCGCGCGGTCGACGTCGGCTTCTGACGCGCCTTGGCTCTTCTTCGCTTGCTCCATGCGCGAGAGCATCGACTCCGTCAGGCGAGCTTCCGCTTCCAGCGCCGCCAACTCTGCCGACTCCACGCTCGCGTCGAGTTCGACGAGCACGTCGCCCGCGGCGACGACCTTGCCGGTCTCGAGGTGCACTGCGCTCACCGTGCCCGGCACTTCGTTCTGCAGCGTGATCGAACGCAGCGCATGCGCCGTTCCGATCGCCGTCGTCGCGCGCGCGTAGCTGCGAAGGCGAGCGTTGTCGCCGGTCACCGTCTCCGAGTGCTCCGGCTGCTGCTGCGCGGCGGCTTGCGCCGCGGCGAACTTCGCCATCTTGGTCGAGTAGAGGACGAACGCTGTGCCGCCGAGGGCGGCAAACAGCGCGACGGAGAGCAGGAGGCGGCGAGACGACGAGATGTGTGCTGATGCGCTCATGCGAATGCGGGGGCCTGACTCGATCCGCGCCAATCGGGCGCCAATCGGGCGCGAGAGCGTGCCCGCACCCGCTGTGGTTTGCGATGCGGAAGCGTCGCTTTGCGACGCACGACGGCGCACCGTTCAGCGACCATTCGCCCTAGGTGCGCCGTGAGGTGAGTCCCGCCCAGAAGCTCCGGGCAGGACTCCAACCAAGGCTGCGTCTTGCTCAGTAGCCGATCCGGATCGACGCTGCAGCGCTGCTTCCAATCGGGAGCGCGAAGGCGAGCGCCGGATCCGCGACGAGCCACTGCGCGCCGACGTCGATGCCGATGAAGAACGGGTTCGCAGGCAGGGCGAGCCCGTAGCTCGCCGCGCCAAGCGCGTCGGCGAAGGCGATGCCGAACACGTCTTCGGGCAAGCCGACGAACAACTCACAGCCGGGCTGCGCGCCGGGCAACTGGATGCCGACGGGAAGCGTCGGGCCGACCTTCACGAGCAAGCCGCCCAGGCCGAACGGCAGGAAGTTGTTGCAGGTCACCGCGAACGAAGCGTTGCCGATCGTCGGCGAGCCGCCGCTCGTGCCAATGGCAGGGATGCCGGCGCTGACCGGCGAGCCCGCGCCAACCGTCGCGACGCCATAGCGTTGGCCCGCGACGCGGATGCCGCGAAGGGCCGTGTTCGCTGCGGTGGTCGCAATCGTCGTGAACGTCGACGTGGCACCGAGGTCCGTCAGCGAGACGATGGAGTTCGCGTTCGTCAGGGTGGTCGTCGCATACAGCGTCGTGATGCCGCCGACCACGACGCCGCTCAGCGAGCGCACGCTGGCGCCAGCAGGCAGGAACGAGTAGGCGAGGGACCACGTGGTTCCATTGAAGGTCCACTTCTGGATGCCGCCTGGAGCAGCCGTGCGGTCATCGGAGACATAGACCGTGTTCGCGTCCGCGAAGAAGAAGTCGTAGACGGACGGACCCGCGGTGGTCGAGAACCCAGGCAGCAAGGCCAACGCGGCGCCCGTCGTCGGCAGGCCGGTGCCCACGCTCAGGATGCCGTAGGTCGGAGCCGAGGAGCTCGTCACGTAGAGGTTGCCGCCGCTGATTCCGAGGGTGCGGAGGTTGATCGGGGTGCCCGTGCTCGCCGCCGTGGACGTCGTCGCGCCCAGCGTCAGCGACTGGACGCCGCTGTTGGCGCCCGCAGCCCAGAACTGGACGCCATCGCTGGTGATGGCCGTGCGGATGTTGTTGGCGCTGAACGCCGAGCTCGTCGAGGTCGACGTATCGAGCGTGCCATCGAGGCCGATGCGCGCGATGACGCGAGGGGTGGTAGCGGAGGCGCTGCTGACGATCGACGCCGTGCCAGGAGCCGCGTCATAGCCCGCGAGCGCGTAGAACTGGCCGTCCGGCGAGGACGAGAGGTGGCCTTCCGAAGTGGCCGTGCCCGAGTTGGTCAGCGCACGCTGGGCTCCGCCTGGCGTGGTCGGCATCGGGATCGAGCGGACCAGCGTTCCGGTCGGCGTGTATTCGTCGACGAATGTGGCCGTGGCAGCGTTGGTGAGCGCCGCCGCGCCCGTGCCGACGCGCACGACAAGGAGGTTGCCAGGGGCAACGGGAGTTTGGGCGGCGAGGATGGAAGCGATGGCGAGAGGCGCAATCGCGAAGCGGGCGAAGGTCATCATGGATGTCCTCAAGGGGTTAGGAACTGCGAGGCCCAAGGATGGTCGACGGGTGCGCGAAGGCTGAGTCGTGCTCCGCGTGAAAGATCGCCGCTCTGCTGTTCGCATCAGCCCCGGGCGGAGCTCCTCGGTCCGCAGGCCCTGCAGCGAGGATTCGGAGAAGAGCTAGGAAAGCTTCCAAGGGCGGGCTTCGCCGACGTTGCCACGCGCGTTCGCGGGGTGAGCATGTGACGCCGAGCTCAGTGCCATGACCCCGAACCGACTCGTCCACTCGCTGTCTGTCTTGATCGTCAGCTCGTGCGCGCTGAGCGCTGCGCTGCACATCCAAGGGCCGAGCCTGAGCCATGCTGCTACGCGTGTAGACGCAGCGGCGGTAAGGGCCGCGACTGCTGAGAGCATCGCGACGTATTCAGAGGTCTGCTCTCGCATGTATACGCGCAGCGCCGACTCTGCGGCGCAGATGGAGCAGTGCGTGATCGCGTTCTGCGACAAGCCGGACGAAGAGAAGCTCGCGCGCGCGAAGGCGGCATGGACCGATGCTCGCCGCGCCTACTGCCGAACGGAGTCGCTGCGCTTCTACGGCGGCCCGATCGACGACGTGGAGCCGTTGCTAAACGCGTGGCCCATCGACGAGGCCTACATCGACGCAGTCGAAGGTCGTCCGGCGTGTGGCATCGTCCACGACGTCGCGCAGTTTCCGCGCATTCAGGAGACTGTGCTCACGCTCGCCAATGAACGCGGCGGCGAAGCCAACGTCAGCGTCGGTTGGCATGCGATCGAGTTTTTGCTGTGGGGCCAGGATCGAAGCGCAACGGGGCCAGGGCAGCGTCCAGCGTCAGACTTCGTCGACGGCAAGGCCGAGAACGCGTCGCGCCGACGCGAGTATCTGCGCGCGGTGACGAGCCTGCTTGCCCGCCAGTTGCGCGAACTTCAGCGTGCGTGGGTCAAGGATGCCGACAACTATCGAGCCGCGTTCGTGCGCGATCCCAACGCGATGCGCAAAGCGATGACTGGCGCGCTCGTCTTCACTGCGTTCGAACTCGGCGGTGAGCGGCTGACGGTGGCATACGACACGCAAGACCAAGAGCAGGAGCACTCGTGCTTCAGCGACACGAGTTGCTCGGACCTCGTCGAAGGCCACGCGGGCCTCGTTGCGCTGCTGCGCGGCACGCTGGATGGCGAGCGCGTTGGTCCTGGGTTGATCGCAGCGATTGCGGCCGCGAATGCAGAGTGCGCCGCGGTGCTCGAGCGTCGCCTCGACGCCGCGACGGCTGCAGTCGCGGCGGTCCCGCATCCGTTCGACCAGGCGATCGTCGGCAAGGACGATGCTCCGGGGCGCGTAGCGTTGCGCGCCGCGATCGAGGCGCTGGAGGCGCAAGCGGAGGCTCTCGCATTCGCAGGCAATGTGCTCGGCTACGAGTTGCCGGTGAGGCCAGGGAACTGAGATGAGCGCCACGACAGCACGCGTGCTGGCGGGCATCGCGCTCAGCAATGCAGCGCTCCTCGCGCAGGCGTCGCACATGGTCGCGGACGCGACAGCGAACGCGTTCGGCAATCCGTCGCCGTTGCTTGGCGCTGCCGATCGTCGCGCGTTTCAGGTCGGCAACTCGGTGTTCAAGGCCAACTGGGTAGAGGCAGGAGCCAGCGCCTCAGGGCTCGATGGCCTCGGTCCGCTGTTCAATGCGCG
>JBEELK010000366.1:0-2768 GCA_041168165.1 Planctomycetota bacterium | reverse complement strand
GGGTTGCTCGCTGCGCGTGGGTTCTCCTGCGCGCTGATCGACGACAGCAAGCCTCGCCGCGCAGCGCGCCTCGAGACGCTGCTGCCTTCGGCCATGGAAGCGCTGCAAAGGTGCGGGCTCGACGAAGTGGTGCGCAACCTCAGCGAGCCGGATGAAAGGCGGCATGCATCGCGATGGGACAGCGACGAATGGGTCTATCGCGACGAAGCGCGCGCGGGCCGCTGCATCGATCGGAGCACGTTTGACGCACACCTGCGCGAGTGGGCGCGAGCGCGCGGTGCGCATGTCGTCGAGGATGCGACGGCTCGCGTTTCGGATGCCGTTCTGGGCATCGTCGAGATTGCGAGTTCGACCGATGTGCGGCGACTGCAGGCCAAGGCAATCGCGGTCGCGTCGGGTCGAGTTGCGAAACTCGACACGCGCATTGCGCGGCTTGCGGAATCTGGGCCAGCCACCGCGGCGCTTGCCTTCGATCTACAGCACGACAGCAGTGCGAAGCGCTGCGATGCAGCGGTGGCCGCCGCCCGCGAAGGCTGGGCATGGCGCATCGGCGACCAACGCGGAGGCGGCATGTGCGTCGTGGTGGTCGACGACGACGCAGACGGCGGCGTGCGCGCCGCGTGCCACCGCGTTCTCCAGGAGGCGATGCCGGAGTTTGCGGAGCAGTGCGGCGAACTGATGTCTGCCGTGCGGGCCAACGTGCAACTGCGCGAGCCGATCTCGTCGGCGTTCTTGCTCGGCGATGCTGCGGCGGGACTCGATCCACTCGCGAGCCAAGGTACGGAGAAGGCGCTCGTCGGCGCGGAGAACGCTGCGCTCGCGATTGCAGCTGCACTGCAAGATCCCTCGGTTCGCGATGCGGCTATCGCATGCCACGCGCGCTGGGAGGGCGATCTGTTTCATGCGCATCGTAGAACGTGCGCGGGGTTCTACGCTCGCGTCGCGCGTCACGCGGCGGAGCCCTTCTGGCAGAGGCGCAGCGCGATCGAGCAGTCGAAGGCCCCGATGCCTCAGCTCCTCGTTCGTGCGAGATCCGTCGCAGAGCATCTCGTGCTGGAGCGACGCGGAGCGACGCTCGAACGCAGCATCGGCTATGGCCGTGATCTTGCGTCTGCGCGCGTTCGGCTCGGTCGCGTTGCCTTGGAGCCAGTATTCGCGGCATTTGCCGAACCGCGCAGCCTCGCAGATGGCATCGATCGGATTGGCCAGGACCCGCGCGTCTTCACCTTGGGCACCGCAGCCGTGCGCGCAGCGATCGCGGAGGCCATCTCGCTCGGCTTGCTCACGGAGGGCTAACGCTGCGCGGCCGCGAGCCAGACTGCCACGCGCGCGCACGCAAGGCTGCCGCCGTGGATGCGCGATGGGGGCAGGCCAGGTATGCCGGACGGTGGCAGCGAGCATGCGAACCATGCGCCGTGTGCCTGGTGGAAGCGCGGGCTCTCATGCAGGCTGAGGTTTGGGTCGGCCACGACGGAGTCCACGCCATCGAGCAGAGACAGTGCATTGCGCATGCCGCTGTGCAGAGCAGCTGGAACACACAGTCGCTTCTTCGCTCGCAGGATCGAGGTCGCCGCATCGGCGATTGCGTCCCACGCTGCGTCGCGCAGCGCCGTTCGCGAGAACCCGAGGCTGCAGTTGACGACTGCCGCATCGAGCGTCGCCGCGTGGCGCAACGCGGCGGCCAATGCAGTCGGCGATGCGTCGCCAACTGCGTCGAACACGCGAATCGACGCGACCTGCAGCGAAGCGCTCGACGCGCGCATGGTCGCTGCGATCGCGGTGCCATGTCCGAGCGGATCTCTGCACCGGGCTTCCGCGACCACGCAGCCATCTGCGTCGACGGCGAACGCTGCAGAGATCGCGAGGCCACGGACGCCGGGATGACCGTCGTCGATGCCGCTGTCGACGAGCGTCACCCGCGGGGCGAACTCACGCATCGACGACGAACACTTGCCCTTGGATCTCGCCGTCGAACTCGACGACCTTGAGCAGCTTCAACGTCGTTGCGTCGTACACGCGGAAGTCGCTGCCAGCGCCGCCGACGTAGATCTTGCTGCCGTCCGGCGCGATCGCCGACAGCGTTTGGCGCGGACGGAACTCTTCGCGGAACTCCCGCACCTTCTTGCCGGTGGTGAGGTCATGAAGCGCGATCGCGCTCTCGCGCTCGCCGCCCCAGCCGCCGTTGCTCGAAACCGCGAGCTTGGCGTCGCGCGACACATACATGCCAAAGCCCGATGGCCCGGGACCCCATTCGACCATGTCGACGACCTTGTTGGCCGCGAGGTCGATGTCGACGTAGCCCCAGCTCTGGCGATTGCGTTGCACTGGGTCGGTGAAGCTGCACAGCATCCGATACTTCTGCGGCTCGCGGCCGAAGTGCAGATCGGTGCGACGCAGCGAGATGCGGCCTTGGCCGGCGAACTGCGGCGTGGCGAGGTCGATCTTGGCGGTCTCCTTCAACGTCTTCGGGTCGACGACGAGGATGACTCCGTCGCGCTGGAACACGTGCCACGATTGTCCATCGGGCGAGATGCGCGGCGAGAAGCCAAGGATCGGCGGCATGCGGCGCAACGTGCGCACTGCCTTCTTCTGCTCGAGGTCGTAGAGCAGGACCTGTCCTTGCTGGAACTCGTAGCGATCCGCGAGCTTCTTCAAGCGCTCCGTCCGCACATACCACTGCTTGCCGCCGGGGCACTCCGTAACGTCGCGCACACGAACGATGACGTCTTGCTCGCCGAAGTCGTGCACCTCGCTCACGGCGCCCGAAG
>JBEELK010000365.1:0-3046 GCA_041168165.1 Planctomycetota bacterium | reverse complement strand
CAGCGACCGCGGAGTCCGCGACGCCGGCTGCGCCGGCAACTCGATGCAAAAGCGGCCCCGCTCATCAGCGCTCGCTGCGCCGCGCAGGTCGCCAAACGTCGCTTCGACGCGTTCGCCGGGTTGAGCTGTGCCGAGGATCCGCAGCGGTTGTTCGCGCTGCAGCACCATGTGCGAGGAGAACGCGTGGTGGAGGCGGAGCTGCGCGGGGAGTGGGGCGAGGCAAAGGGATAACCCAACGATCGCGGCAGTCCGTCGCATCGCGTCATGCTGGCCCGCATCGATGGTCTTCGCCACATGGTGCTGCACTGACGCCTCAGTGCTACCTTGCCCCGCCCTCGGAAGACCCCATGGAGAACCTCGAGCCGAAGCCGTCCAGCCCTGACCAGTCCGCGGGTTCCTCCGTTCCGCCATCCGCTGCGTCAGGCTCGATCGGCGATGGCCCTTCGGCGTGGACGCCGGCGACGCTCGTCACGCAGGCTGCGACGAACGGAACGCTTCGGCTCGAAGCCACGGCGCGCGGCGCATGCAACTACGCGATGCACGGCGCGGGCTTGCCTCTGCTCGTCCGCGTTGCGCTGCGCAACGAAGCCGCAGCGTCGCTGGACGGCGTGGAAGTGCGCGTGGTGGTCGCGTGCGCTGCGAGCGATGCGCCGATCGCCGAGCGCGCATTCCGCACGCCGTCGATCGAGGCGGGCGGCGAGTTTGTGATCGAGCGGCCCGAGTTGTTGCTCGATGCGCGCACGCTCGTGCAACTGGATGAGTCCGCGCATGGATCGGTGCGCATCGAGGCGCGCTCGGTCGCCATGGACGGAGAGGCGCTGGTCGTCGCGACGGAGATCCCGTTGCGGGTGCTCGCCTACACGCAGTGGTGTCGCTTCGATGGGCTCGAAGAGTTGCTCGCGTGCCACATCGTCCCCAACCATCCGGCGGTCGAGGCCGTGCGCGACGAAGCGTCGGATGCGTTGCGCAACGCGACGGGCGACTCGGCGCAACAAGGTTACCAAGCGGGCGCAGAGCGCGCGTTGGCCATTGCGCGCGCCACCTTTGAAGCTCTGCAGCGCGCAGAAGTCCGCTACAGCAATCCGCCAGCGAGTTCGGAAGCGAGCCAGAAGGTGCGCACGCCGGACCAGATCCTGAGCCATCGCTTTGCTACGTGCCTCGACATGTCGTGTCTGTATGCCGCGTGCCTTGAGCAGGCGGGGCTCAGTCCGGTGGTCGTCGTGCTTGATGCGCACGCGGTCGCCGGCGTGTGGCTCGATCCGTCAATGGCGCACAACGACGCTGCCGTGCGCGATGCCGCGGCGGTGATGAGCGCCGTCGAAGGCGGTTCGCTGCTGCTCGTCGAGACGACGCGAGCGTGCATGGATCAATCGGCGCCCTTCGAGGAAGCGCTGCGAGAGGCGCGCATTCGCACGCTGCAGTCGTTGTTCTGTTGCATGGTCGACGTGCGCCGCGCGCGTCGTAGCGGCGTGCGGCCGTTGCCTTCGCGCATCGTCGAGAACGGGCTCGTCACCGTGATCCATCAGGACGCAACCGCTGCGCGCGAAACCGTCGTGGTCGGCCAGCGTCGCGTGCGCGCGGCCACTGCGGAGTCTGGGCCCGCGCCGCATCGCATCCGCGTCTGGCAGCGCGATCTGCTCGACCTCACGTTGCGCAATCCGTTGCTCGACCTTCGCTCCTCGCGCGGGCACGCAGTGCGCGTCGTGATGCCGCCGCAGACGTTGGCCGACGTTGAGCGCGCGCTCGCGAGCGAGCAATCGCTGTCCCTGCTCGCACATGACGAACTCACGCACATCCAGCGCGAACGCGGCGCGCGGCTCGCTGGCGAACTCGGCGCGGAGTTGCTGCGTCGCGCGTTCCTCGACGGCTTTGCGCTGTTTGTCGAGGTCGAAGCGCAGCGACTGCGAAAGCAACTGTCGGCGCTCGCCAGCAAGGCGCGCACGATGGAAGAAGAAGGCGGCGCCAACATCCTGCACATCAGTTTCGGCACCGTGCTGTGGACCGATCCCGAGAAGGGCAAGCAAGTGCGGTCGCCGCTGTTTGTCATGCCGGTGCGCCTGTCGTTGCGCAGTCGCGGCAAGCCGCCGTTGCTCGTGCCGGACCTCTCGACCGGCGGCACGATGGTCAATCAGTGCTTGCTGCAAAAGCTCGCGGACACGTTCCGTCTCGATGCGAGCGAGGTCGCAAGTTGGCGCGGCGACCGCGAGGACTCCGACTTGCAGCACGGCTTGCAGGCGATGCGCGCTGCGCTTGCGCGCGATCGCGTTCCAGCTTCGGTCGAGGAAGACGCGAGCCTGTGTCTCTTGCACTTCGGCAAGTTCCGCATGTGGAAGGACCTGCAGGAGCACTGGCCGTTGTTCGTCGAGCAGCCGGTCGTGCGGCACTTCGTCGAGCGCGCGGGGCAGGCCTTTGTCGACGCAGCAGAGCGTCCGACGCGCGAGGACCTGGAGTCGGCGCGCGTGCACTGCCCGATCCCTGCGGATGCTTCGCAGCTTGAAGCCGTGGTCGCGGCAGCGCGTGGATGCAGCTTTGTGCTCGAAGGGCCGCCGGGCACGGGCAAGTCGCAGACGATCGCCAACCTGATCGCCAATGCGCTCTCGGCGGGCAAGAAGGTGCTCTTCGTCGCGGAGAAGCGCGCGGCGCTCGATGTCGTGAAGGCGCGACTCGATCGCGTCGGCATCGGCGCATACTGCGTCGACATCCACGGCAAGACGTGCAAGCCGCAGGCGCTGCGCGACCAACTGCTGAAGTCGTTGGATGCCCAGTTTGCCGCGGACCTAGAGGCCTTTGAGCGGCGCCGCGGCGACCTCGCGCAGCGACGCGATGCGTTGCGGAGCTACGCGCAGTCGTTGCACGAGAACAACTCGATCGGGTTGTCGCTGTGGACGGCGCGCCAACAATCGCTTGCTGTTGGAGAGGGGACCTTCTGCGCTGCGCCGCAGCAGATGTGGAGCGGCGGCGACGCGTCGCTGCAGTCGTTGCTTGTGTCGATGCGCGAGTTGCCCGCGATCGCAGTAACGGCGGGACTGCGCGCGCAGCATCCGTG
>JBEELK010000364.1:0-8364 GCA_041168165.1 Planctomycetota bacterium | reverse complement strand
GGTGGCCGCATCGTCCGCTGCGTCACGTTTGACTACGGCCAGCGCGCTGCCGCGAAGGAACGCGAGGCCGCGCAACGCTTTGCCAACCGGCGCGGGCTCGCGTGGGAATGCGTGGCGATGCCGTGGCTCGCCGCGGTGTCGGCGCACGCGGGTTCGGCGTTGGTCGGCGACGCGGCGCAGTTGCCCACGGGCACGCTGCAGGCCCCCGGCGATGCGGCGTCGGCTGCGGCGGTCTGGGTGCCGGCGCGCAATTGCGTGTTCTTGGCGATCGGCGCTGCCTACGCGGAGGCTCACGGCGCGAGCGCGGTGTTGGCGGGGTTCAATCGCGAAGAAGCCGCCACGTTCCCGGACAACTCCGAAGCGTTCGTCGCGGCGGCGAGCGCCTTCTTGCGCGCGGGCACCCGCGCCGAAGTGCGAGTCGAGGCGCCCGTGCAAGGCCTCGACAAGCGCGGCATCGTCGCGGCGGCGCGCAGGCTCCAGATCGCGCGCGACGAACTGTGGTCGTGCTACCGCGGCGACGCGGTCGCGTGCGGTGCGTGCGAGTCGTGCCTGCGCAGCGAGCGTGCGTGGGCAGGCACTTGAACTCGCGAACGGTGCAGCGAACGCGTGCGCGCAGCGAGTCGCGTTGCTAAGGTGCTGCCCCGTTCGAGGCGAGGTCTGGTCCGAGGTCAGCACATGGCACAGCGGTCGTTTGCATTGGTTCTTCTGGCGTTGGCGGTGGGTTGCAAGGCTCCGCCTCCGATGAACGCCACTTCGTCGTTCGCGGCGTCGCCTGCAATGGCGCTGCGCAACCCATCCGACATCGCGGTGTTGCCCGTCGAAGACGGCACGCAGAACCTCGCGGTCGCGCGCTTTGGCGACTACACGCGCCAGAGCATCCAGCGCGCGCTGCCGGCCCGCATGTATGTGCCGCTGGCTGCAGAGTTGGTCGATGCGGGCTTGCTCAACAACAAGCCGCAGGCGGGCGAAACGATGCTGTCGCCGGCCTACCTGAAGCGCGTCGCGGGCAAGTTCTCCGAAGACGCGACGCTCGCCGTTCGCGTCAACCGCTGGGACGAGTCGCGCCTGTTGGTCGACAAGACGGTCGACTTCGAAGTGCAGGCCGCGATGGTCGCCAGCGACGGCGAACTGCTGTGGAGCGGCAGCTTGGTGGGCACGGTCAAGTCCGGCGGCCTCGCCGCCGCGCCGCGCGACCGCGACCAGATGGCGCGCAGCTGCGTCGACATCGCGATGCTCGAAGTGCTCAACCACTTGCCGCGTCGCCGTCCCGGCGCGAACTAGCACGTCGCCCCGGCGCGAATTAGCACGCCGCCCCGGCGCGAATTAGCACGCCGTCCCGGCGCGAACTGGCTCGCCGTCCCGGACTCACCGTCCGGGGGCCCAGACGTCACCCCTCGTCAGCTCCGGGGTGGGTGGATCTCGCGATCCGCGGCGCCCCGGCTCCAGCCGACGCTTGACCGGGCCTCGCGGCTCGGTAGCCTTCTCGCCTTCGTTTTGCCTTTTGGCCGACCACGGCGCCGGAAACCCTGTTCTGGCTCGTTGGTCCTGACACCGTTTGAGGAACCAGGGATGCCCATCGCCGCCGAGACCAAGACTTCGATCATCCAGTCCAACAAGATCCACGAGAAGGATTCGGGCTCGCCCGAGGTCCAGATCGCGGTCCTGACCGCGACGATCAAGGATCTGACGAAGCACATGCAGCGTCACCCGAAGGACTACGCCAGCCGCCGCGGCCTGCTTCTGCAGGTCAACCGCCGCAACAAGCTGATGCGCTACCTCTCGAAGGTCTCGACCGAGCGATACCACCAAATCGCCGACAAGCTGGGCCTCCGCAAGTAAGCGGGGCTCCGGCGACGCGGAGGGGCGAGCCCAAGGCTCGTCCATCCGCGAGATAGCTCAAAGGATTCGAACCCAGTGACAACACGACCGCTCCTCCTATGGGAGTAGCGGCTATTCGCTGCGCGGGCGCCATGGAACGGCGTCGTACCCCGGAACGGCCGGTGCGCAGCCGAGAGCGAGTGCATGCGCCATGTGGGTGCAGCTCGCGCGGGACCGGGAAGACTCCACGCCGTGGACCCCGGGCGACCGCAGGGCAATGGCCCGACCGCACTGCCAGCGCAATGGCCCCAGGAGGGGGCGACGCGCACCAGGCGGCACCGAAACCAGCGACTGAGCGCCGCAACCAGCGGCCGAGGTCGCGACACGAGAACGAGAATGGCAAGCAAGAAGAAGAACGACGACTCTCCCACCACCAGCCGCAGCAAGAGCGGCGCAAAGGCCAGCGCCGCGCCACAGAGCGCCGGTCGCAGCCGCACCAAGAAGGCGGACGCCGCGCCCGCAGAGGCTGCGAGCAAGCCCGCGCGCGCTAGCGCGCCAGCCCCGGTGAGCACCGGCGGCATCCCGAAGGCGATCCGCGTGCAGCGCGAGATCGGCGGTCGCACCCTGATCCTCGAAACCGGCCGTATGGCCCGTCAGGCCGACGGCGCGGTCGTTGCCTACTACGGCGACACGGTCGTTCTCGCGACGGCGCAGAGCCAGAAGGCCGGCGAGCACGTCGACTTCTTCCCGCTCACGGTCGAATACCGCGAGAAGAGCGCGGCCGCGGGCATGATCCCCGGCGGCTTCTTCAAGCGCGAAGGCCGCCCGACGACGAAGGAGATCCTCGGCTGCCGCCTGATCGACCGCAGCGTGCGGCCGATGTTCCCAGACGGCTACAAGGCTGAGGTCCAGGTTCTGTCGCAGGTGCTCGCGACCGATCGTGAGAACGACCCGGACGTGGTCGCGGCGATCGCGAGCTTCGCGGCGCTGGCACTGTCGTCCATCCCGCACGGCACGACGCTCGGCATGTGCCGCATCGGCATGATGAACGACAAGCTCGTCATCAACCCGCTCTGGAGCGATGTTCAGTCGCCCGAGAACAAGCTCAACCTGACGGTCGCGGGCAGCCACGACGCGATCGCGATGGTCGAGGCCGGCGCCAAGGAAGTCAGCGAAGCCGTGATGCTCGAAGCCCTCGAGCTCGGCCACAAGACGGCGCGCGACATCGCGGCGCTGATCGAAGAACTGCGTTCGCTCGCGGGCCGCGAGAAGGCGCCGTTCACGCCGCCGAAGCTCGATCAGAAGCTCGTCGACGCAATTGAGTCGCAGTTTGGCAAGCAGTTGCGCGCAGCGCCGCTGACGCCCGGCACCAAGCAGCAGCGCAGCGTGGCGATCAAGGCCGCGAAGGAAGCTGCTGTCACCGCGTTCCCGGCCCCGGCCGGTAGCTCGGACGGTGAGAAGATGAAGTGGGGCAAGGCACTCGGCGAGATCATCGGCGGCATCGTCAAGGACGGCGAACGTGAGTCGATCCTCGCGGGCCGTCGTGCCGACGGTCGCGACCACGTGACGATCCGCCCGATCACGATCGAAGTCGGCGTGCTCCCGCGCGTCCACGGTTCGGTCCTGTTCACGCGCGGCGAGACGCAAGCGCTCGGCGTCGTGACGCTCGGCGGCGTGGACGATCAGCAGATCGTCGATGGCCTGATGCCCGAGGGGAAGAAGCGCTTCCTGCTGCACTACAACTTCCCGCCGTTCAGCGTCGGTGAAGTGAAGCGCACGGGCACGCCAGGTCGCCGCGAGATCGGCCACGGCGCGCTCGCCGAACGCGGCGTTGAGCCGGTTCTGCCGTCGCGCGAAGAGTTCCCCTACACGATCCGCGTCACCAGCGAGATCCTGGAGTCGAACGGCAGCTCGTCGATGGCGACCGCGTGCTCCGCGACGCTCGCGATGATGGATGCCGGCGTCCCGATCAAGCAGCCGGTCGCCGGCGTGGCGATGGGCCTCGTGATGGAGGGCAAGAAGTACGCGATTCTGTCCGACATCCTCGGCAGCGAGGACGCGTGCGGCGACATGGACTTCAAGGTCGTCGGCACCGGGCGCGGCATCACCGCGCTGCAGATGGACATCAAGTGCGACGGCCTCACGCGTGAGATCCTGTCGCAGGCGCTCGAGCAAGCGCGCGTTGGCCGCTTGCACGTTCTGCGCGAGATGCTGAAGACGCTGCGCGAGCCGCGCACTCAGCTGAGCCCGAACGCGCCGCGCCTCGAGTCGTTGACTGTGCCGCAAGAGAAGATCGGCATGATCATCGGCCCGGCGGGCAAGAACATCCGCGGCATGCAGGAGCAGTTCGAGGTGCGCATCAGCATCGAAGACGGCGGCCTCTGCACGGTCACGGGCGTCAACGCCGAGAAGGTGATGGCGTGCGTCGAGCACATCAAGGCGATGACGGCCGAGGTCGGCGTCGGCCAGATCTACGAAGGTCGCGTCTCGGCCATCAAGGAGTTCGGCGCGTTCGTCGAGATCCTCCCGGGTCAGGAAGGCCTCGTGCACGTGTCGGAGCTGTCGGACACGTTCATCAAGTCGGTTACGGACGTCGTGCGCATCGGCGACACGCTCAAGGTCAAGGTCATCGGCATCGACGACTTCGGCAAGATCAAGCTGAGCCGCAAGGCCGTGATCCTGGCCGAGCGCGGCGAAACGCCGGCCGAGGGCGAAGCGGCTCCGCGCGCGCCACGCGGCGATCGCGGCCCGCGTGAGGAACGCGGCCCGCGTGAGGAACGCGGCCCGCGTCCGGAGCGTGGATTCCGTGAGGAGCGAGCCCCACGCGAGGAGCGTGAGCCCCGCGAAGAACGCGCGCCTCGTGAGGAACGCGGCGTCCGTGAAGACCGCGCCCCGCGCGAAGACCGTCCGGCTCGCGAAGACCGCGCGCCGCGCGAAGATCGTCCGGCTCGCGAAGAACGCGCGCCGCGCGAAGACCGCGGCTTCCACGAGGATCGCAGCCCGCGCATGGATCGCCCGGCTCGCGAAGAGCGTGCGCCGCGTGAAGAACGCCCGGCTCGCGAAGAGCGTGCGCCGCGCGAGGACCGTGGATTCCGCGAGGATCGTGGGTTCCGCGAGGATCGCGGCCCGCGTTCGGACCGCGCGCCCCGCGAAGAGCGCGCCCCGCGCGAAGAGCGCCCGGTTCGCGAAGAGCGCGCCCCGCGCGAAGAGCGCCCGGTTCGCGAGGAGCGCGGCTTCCGCGAAGAGCGCGCACCGCGTGAAGATCGCCCGGTTCGCGAAGAACGCGCGCCGCGCGAAGATCGCCCGGCTCGCGAAGAGCGTGCACCCCGCGAAGATCGCGGTTTCCGTGAGGATCGCGGCCCGCGCCAAGATCGCGGCCCGCGTGAGGACCGTGGTTTCCGCAGCGAGTCACCTCGTTCGGATCGCCCGGCGAGCGAAGACCGTCCGGCTCGCGCCGATCGCACGGCGAGCGAAGACCGTCCGGCCCGCGAAGACCGTCCGGCCCGCGAGGACCGTCCGGCTCGCGCCGACCGTCCGGCTCGCGAAGACCGTCCGGCCCGCGAAGACCGCCCGGCTCGCGCCGAGCGTCCGGCTCGTGAGGATCGCCCCGTCCGCGGCGGCGAGGAGTCGTCGGACCATGGTCCGCGGCGCCATCGCGACCAGGACGATCGCGGTCCGCGCGGCGGTGCGTCGCGGTTGCCGATGAATGAGTTCGATACGACGGATGCCGACCTCAAGCAGGCGCCGCCGAGCGGCCAGCACATCGGCGATCTCGAGGATGCGGACAGCTTGCTCGGTCGCCCTGAGGGTGGCCGTCCGAGCCGCGGCCCTCGCGGCCCGCGCGGCCCGCGTCGCTGATCGCCGTAAGTAGGTAACCCCGGCCAGGGATTGGTCCAGACTAGCTGGACCCCACCTGTGCCGGGGCTGCCTTGCATCCACGGACCGGCCCTGTCCTTTCGCCGGCGTCGCGGCGTAGACTCCGCGGCCCATGGCCATTTTCGCGCGCAACGGCAGGGTCTCGCTCCTTCGGACCACCGCGATTTGGCCATCGCTGCTCGCAGGGCTCTGTGCCGTGGCCAATTCTGGCGCGCAGGAGCCAGCGCCCGCCCCCGAGGCGCGGCTCGAAGTCCCGCGCGTGCGCGATGCGGTGCGTGTCGACGGGGACCTTGGCGAATGGAACTTTCAGCCACAGCTCCAGCTGGCGGATGCCAAGCTGCTGCTGCCGGGCGGCGCAGGGTGGACTGGCGCTGACGACGCATCCTGCGAACTGCAGCTTGCCTACGACTCCAACTGTCTCTACCTCGCGGGCAGGGTTCGCGATGACCATCGCCAGCCCGACCTGGCTGGGGCCGCGGCCGGCGATCGACTGGACCTCTTCTTCGGGCTCGTCGCAGGTGCGGCGGAGGGCTCCAACGTCGAGCAGGAAGAACTGCAACTCGCCCTGTTCCCGCTGAGCCAAAACCGCCCGTGGGCGGCACTCGACCCAAGGGCTGGAACCCCTCGCCAGGGCGGCTCAGCAATGACGGGGTTGCAGCTGGCTTCGCGCGACGCCGGCGACGGGACCTATGTTTTTGAAGCGTCCATCCCGTTCCATCAGCTCGCGTGCGTGCGCCCTGGCCAGTCGACGATCCCGCTCGACATCACGTGGACGGACACCGACCCAGCCAAGGAAGGTGCTGCCGCCGAAGTTGCGCGCTGGTCTTGGACCGGGGCGGATCCGCTCGTTGGTCCCGCGCATGGCGCACTGACGCTGCGCGGCAATGGCCCGCTGCAGTCTGAGTTGCCTGCGCGGCTCCTCACGCTCGACCTCCTCAACGACCTCCGCTACCTGCTGGTGCCGTTGATCGTGGCGGTTGCGCTGGTGGTGACGCTGCGTGCGTGGCCGCGGCTTCGCACGCGCATGCGTTGGTTGCGGCCAACGCTGCTTTCGGCCGGCGTCGTTGCCACGGTGCTCGGGCTAGCGCTGCCAGCGCTGTGGTCCGGCATTCGCGATCGGTCGCAGCAGAGTGAACTCGCGGGCAGCGTCGCGACGGTGCGTGGCCTCGTGGAGCAACTCGAGCAAGGCACGCTCGCGAGCTATCGCGGCGCGAGCCGCGATCGCGCGTTGATGGATTTGCTCGCGGGCAAGTCGGTCGCTCGGCAGAAGTATACGAGCTATCGCTTCTTGTCGCAGATCGCGCCCGACGAGTTCGGCGGCGCGCTGCGTGAGTATCCAGACGAGCCGTTCCAAGTGCGGCCGTACTGGTTGCCGCTCGATGGGGAACGCACGGAGTCGTTCCAATTCGATCCGCCGCTCAGTGGCGAAGAGCTCTACGTCGTGCTTGGTCGGCCGTTCGCGTCGGCTGTGCCGATGGTTTCCACCTCGGGCCTCCCGCCAGCCGTCGAGTTGTTGCTCAACAGCGGCACTGCGAATGCGCGCTCCGATACGGTCTACTTCGACGGCGACTATGTCGCTGGCGGTGTGCTGTCGCGCGAGGCTAGCGAGGCCGATTGGCATCGCATTCCGCTCAAGGGTCCGCTGCGCACTCTCGGCATTCGGTTGCCACAAGGCGGCGACGTGCGCCTCGTCGGACTCACGCTGCTGCGCGAACGCGATGAGCCCGCGGAACCGTTGTTCTTGGGCACGCCTTCGCTCGATGGCGTGCTGACGGACCTGCGCTCCGCGCACCCACGCGAAGCGGGCATCGAACTTGTGCCTGGCTCGGTGCGTCGCGTCGAAGTGCCGCCGGGGCAGGAGCCCTGCAACAAGCTGTGGCTGTTCTACCGCGCGACCTATCCCGGCGTTCCGACCGCGAACCCAGGCGCCACCGTCGCCGAGGTCGTGCTGCACTTCCGCAATGGAGTGCCCGCGCGCACCCTCAAGCTCGAGCACCAAGTCAGCATGTTCTACGAGTTGGTGGTGCACAACACGCGCGACCAGCCGCCGGAAGGCTCGCCCGCGTCGATCGCGTTCTCGTGGATCGACGAGCAGAAGGAGCGACACATCAACATGGCGTTGCCGGTGCTCGACTTGCCGGCTGGCGCTGAGTTCGAGGCGATCGAGTTCAAGAACCTGTCCGACTACCGAATGCGATTCCGTTCGGTCGTGTTCGGCAGCGACAAAGCCGCGGCGCCGCAGGATCCCGAGGATTCTCCGCTCGTGCGCGAAGGCCAGGACCGGCGGTTGCGCGACGACGTTCGCGCATCGCTTGCTGGCGCGGAGATCACGATCTACCGCGACGCGAGTCTCAGCGAGTCGACCTTGCCGCTGGAGGTGAGCCAGGACTTCGCCGTGCTGCCGCGCGACGCCGCGATGCACGGCAATCCGGAGACACCTCTCGTCGTGACGACCAAGGCCGGCGCAACGCGCGCATCGGTGTTTGTGCCGCTCGCAGGCGAAGGCTGGGACGGTGCCGTGCTCGGCGTTTCGCGGACGGATCCCGAGCGTCCTGCGGCCCAGGTGACGGCGAGTCGCACGGGGCTGCTGCTGTGCCTCGTCGGCGCGCCGCTGTTGATCGTGCTGCTCGGCGAGTTGCTCGCGTTCGTCGCCAACTTGCGCGCGCGACT
>JBEELK010000363.1:0-16220 GCA_041168165.1 Planctomycetota bacterium | reverse complement strand
GGCATCCCCTTCTTGTTCTCGTAGACGGGCCAGGACAACCAGACGGCCTCGTGGCTTTCGTATTCGGCGGAGAAGCAGAACTGGCTCGGCTCGCTGGCGCGCGAGCTCAGAATCCACGGCGCGAAGCAAGCGATCGACGCAAGCGCAGACACGGACGAGAGGAGGAATCGCATGACGTATTCGCGGCACCCTATTGCAGGCAATGCCGCGAAGGAAGCAACGCGGCAACGTCGAGCCGCATCTCCGTCGGTTGCAGCGCGGAGCCGTCGTCGAGATCGGCCCGGCTAGAAGGCACGCAGGCAGCATGCCTTCTTCAACGGGCCCTTATCCGCTCATGCTCGCAGCAGTTCTTGAATGCGCGGATGCGCCATCAACTGCGCCTCGGGCAAGCCCGCAAGCTCAACATCGTGCTCGACCAGCATTGTGGCCAATGGCGGCGGCAGAACCTTGCGCAGTGCACCCAGTATGTGGGACGACGCATAGAGTGCGCAGCTGACCACTTCATGGCCTTTCAACTGGTTCTGCAGCCACGGCGCGACCTCGCGCGCGAAGTGCGACAGCTTTTCCTCCTGTGCGTGGCCGAAGTCTGCCATATGCCCAGGCGAACCAAGCCGGTCGGGGCGGTGACGCTGTCCGTCGGCGAACGTCGAACTAAGGTGCGCCATCTCCTCGACGTGCGGACTGCCCTGGCGGGTGCGCGAACCGCGCATGAGGCGGACCTTCTGGCTATCGACGACCACGAACCAACGATACGAGATGTGCACCATGCCCCCATTTAGCTCGACCGGAGGGTGATGCCAGAGAGGCTGGAGTGCGCATTGTGGGCTTCGAACTTGAGGTGAAGGCCCACCAGCTCGACTGCAAACCGCCGACGGCATCACCCGCACGACCATCGCTGCAACCTCGGTCGGCGGCGGTGCGCCCGCACTCGTGCGATTGCGACACCCGAGCAATGACGACGACGCGCTGGCATGGTGAACTTGCGACACTCTCTCGAACCTCAGGGCTCCACCATGCAACGCCGTCTCTTCACTGCAAGTTGCCTCTCCCTCGTCACCTGTGGCGCGCTCTTCGCGATCCGCAGCGCCGCCGCCGATGAACTGGGCGTAACCCTGTCGGCCGACAAAGCGCTGGTCGGCGCCGTGCTAGGCATGGGCTTCTACGGAATGGGCTACGTGATCGCCGTAGCGTCGCCCCTCTGCGACTTGCTCGGAATGAAGACGCTGCTGCTCCTGGCGTGCTTGCTACACGTCCTGGGCATCACGGGCTTCCTGTTCGCCCCGGGCACGGCAGAGGACCCTGCGCTCGACTGGGCGCGCACGACGATGCTGCTCGTCGGGCTCGCGCACGGGCTGGTCGAAGGCGTGATCAATCCGTTGATCGCGACGCTGTATCCGGAAGAGAAGACACACAAGCTCAACGTGCTCCACGCATGGTGGCCGGGCGGCATCATCCTCGGCGGCCTTCTGGCCTACGCGATGCGCTCGATGGGCATCGGTTGGCAAGTGACATGGGGCTTGGCCCTCGTGCCGACCTTGGCCTACGGCCTCCAGGTGTTAGGCGTCACGTTCCCGAAGACCGAACGCACGGCGTCCGGCGTCAGCGCCGGCGAGATGGTGAAGGCCTCGCTGCATCCGCTGTTCCTGCTGTTCGTAGCGCTCATGGCAGTCACGGCTGCAACCGAACTCGGCACCGGCTCGTGGCTCGACTCGGTCCTATCCAAGACCGCCGGCTTCGGCGGCGTGCTGCTGCTCGTCTACGGCAACGCGCTGATGTTCGGGCTGCGGTTCTTCGCGGGCCCGATCGCGCACAAGCTGTCTCCCATCGGCCTGCTGACCGCGTCGGCCGCGCTCGCAGCGCTTGGGCTCTGGCTGCTGTCGAGCGCTTCGACGACCGCGTCGAGCATCGTGGCGACGACCGCGTTCTTCGTCGGTGTCTGCTATTTCTGGCCGACGATGCTCGCTGTCGTTTCCGAGCGCTTCCCCAAGTCCGGCGCTCTCGGCATGGGAATGCTCGCGGCGAGCGGCTTCCTCGGCTCTGGTTTCTTCACCGCAAAGATGGGCGAGGTCTACCAGGCCGAAGGTCCAGCGGCGGCATTCGCGTTCACGACGTGGTTGCCCGTGGGGCTCACGGTCGTGTTCGCCGCGCTCTGGATCGGGTTCACGATGCGCGGCGGCTATCGCGTAGAGCGCCTCGGCAAGAACTGAGCCCGACGCGCCGTCGCGTGCGCGCACCGCAGCGTGCGTGGATCCCGCGCACCGATCAGCCTCGCTGCGTCACCGCGGCGAGGCCTTGATCCATGCCGGAAACTTCCGGTCGAGGAAGAACGGCACGATCGGAACCAACGACGCCACGAAGATCGCCGCAAGTCGCGCGATCGGCCACTGCCGTTCGCGGTGCGCGCGCAACAGGCACCAGCACAACCAGACGAACAGCGCGCCGTGGATCGAACCCGTGATGCGCACGAGCAACATGCCGATCGGCATTTGCGCGCCATACTTCACCCACATCGCGGCGAGCAGCATCACGAACGAAACAGCTTCGACGAAGGTTGCGCGGCGCAGGGAGACGAGCGGATCGGCCATCGGGATCCGCACGGTGCCCCGACGACCGCGATTGCTCAAGAACTCGCGGCCACAGCCCGCGCCCCAGCGCGGCTGCTGCTACTGCTGCGCAGCGTCAACGCTGGAGAGCACGCGGCCGGACATCATGTCAGCGACCGTCGACGCGGTAGAAGCCGCGCGGGTTGACCATGAAGTAGCAGTCGTAGGGAAGCAGCGGCGGAAGCTTGCAGTAAGGCCGCCCGCTCTCGTCGCGCGCCATCATGAACATCCAGTGCGGGTCAACCGCCTTGTCGGCCGGCTTCTTGCGGATGCCGATCTCGCGGATGTCGTCGACGACGCGATCGATCCACTTCAGCTGCACTGCCTTGTCGGCAAACTCGTCCCAGTCGCCAGTCTTCTTGGCCTGGTACATGCGCTGCTTGAACTCCTCCATCGAGATTCCCATCTTGCGGGCGATCGGTTCCGCGAGGCGACGCTCCCACTCGCGCAACGTCTGCACCTCCTGCTCGATGTCGGTCATGTTGCCGACCGCCGAACTGGACATCTGGTGGTGCAAGATGACCGCGTTCGGCAACGCGTAGCTGTGCTTCGCCAGCGTCGCGATCGTCGCCGCCATGCTCGCCGCGAAGCTCTTGACCACGACGTGCACCGGCGCGTCGCTCGACTCGATCGACTTCACGATGCGGTAGCCCTGCTGCACGCTGCCTCCCGGCGAATTGTCGATGACCAGGAAGATCGGCTTCCTCGGATCGAGGTTGTTGAAGTAGTCGATGCGGTCACAAACGTAGTCGGCGGTGCCGCTGACGATCGGGCCGTCGAGATCGATGCGACGGTCGGTGATCGTCAAGACGCCGTCCTGCAGCGGCTCATCGGCGTAGACCATCGGCGCGTCGACCAGCTCTCGCAGCTTGTCGGCGCCATCGCGCTTCTGTAGCTGGGCTGCCTGCTTGCGCGCCTCCAGCTCGACGATTGACTGCTCGTCCATCGCGCGCAACTGATCGGCCTTGCGCTTCTCTGCGGCGAGTTGGTTGGCGGCAGCGAGTTCCTCGGTCTCGTGGCGCATAGCCGCGAGCTTGGCGCGGTGCTGCGCGTCGACGAGGTCCTGCGCCGACTTCATGCGGGCCATCTCGATGTTGTTGACCGACAATTCGGCCTCGAGGCGCGCGGCGGCGAGCGCCTGCGCGTGCTTGATCCGCTCCATCTCGACCGTGCTCGGCGCGAGTTCGGTCTTCAGGGCAGCGGCGCTGACTTCGACCGCTCGCTGCATCGCCTCGACCTTGGCCTTGTCTGGTTCGGCTTGCACCGCGCCCTTGGTGGCATTGAGCGCCAGTTGCGCTTCGAGCTTGGCCTTCTCGGCACGGAGTTCGGCAAGTTGGAGAGCGAGTTCCTGCTCGCGCAGGGCGGCCTGCAACTGCAGGCGCTTCAGTTCCTTCTCGCCCTGGGACTCGGAGTCGGCAGCCGGGGCGTTAGCGGCCTCGGCAGACGGGGCCTTGGTCGCGGACGGGGACGGGGATTGCGGGGCCGCCGTCGCCTGAGTGACGAGCGCGGCCGCCGCGAAGGCGACGATCAATGTGCGAATGGTCATGAACGGGGTCTCCGGCGGCAGGCAGACGCCTCGTGTCTGGCCGCGGTGCCATCGAACTTACAACGAGCGTCACTGCGCCCGCCACTCCGCTGCCGAGCGGCCGCGCAGTGGCGACTGCCACTGCTCACGTCGTGGCATGGAGCGCCCCGTGCTTGGGGTCGACGCACACCGTTCTACGGTCCGGCCAACCGCCAACTCGACGCGCAAACAGCCCGTCGAAGAACGACTCCGTCGCCCGGGGCTCTGGAGGTGACTTGAGATCACGGAGCGCGAACGGAGTCGCATCCTGTGATTCGAATCCACCCGAGCGACGCAGAGACCGGACCCGATCCCGCGTCCACAGGCAGGATGTAATCGTCCATAGGCGTATCGATCACTCCGCGATCATGTGCAACCCGGCACACGATCCTCGGGCATCACCCCAGCGCTCACTCCGCGATCAGCCCGTGGCGCACGAGCTTCTCGCGGTACGTCGTGCGCGGCACGCCAAACATCTCCGCGGCCTTCGTCAGATTCCCGCCCGCCGCCTCGAACGTGCGCTGCAGCGCCTGCTTCTCCTGCAGTTCGAGCTTCTCCTTCCACGTCTGGCCCGCAATGGGCGACGGCGCTTCGGCGGGCTCCGCGCCGGGCGCGCGCACGTCGCTGCGGTCGAGGTCTAGGTGCGCGACGAGGATCGTGCCGCCGGCTGCGCGCAATGCGGCGCCCTTCAGCACGTGGCGCAGTTCGCGGATGTTGCCGCGGAACGGATGGCGCGACAGCCGCGCGAACGCATCGGGATGCAGCGCCTGCGGCTGCGCGAGGCCGAGCTCTTCCTTGGCCTCCGCAAGAAAGCGCTGGCTCAACATCGGAAGGTCTTCTATGCGCTCGCGCAGCGGCGGCAACACGATCTCCAGTTCGCGCAGTCGGTAGTAGAGGTCCTCGCGGAACTTGCCCGCGCGCACCATCTGCTCCAGGTCTTGATGCGTCGCGGCGAGGATGCGCACGTCGACCTTGATCTGCCGTTTGCCGCCAATCGGCTGCACGACGCGATCCTGCAGCACGCGCAGGATCTTGGCTTGCAGCTCGAGCGCCATGTCGCCGATCTCGTCCAGCAGGATCGTGCCGCCGTGCGCTTCTTCGAAGTGCCCGCGTCGCGTGTGCACCGCGCCCGTAAACGAGCCCTTCTCGTGGCCAAACAGCATGCTCTCCATCAACTGCTCGGGGATCGCCGCACAGTTGACCGGAACGAACGGGCCTTTGCTGCGCCGCGACAAGTCGTGCAGAGCGCGCGCAATCACTTCTTTGCCGGATCCCGTCTCGCCGCGCAGCAACACGGTGTAATCCGCGGACGCATACAGCCTCACGCGCTGGACCATCTCGGCGCACGCGGGACTCTTCGTCTGCAATGCTGGATGCGGCGCGCTCTGCGAACTGTCGTTCTGGAGCAGGTGCTTCACGAGCGATCGATTGCCGAGCGCCGACGCGAGCATGCGGCTCACAAACGCAATGCGTTGCAGGTCGTCAGCAGTCATCACCGCGCCTTCGCGCACGCAGTCCGCATACATGACGCCGAGTTGCTTGCCGAGCGCTTGGATCGGCATCGCGACCGCGGCGCTAATGCCCTCGCTGCGCACGCTCTGGAATCGACGCATGACTGGGTCCGCGGCAGCGAGCGGCACATGCACCACGCGACCCGACTCGCGCACTTGATTGACGACGGATCGACTCACGCGAAACGCGCGCTTGTCGTCGGGCCGCGTTTTATAGAACGAGTCCTCGCCGCCATCCTGCGCCGACTCCAACGCCACGTGCACGCGGTCTGCGCCAGTCGCACGCAGGATCGCGCTCATTGCGGCCTCCACCATTTGGTCGGCTTGCTTGAGCCCTTCGAGATGGTCAGCCATCTCCATGAACGTCTGGTACCACGCGCCGACTGGCGATCCCGGCGCAATCGCGAGCGCAGCAGGATCCAACTCCTGCGCGGTTCCATCAGAGTCCTCCGCCAAGAACCGCAGCTTCACGAGCGCCGGCCCCACGTTGAGCACATCGCCATCCAAGAAGTGCTCAAACCGCGCGCCCACGGATCCGGTGGCGCACCGCACCGGGAAGGGCAGGCCAGGCTCCGTTCGCACCCGAAGCCGCCCGTTGGGGTCGACGGCCACTTCGAGCACGCGGCCCTGCACTTCGGGCAGGTCGAGCGCCACGTCGCATCCGGACTTTGCTCCACCGAGCCAGAAGGACTCGGCTGCAACGTGCTGTTCACGGAACCCGGCGCGATCGGTGATTTCGAGGAGCACTGCCATGCGACGGATTCTCGTCGGAACTGGCCCAGTTGGGGAGCCGCGCCGTCGGATTGCCGCCACTGCTGGGCCAAGGTGCGCAGCGGACCGCATTGCGACTCTGGTAGACCGCCACGAGGCCCGCTTGGGCTTTCGCTCATTCGACCTACGATGAGCGACCGCAGGCAGCGACGCCGCAGCGGCACGCAAACTCATCCTGGGCCGTCGCCGCCTTTGCTCCGCCCGAGCCATAACCCCTGTATGCACGCCGACCAAGGAGCTCAAGACGACGACCGCCTTCTGCACTGCAGCCAGGACCGAGTCGTGCTGCTCCACAAGGATGCGGGCACCGGTGCGCTCCTAGTGCACAAGTTGCTGCTGCGCGGCAGCCAAGCGGACGCCGAACACGAGTCCGCGATCGCGGCGCGCATCCAGCACCTTGGCATCGCACCGCCGCTCGGCGCGGGCACAGACTCGGCGACCGGCCGACCGATCGTGCGGACTCGGCATTGCGCTGGGTTCGACCTGGAGCAACTGGTCCTAACGCATGGCGCGCTGCCTGCGGCCCGCGCGTGCCGATTGCTGTTGCCGATCGCAGAGACGCTCGCGGCGATGCACGCATTGCGCGCAGCCGATGCGCCACATGGCCTTTGCCATGGCGACGTGAAGCCAGCCAATCTGCTTGCGCACAACGACACCACACTGCTCCTCGACTTCGAGCACGCGGGCCCTGCGCAGCAAGGTTGGTGCAGCGGCACTGCGGGCTACGCCGGTCCAGAAGCCATGGCACAAGCTCCGCTGACGCCCGCATTCGACGTGTATGGCCTCGGTGCGACGTTGTGCTTCTTGCTCACGGGCGCAGTGCCGGACCGACGCATGCGCGCAATCGCGGCGCACGACGAAGAGTTGCGCATGCTGGTCGGTGCATGCCTCTCGCCATCGCCGACCGCGCGCCCAGGAGCTGACACCGTCGCAGATGCGCTGCGAGAACTCGCGCAACGCCTCGAACACGATGCACTCGAGCCAGCGCGCGCTGCGCTGCTCACCGGCGACCTCGAGCAATGCGAAAGGATGCTCGCGCCGCTTGGTGACGCGCGCGGCGTCGCAGCGATTCGCAGCGCGCTGGCATCTGCTCGCCGATTGCTCGATCGCGCAGCATGGGCCAAGGAAGGGCTCGCTGGCGATGGGAGCGCATCGCCGGATTCGCTCGACGATCCCGAACGCGCAAGCGCACAACTACGGCGCGCGCGCGCGATCGTTCGACGCTTTCCACGCGCACGTGCGCCATGGATTGCGATTCGCAGCGGCAAGCAGCGCGCACTGCACATAGCGCAAAGCGCGTTGGCGACCGTCGCCGATCTTGCGCGCAAGGAGCAGTTCGCGCGCGCGCACGAACGCATTGCGTCGCTCGCTCGCATGCTCGACGAAGCGATGCGAATTCCGGGACGCCTCGCGCCCGCGCCATCAGAGTCCGCGGCCATGCCTTCGCTGTTGTCGCGCGCGCCGCATGCGCGACTTCGGCAAGAGACCGAACGCATCGCCGCAATCGAACGCGAGCATGCAGAGTTGTTGACGACGCTGCACGCCGCGGAAGCAGAGTTCGCGCTCGAAGACGCAAGCGCCGTCGTGGAGCGCATCGGCGCCAACTTTGGCGGCGCGTCCGAAGCGGTGGCGCGCCATCGCGATCGACTGCATCGACTCGCGTTCTACTTAGAGCGCATCGCGCAAGCGCGCGAACGGCTGGAGCGACTGTTCTTGCTCGCGCCAAACGAGGATCCGCGCGCGCTGCGCACGCTGCTCGCAGAATGCGCAGCGGCGGTAAACCTGTCACACAGCGGCGCAGAGACCATGGCGGGATCCATCGGCCTTCGCAGCCTATCGTTGTCGCTCGACAACCTCGACGAGGAGTATCCCGCAGTGCGCGAACGCATCGCCGACGCGCGCGCGAGCCTCTCGCGCATGCTCGCTGCGTCGACCGACGAAGCGTGGAGCATCGTCGGCAATGCGTTCGAGACGCTACAGAAGACGCCGGTTCCCGTGCGGCCCTTGCAACTGCAGCTTGCACGCCTCGACGCATTGCGCGCGATCGAAGCGCTCGTCGATCGGCCGCAGCGTGCGCGCACAGCACTCCTCGATCGCATCGAGACGCTGCGACTGCGCATCGAACAAGCGCAAGCGGCGCGCGATCGGCTTGCGCGCGGCGCCGAGGAAGCGATGGCGCGCGGGCACTGGACGACGGGCTTGTTCGACATGGAGCGCGCGGCCCAGCACGCGACCGACGACGACGCACAGCACGACCTGCAGTCCGAAGCACTGCGCAAAAGACTGGTCGAGGCACGGCGACGCAAACAGGACCTAGAGGACACACAGCGACGCACGCACGAACTTCAGGCTCGGTATGCGGCGCTCGAAGATGATCCGCAGAGTTCGGCAGACGATCGCCTGCAAAGCCTGCGCGATTTGCGCGAGTGCCTTTCGTTCTTGGCCGCGAACTCGCAGAAGGAGCGTTTGCTGCTCTATGCAAGAGACCTTCGCGACGCCGACTTGCGCATCGCGGAGGAGCAGGCGCACCAACACGAAGCCGAAGCCGACCGCGCGGACTCACCCGAGCGCGCGCTACAGATCGCCGAACGCGCGCTGCGCGACCTTGAGGCCGCGCGCGACGCGTTCTCGGACGCAGCCGAGGTGCCCGGCCGGCTTCGCCGCCTACTCGAGCACTGGCAACTGCGCCACGCGGCGTTCGCGCGGGCGCGCGACGAGCAGCAAGCACGGCAGCGTCGCAGTTCGATGAGGCGGCGAATCGTCGTGGCCATCAGCACCGCGGCGATCGCAGTCGTAGCAATCTTGATCGGCTCGTCGACCTCGACCGACGCGCACGCAGCGACGTCGCTCGCGACTCTGGCAACACAAGAACCGGAGACTCTGCGCGACGCGGCGCGGGATCTCGCTCAGGCGATCCTTGAGATCGAGCAGGGCCCAGGCGACGCGATCGAGTGTCTGCAGCAAGCCGAGGCCGCGATCGCGCGCGCCTTGTCGCTCTCGCCGAAGCTCGACGCATTCGCGGCCACGGCATTCGACCTCTTCGTCACGACAGCGACAGCGAACGCAGCGACGGCACAGCGAGCAGAACTCGCGACGTTGGCCGCGGCGGCCCGGATTCGCCTCCGTCTTCCGCCGCCACGGTGACCTGTCTGCGCATTCCGCCCATCGCGAATGCGCACCGATGCTCGCGGCCCGGCGACCCGGATGCGTAGGGGATCGATTCGGGATGCGCACTACGACTTTGGAGCGCTGCCGTCCCTCCGCGTTGGATCGGGCGCCGCTGCGCACCGATCCACCATGTCGCACGCCGCACACGGAGCGTCCGCGGACCATCGCCGTCCGCACATCCACGACCCGCAGCACGACGACCTGCTCGCGCGATGGCGCGCCGAACGCGATGCGAAGAACAGGGCCGCATTTCGGCTCGGGGCATGGTCCCTGCTCGCTTTCGTCGTTTGCTTCGGCGCGATTGGCGCGCTGTGGATGGGCGAACTCGAGTCACGGCGCATCGCGCACGAAACGATGGTCGCAGAACAGGCTGCGGTTCGCGCCGAGTTGCTGCCAAAAGAGCCGCTGACGCCGATCGCTGCTGCATCACTGCTGCGCCGCATCGATGGCGAACGCACGCGATGGGAAGGCCACCCAGACCGCGCCGCCATCGAGCGCATGGCCGCGACCGCGCGCAGCATCGTGGAAGCAGAGATCCTCCAACGACAAGTGAGCCAGACCATCGATGCCGCCGAGCGCCAACTCGACGCGGGCATCGTCGCGATGGACCTCTGGCGAAGCATGCATGAGAAGCTGCGCGCCCTTGGGCATGACTCGACGCCCGACGTCGCAGAGCGGCTTGCGCGCCTCGAGGAACGAGCGGACGCAGGCTGGTTCGACGCGCTGCTCGCACACGCGGCATCGAGCGATGCCGCGACAGCGCTCGACGACCTCACCGCTGCTTCGGACCTTGCGAGCTGCAATCTCGCGCACGCAGGGCACGACCGAGTTCGCGAGCAAGGTTGGCGCATGCGGGTGCACACCCTCACTCCGCGCTTCGACGCCGCATTCGTCGCGGCGACCACGGAAGCCTCGATCGACGCTGCGGCGTGGACCGATGTGCTGCCCGGAACGCAGGACTCCGACTGGATGCCTAATCGCGGTTCCGAGGTCACGAAGCAACTCGACCACGACGCCTTACTGCTGCGCTGCGCCGATGGGCCGCATGCGCATCCGGCTATCGTCAGCTGCAAGCGGCCCGACTGGTATGCGGCGCGTGGCTCGCTGCAAGTCCAGGTCGACAGCGGCCGCGTCGCGCTGTTCTGCCGTTCGCGCCGCGAATTCGACGCGCGCCGCGGCGGCTGCATCTTGATCGCCTGCGATGGCTCCGATGGCTACCTGCCCGTGCCCGCATCAAAACCCGTGCTCGTCGAATGGACGGTCCTCGGCAACCGCCTCACTGCGACGATCGGCGGCGACGCAGGGCAACGCATCGAGCAGACGATCGAGCACGATGAGCGCCATGGTTCGTTCGCGGTCTGGCTGAGCCCTGGAGCCTCCGTTCGCATCTCCAAGCTGCGCGTGAAGCAGCTCGGGCGCGCGAGCGCGCACGGCACGCAGCCCCACCGCAGCTGATCGAGGCGCGCGCACGCGGGGCAATCGCGAGGCGGACGAGTGCGCTCGTCCGTTCGCAGCGTAGGATCCCGCGCCGCAGCCACTCGATGAAGCTCACCACCTGGAACGTCAACGGCATCCGCGCGCGACTCACGCACGTAGTCGACTTCTTGCGCGAACAGCGACCCGACGTGCTCTGCTTGCAGGAGACCAAGGTTGTAGACGACCAGTTCCCGCGCGAGCCGTTGGAGGACGAGGGCTACAACCTCGAGGTGTTTGGCCAGAAGAGCTACAACGGCCTCGCGATCCTGTCGCGGCGCCCCATCGAAGCAGTCGTGCACGGCTTTGCCGACGACGCGCCGGACGCAGAGCGGCGCGCGCTCGGCTGCATCATCGACGACGTGATGGTGCTCGACCTCTACGTGCCGAACGGCCAAGAAGTCGGCAGCGACAAGTATCGCTACAAGCTCGATTGGCTGCGGCGACTGCGCGCGCACCTCGATGCCAACTACGGCACGAATGAGAAGGTCGCACTCCTCGGCGACTTCAACATCACGACCGATGACCGCGACATCCACGACCCCGAGGCGTGGCGCGGCAAGATCCTGTGCTCCGACGACGAGCGCGCGGCGCTGCGATCGGTGCTCGCGTTCGGACTCGAAGACCTCCTGCGCAATCGCACGCAGGAAGGCGGAATCTACACGTGGTGGGACTACCGCAAGGGGCCCGCGCAGAACGACGATGGACTTCGCATCGACTACGTGTTTGCGACGCGTTCGCTTGCCGAGACGTGCACCGATGTCGTCGTGCACACGGACATGCGCGCGCGCAAGACGCCAAGCGACCACGCTCCTGTGACCGCGGTGTTTGGCGCATGAGCTCCGAACTGGCGAGCAATCGCTTCGTGATCGAAGCGTGCGGCCTCGGCCGCCAGTTCGGCCCGAAATGGGCAGTGCGCGGGCTCGACCTCGCGATCGAAGCGGGCGAGATCTACGGGTTCCTCGGGCCCAACGGCGCCGGCAAGACGACGACGATCCGCATGCTCGCAGGGCTCTTGAAGCCGAGCGAAGGCACTTTGCGCATCGACGGCCGCGAGTATGGCAACGACCCCGCAGCGGTGAAGCGCATCCTCGGCTTCGTGCCCGACACGCCGCCGCTCTACGAGAACCTCACGGGCCGTCAGTATGTCGCGCTCGTCGCGAGCCTCTGGGGCATCGACAAGCGCACGCGCGACGAACGCAGCGAACGCCTGCTCCACAAGCTGTTCCTCGCCGACTGCGCCGACGAGTTGTGCCGCGGCTACTCGCACGGCACGCGCAAGAAGGCGCACATCGCGGCGGTGTTGACGACTGCGCCCAAGGCGCTGCTTCTCGACGAGCCGACGACGGGGCTCGATCCGCGAAGCGCGCGCGCGCTGAAGGACCTGATGCTCGAAGAGTCGCGCAACGGCACGACGATCCTGTTCAGCACGCACGTGCTCGAAGCTGCCGAGCAGATCTGCCGACGCGTCGGGATCCTCGACCGCGGCTCGCTGCGCGCGCAGGGCACCGTCGCCGAGTTGCGCGCGCAACGCGGCGATCAGTCGCTCGAAGACATCTTCTTGCAGCTCACCTCGGACGGATCGGACGATGGGACTGCTGCTCGCTGACCTGCAGTCGCTCGCCAATGGCGCGCGTTCCGACGGGCGCTCGTCCTTCGCGTCGCGCTTCGCGCCGCCGCTCGTGCTGGCCGCGATGCACTGGTTGATGGGCTCGTTGGTGCTAGAGAACCGGCGGCTCCTCCAACTCGTCGACGATGGCGGCGACCCGTTGCGATGGATGCTCGGCAACGCGCTCTCCGCGGGCCCCGTCGTCGCGGGCTGGATCGGCTTTGCGCTCGCGCAACGCCAACTGTTCGAGGCGCCAGAACTGGCGCTTTGGCGCAGCGCGCCGCTGCCGAAGGGCCGCGCGGCGATGCAGGTGTTCCTGCGCGCGTTCGCGACCGCGTTGCTGTGGGCCGCTGCGTTGTGCGGGCCGATGCTCGTGCATCTCTTGCTCGCGTCGAACAGTGCGTCGCTCGGATTCGCCGCGGCGGCGATCGCGATCGTCGGAGTTGTCGCGCCGCCGCTGTGCCTCGTGCTCGCGCTGCAGATCGTCGTGCTGCGCTTTGCGACGGGCGCTGCGTCGCGCGCCGCGATGTCCGCGGTGTCGGCGCTCGCGGCGTTTGGGTTCCCGGTCTTCTTGCTCGCGCAAGTGTTCCTCGGCGGCAGCGACTCGGCGGAAGCGATCGCGCGCAACGCAGAACGCGGAGCCGACGCCAACCGTGCAACCGCGACGGCCGCGCAACTCGTCGCCGAATGCGCAGCGGGCGCATCCAACGCATCGTCTTGGCTCGCCGTGCTCGGCCCGTGCGCCGTGCTGTTCGCGGTCTTCGCATTCGCGGCGCGCATGCACGACGTCGCGGCTCAGAATCACGAGCTCGCGCGCTCGTCGCGCAAAGGCCGCCGTTCGCGCTGGCCCGCGTCCGCAGTCGCCGCGCTGCGTCGCAAGGAGTTTGCGCAACTGCTGCAACAACCTGGCGCGATCGTGCACATGCTGCTGGTCGGCGCGATGGTCCACCTGTTTGCGTCGCAAGGCTCGTTCGTCGGCGGGTTCCTCGCGGGCGATCGCATGCCGCCGGAGACGCGGCAGTGCGCTGCGATGCTGATGCTGTGGTTCCTCGCCGCGCTCATGCTGCTCTACACGCACATGGGCAGGCTCTGCGCCACGGATGGCGCGCAATGGCCGCTCTACCTGCAGTCGCCCGTCTCGCCCGCCACGTTGCTGCGCGGCAAGCTCCAGTGCATCGGCTTGTTGATGCTATGGCCAATCACCATCGCGGCTTGGGCTGGGACACAGTGGCTCGACGCAGGATGGTCCGCGATGGCGCCATTCCTCGCGCTCGCTGCTGCGGGCACCGTGCTCGCGCTCTCCGTCGTCGCAGTGATCGGAACGTGGCCGTGGCTCGTTCGGCCCGAGGCAGATGGCAGACTCACGCAAGGATCGCGCGGCCTCGTCGGCTCGCTAACGCTCGTGTTCTCGTTCTATGTCGCGGTCTCGCCCGCGCTCATCGCGTGGGTCTGGCTGCTCGAGCGATTCCGCGGCGTCCCGGTGCACGAGATTCGCGAGTCGCTGTCGGCGGCGTGGCCTTCGCTCTTGCTCGCAGCATTTGGCTTCGCAGGAGTTGCGCTCGCGATCGCCGCACCGCTCGCGCGCCGCAACTACGCGCGCTTGCTTGCTCCGCGCTGACGCCATGCATCGCCGACACGGAGCCTTGCTCGCGATCGCAGCGCTGCTGATCCCGCAGTCTGCATCGGCGCAAGGCCACGACTTGCGTGACGTGATCACGACGAAGAGCGGCAAGGAACTGCGCGGCCGCGTCGCCAATCCATTCGCGCGTGACACGATCGCGCTGCAACAGGGCGGCAAGCGCGTGCGCGTCGAACGCAGTGACATCGCGTCGATGGACACGGTCGCAGACCGGCTCGCCGAGTTCTTGCGACGCAGGCAGCAGTTCGTCGACAAGGATGCGGCGCACGCTCCGCTCTACGAATGGGCCAAGTCGCGCGGTCTCGACCGCATGGCGGACCTGCACGCGATGGAGCGATGCATTGTGGACGACGCCGGCTTTGGCCACGAAGCGCTGGGCCACCAAAAGCGGGGCGGCGAGTGGCTGTGGCCACACGCAGGCAAGCAACGGACGCTCGCGCAGTTCGAGAAGGCGCTCGCCGACGAACCGCTCACGCTGACTGGCGAACGCTTCGCGGTGCGCATCGACGGCAACCTACGCGGCGGCATCCATGCGCTGTTCGACCTGGAGCGAATGGGCGTGTGCTTCATGGCCGAGTGCGGCGACAGCATCGGCCTCTCGGAGGCGCTGCAGCCTGTGCTCGTCGACATTCGATCGTCGACCGCGCGCTTCCAGAAGTGGGGCTTCAAGCCCGCACCGTGGTACGAGCCGCCGCCGCACGGCGACGTCGGGCGCACGTTCTATTCGTCGCCGATGCAAGCGCGGCCGCAGCGCCTGTTCTTCACGGGCGCGCATGGGTTGCTCTATCGCACGCTGATCGGCCAGACCAACTCGCCTGACAACCGCGACCGCGTGTGCACATGGCTCGAGATCGGCCTGCCGATGCACTTCGAGATGACGATGCAAGGCGACGCTGGCCGTGCCGAGCCCGCCGAAGGCCGCGCGCAGAACCTGTGGGCCGCGCAAGCGATGACCTTCGACATCGATCTCGCGCGAATGCTGAACGAGCCAATGTTCGGCGGCTACTACCTCACCGACGACAGCAGGACGCAGGCCAATTGGGCCGTGGCTTCGATGTTTGCGCACTGGCTGATGCAGGCAGACAACGTGCCTGCCACGCGAGAGCGCTTCTTGGCTTACGTCCGCGTCGCGCTGGGCGAGCGACGCGGCAACAGCAGCACCGCATGGGACAGCGCGATGAAACAGCGCATCACGGAGTTTGGCACTCCGTTCCGCGAGTGGCTGCAACAGCGCGCTACGCGCTGAGGGCGAATCAGAGATCGACGCGCACCACTTCGCCAGACTGCTTCACGATGGCGACAGCGCGCGTGCGATCGTCGCCAAAGCGCTGCACCGAGTAGGCGCCGGGGCTGCGATTGCCGAACGTTGCGACGCCACTCTCGTCGACCTCTGCGGTTGCGACGACGCGCGCGCCGCGACGCAACACCACCATCGAGCCCTCGGCGTCGCCGCCGCGAACGCGCGCTTCGATGGTCGATCCGCGTTCGAGCGCGACTTCGAATGGCTCTTGGTCGAGCGCGTCCTCAGGTAGGAGCAACGGCGTCGAACTCCACGCATAGCCAGCGGCGCGGACGAGCAAGTTGGCCGCGGCGGACGACACGCCTTGCACGACAAAGGTCCCGTCCTCGGCCGTTCGAAGCGGCGACTGGTATTCGAAGAAGTCCGACTCTTCGCCGAGAAACACCTCGGCTCCACCAACGGGCGCGCCGTTCTCGTCGTGCACGACACCGCGCAGTTCGCTGCCGGGCTCCATCGCGATTTCGCCGAGGTCCACTTCTTCGCCAGCGCGCACGACGACATCGCGAACGACCGGCGCATAGCCCTCGGCCCAGAAGACCGCCTTCGAGCTTCCTGCGGGGAACAGCGGGTTGCGCAGCATGC
>JBEELK010000362.1:0-11685 GCA_041168165.1 Planctomycetota bacterium | reverse complement strand
GCAACGCGTTTGGACTGTTCGACGTGCACGGCAACGCGGCCGAGTGGTGCCGCGACTTGCAGTTCGGCTACGACCAGGCCCAACCGCGCGCGCGCGATGGATTGCTGACTGCGCCGTCGTCTGTGCGAGCGCCTGACTTGCGCTCCGTGCGCGGCGGCAGCTCGCAAGGCGGCCCGAAGGCCGCGCGATGCTCCGCGCGCGCGGGGCGCATTCCAGCAGCGAAGGACCCTTGGATCGGTCTGCGCCCAGTGCGCGCGCTCGTGCGCGGCTGATCGCAACGAACGCCGCCGCAGCGACTCACTCGAGGCCGAGCGCCCTGCGCACCGCGGCCTTGTCGACCTTGCCGCCCGCGAAGTCGTCGAACGCGCGCGCCGGCGGCGTGATCAAGTGCTGCGCAATGAATGGCGCGCCTTCCGCGGCGCCTTGCTGGCTGTCCTTGAAGCAGCACTCCCATTCGAGCGTCGCCCAGCCCTTGTAGCCGTGCTTCGTGAGCAGGCTGAAGATCGCGGTGAAGTCGACCTGCCCGTCGCCGAGCGAACGGAAGCGACCTGCGCGGTTCTGCCAACTCTGGTAGCCGCCATAGACGCCGACGCGGCCGTTCGGCCGGAACTCAGCGTCCTTCACGTGGAAGCACTTGATGCGCTCGTGGTAGAGCTCGATGTAGGCCAGATAGTCGAGCTGCTGCAGCACGAAGTGGCTCGGGTCGTAGAGCAAGCACGCGCGCGGATGCTCATCGACGTGGTCGAGGAACGCCTCGTAGCTCGCGCCATCGTGCAGGTCCTCGCCGGGATGCACTTCGAACGCGCAATCGACGCCGCAGTCTTCGGCGTAGTCGAAGATCGGCCGCCAACGACGCGCGAGTTCCTTGAAGCCCTCTTCGACGAGCCCCATCGGCCGCTGCGGCCACGGATAGACCGTGTGCCACATCAACGCGCCCGAGAACGTCGGCATCGCCTTGAGCCCGAGGTTCTCGCTCGCCTTGAGGCACAGCTTGACCTGCTCGGTTCCATACCGGCACATCGCTTCTGGCGTGTTGACCTCCGCCGGCGCGAACACTTGGAACATCGACGTGTATGCGGGGTGCACCGCGACGAGCTGTCCCTGCAAGTGCGTGCTCAGTTCGCTGATCTCAACGCCCGCGTTGTTGGCGATCGCGCGCAGGTCGTCGCAATACGCCTTGCTCGAAGCCGCGCGCGCGAGGTCGATGCAGCGCGCATCCCAAGACGGCACTTGGACGCCGGTGTAATCGAGGTCCGCGGCCCACTGGCACGCGGTGTCAAAGCGGTTCAGCGGAGCTTTGTCGCTCATGAACTGCGCAAGGAAGATGCCTGGGCCTTTCATCATCGCTCGTGGTCTCCGTGGCTATCGCGCGGCAATCGCCGACGCGTCGGACTACAGAAGTTGGGAATGCGAGAAGCGCGAGAACGGTGGCCGCGAATCAGCGCGCGACCTTGGCCCACGCGCCGGACTTAGCGGACTGCAGCGCCGCTTCGAGCACTGCTTGCACGGCAACGCCGTCATCGAAGCCTGGCGCAAACGGCTTGTTCGCGCACAGCGCGGCAACGAAGTCGGCGAGGTGATGCACGAACGTGTGCTCGTAGCCGACGATGTGGCCATCCGGCCACCAGTTGGCCGCATACGGGTGCACGGAGTCCATGCACATCACGGTGCGGAAGCCCTGCGCATCGCGCGGCTCGTCGAGCAAGAACACTTCGAGCTCGTTCATGCGTTCGAGATTCCACGCGATCGAGCCCTTCTCGCCGCTGATCTCGACGCGATTGTGATTCTTGCGGCCCGGCGCCGTGCGCGTCGCCTCGTACGTGCCGATCGCGCCGCCGCGGAACTTGGCGAGGAAGCAGAACGCGTCATCGACGTCGACCTTCGACTTGCCCTTGCCCGAGCCATTGGGGCGCTCCGTCGTGAACGTCTGCTGCATTCCGCAGACCGACTCGAACTCCAGGCCCGTGAGCGCGCGCGTGAGGTCGATCAGGTGCGCATTGAGATCGCCGTGCGCGCCACTGCCGCACAGCTTCTTGTCCGTGCGCCAACTCGCGGGCACCGATGCGTCCGCGAGCCAATCCTGCAAGTAGACCGCGCGCACTTGCCGCACCTTGCCGATGTCGCCGCGCAGGATCATCTTCTGCGCGAGCGCCACCGCGGGCGCGCGGCGGTAGTTGTGCCAAAGGCCAACGCGCAGCTTCTTCTTCTTCGCGAGCGCGGCCATCTCCTTGGTCTGCTGCAACGTCATCGCAAGCGGCTTCTCGCACAGCACGTGCTTGCCAGCTTCGAGCGCCGCCATCGTGATCGCGTAGTGGCTGTCGTTTGGCGTCGCGACATCGACGACATCGATGTCCTTGCGCGCGAGCACGTGATCGAGATCGATCGCCGACTCCAAGAAGCCGAACTGGTCCGCCGCCGCGGCGGCGCGCTCCGCGTCGCGGCCGACGACGATCTGCGGCACGACCATGCGCGGCAGGTCAAAGAAGCGATTGACCTGACGCATCGCGTTGGAGTGCGCGCGGCCCATGAACGCATGCCCCACCATTGCGATGCGGAGCGGTTCGGACGAGGACGTGGAGGACGCGCGGGACTTGGCGCGCGAGGCGAGCGTCGGCTTCGGCATGGCGGCGCAACATAGCGAGCCGCGCGATCGAAAAGCACGCAGCAGAACGCAGAGCGATCAGAGCGAGCCGCCGAGCAGCACAAGCAGGTTGTCGACTTGCGCGCCGCTCTGGAACCACCCGAGCGTGAGGTCCGGCGCGCCATCGCGGTTGATGTCGCCGAGGTCGATGCTGAGGCGCGCGTCACGGTTGGACAATCGCGTCGGCGACACGCGAATGCCGTTGGCGAACTCGCCCGCGCCGATGCGCAGGTGGAACGCGACCTGCGTGCTGAGTTCGCCGAGCGCCGTCGTCGATTCGGTTGCAACCAATGCGTCGACGTCGCCATCGCCGTTGATGTCGCCGAGCAGCAGATACGTGTTGCGTCCCGATGGCAGCGCGAGCGGCGAGCCGAAGCTCTCGACGAATGCGCCGATGTTGACTTCACCCGACAACGATGCGGGCTCGCCGCCGTTGAGATGCACATGCAGCGTCGCGTCGCCGTCGCATGCAACCATCAGGTCTTCGCTGCCATTGCCGTCGAAGTCGCTCGCGGCGATCCGCGTCGGCGCGTTGCCGGTCGAGAGCGCGCGCGGCCCCGCGACATCGTTGCTGCGCGACCAACGCAAGCCGGGCCCGGCTGCTGCGCGTGCTCGGTAGAAGCGCACATGGTTGCCGTCGCCTGCGCCGGGGCTCGCGTCGGTCGGCACCGCGAGCGCGAGTTCGAGCCGTATCGGCTGCGTCTGCCCATCGCGCGCAAAGTCGCCGAGCGCAAACGACGCCGAGACACCAGGAACCGGCTCGAAGTCCGACGGCCGCAACGGCTCGAACAAGAACTCGCCCGGTGACGAAGACGCGCGTCGGAGCAACACGAGCAGCGCATCGCCATCGCCGAAATGCCCCACGAAGCGCAACAGTGCCGCGAGGTCTTGGTCGCCATCGCCGTCGATGTCTCTCGCCTCGAGCCGCGACCTCGGGTCGATCGACGCAGAAGCAAAGCGCGCAGGCATCAGCGCGCGCAGGTCCTCCGTGAACTGTTGCGGTTGCTGTTGCTGCGAACCGTTCGACTCCGGACGCCACGCGCCGATGCGAAGCACGCCGTCGCTGCGGCCGTCGCGAAGCCCGTCGTCGAGGAACGCGAGCAGGTCCACATTGCCGAGCGGCTCCGGCACGCGCACGACCGACTCCGGCACGAGGCCCGCGTGCGACATCTTGCGACCCGGCGCGAGCGCGCCGAACCCGTCGTTGTCGCCGAGTTGAATCTGCGTCGCGCTCGGCACCGCGATGTCGCGGACTTCGCCATCGGAAGCGACGCCCACGGTCGAGTATCGTCCGCCGACGACGCCGGCGAGCGGGACCGGGAACACGACGTCGGGCGGCAACAACAGGATGTCCGCGGCATCGCGCGTGACGAGCAAGGTCGACAGTCTGCGCTCTTGCTGACCATCGACGGTCAGTTCGTGCTGCACGAACAGTCCCGCTTGCGCGGGTTGGCCAAGTTGCGGATCCGCCGGGAATGCGACGCCGACGAAGAACGCAGCGACCTGCGTCGGTCGGAAGTCGGTCACGATGCGCACGACGCGCAGCCCGTTGGCCGGTTCGTAGCGAAACAAGCCGAGCGAGAACTGCCCCAACTCGCCGGTCGATCCGACGAGCAACTCATCGGCGCCAGCGCCAATGCCGTCGAGGTTGACCGCGGTGCTCGCGCGGAACGGGTCGATCGCGCCGACGAGCTGCAACACGTCCTGCGGCTGCGGCTGCCCATACGCGCGCGGGCCCGACGGCCGCACCACGAAGATCATCGGCGGCGTGTCGGGGTTCTCCGCGGGGCCAGGCGGCGTCGAGAACGGCAGCGGCGGCATGCCGGCGAGCACGACGGTGAGCGCGCACGGCGCGGCGCCGACTGCGTGCAGACCGACTGCCTTGGACGCTGGATCCGCGATGTAGCCCACGCGCGGGACGACGAGATCGAGCGCAGGCCCCGCGACAAAGGCGCCGCTGCCGTCGCCATACGCGATGTCGAGTTGCTGCAGATCGCGACCCGTCAGCACGCCGACGTCGACCGCGCCATCGCCATCGAGATCGGCGGCCTCGAATGCGTCATAGGCGCGAGCGCGAATCGGCAACGGAACTGGCGGCAAGAACGAGGCAGCGCCGCCGACCACGCGCGAACGGAGCACGACGGGCACAGCTCCAGGCGCAGCATTGCTGCCGGGCATCAACAACACATCGGGACCGCCGTCGCCGTCGAAGTCGGCGACGCGCCCCATTGCCATGCCTGGCGGCGAGGGCAAGCGCTGCACGGCGCCGAGCGGCGGCAGCGGCGCCGCCTGTCCGCGCACGAGCAGCATCGTCGCCGTAGCGCCGCCTTCGTTGACGATCAGCAGATCCGGCACGCCATCGCGATCGAAGTCGCCGCTGAGCAGCGCGCGCGGGCTGCGTTCGCTCGCGTTCTCGGGGTCGCCGATGCGACGCGCAGCGCCGAAGCGAATGAACAACCCGTTCTCCTGCGCGAGCAGCAACTGCACCGAGGCCGCGCCGCCAGTCGAGTAGAGCGCCGCGAAGTCGGTCGCCTGCGCATTGGACGGAGCGCCTTCGAGCGCGATCGGAGCCACCGCCACGGGATCGCGATCGAGCAGCGCGCCGCGCGGGCCAAACACGGGCTCGGGATTGCCGTAGAGGAACACGCCGCGCGCGACCACTTCGATCGACAACGGATCCCCCGACGGGCCTGGCACGCGCACGCGCAGCGCGATGCCGACATCGCCAGGGCGACCATCGGGCGACGGCGGCATGAAGAACGCGATGCGATCGAGCGCCGACTCCGCGCGGACGATCGCGGCGGGATCGAGGTCGACGATGCGGTCGCCCTTGCGCAGTTGGATCTGCACGCCGTCGAGGTCGGGGGCGCCGGGCGCGCCCGTCGCAGTCAGCGCCAGCAACGCGCGACCGATCAGCGTGACCTTGGTGCCGCCGCGCGTGGAGCCCTGCGCGGGCAACGCGAGTTGCACATCGGGCTGGTAGTAGGAGTCGACGACTTGCGCGGAGCGACCCGAGATCGCGTCATCGACGAAGAACGCCGCCGATCCCGCGAACGTGTTGCCGGGAGCTTCGGCGGTGACGATGCGCTCGCCAGCTTGCAGCAGCGGAAGGTCCGTGATCGACGGCGACTGGAATGTGGGCCGCAGGCACGGCCGCGTCACAAATGCACCGGTGAGAGACGCATCCGCAGTGACGACGCTAACCGCGAGGCCCGACGCGTCAGCGCTGCGCAGATTCTTGCACGCAAGCCGCACGATCTGGCCGCCGTTTGGCGACAGGTAGAGCGGCGCGCCGTCGAACAGGCGCACCGATGGCTGCGCAAGCAACGTGACCGCAAGCGGCGCCGCGACTTCGCGTCCGTCCGCGAGCACGGCGATCTGCGCAGCGACATCGACGGTGGAGCCCACCACCTGCGTGATCGGCGCGGTGCGGAGTTGGAACCCGACGACGGTGGACGCGCCCTGGCCGGACAACAGCACCGGCGACGCTTGGTCCGCCGACGCGACGAACGTCGGCCTGCCGTCGGGCAAGCTCGGCCCTGGCACGCGCAGTTGCACTTGCAGCGATGCGCTCGGCGACAGCGACGCGTTGGCGATCACGACCGTGCGCTGCGCCGCGAGCGGGCTCGGCGACAACGGGAACGATTGCGTCGGCAAGCTCAGCTGCGGCGTGGCCGGCGTTTGCCCGCCATCCCCGCTGCTCGCGACCGCGCCGCCGATCAGCCCCGCGCCGCACGACGCGAACGCAAGTGGCATGGCGAGCCACAACAGCAAGAGCCCGAGGGTTCGCAACGGAGCTAGCACCCGTCCAGTCTAGCGAGGCAAGGGACCGCGCCGAGCCCCCTGCACCCCTGGTTACTTGCCTTGCACGGAGCGCACCGCGGCCACGAGCGCATCGGCCGTCTGCCCGCCGCGCAGCGCGTAGCGGATCGTGCCCTTGGCATCGGCGACGTAGGTCACCGGCGTCACGTTGGACCACTTCGCGGAGTGGAACGCGTCGACGAACGCGGCGTCGGCGAGCAGCACAGGTGCTTTGAAGTTCTTGTTGGCGATGGTCTTCTCGGTGAGCTCTGGCGGGAAGTCGAGCACGCGATCGGTGAACACGTGCAGCACCTGCGCGCCGAGTTCGTTGGCGAGCGACTCGAAGCGCCGGTAGTCCGGGGCCTCGACATCGCAACTGCCGCAGCGACTGCGCAGGAAGTGCAGCACGAGCGGCTTGCCCTGCGTGGACTCGCGCGTCCACGTCGAGCCCGCGCGATCTTGCAGCGAGAACTTGGGCAGGTCCTGGTCCACCGCCGCGTGGATCAGTCCATCGACATGACTGCGCACGAGCGCCTTGCCGCCATACCAAGCGGCGACGAGCAGGATTGGCGTGAGCAGCGAGAGTCGCGTGCGCAGGCTCATGCCGGGGCGCGTCGCGGGTTCGGTTTGTGCTTTCGACATCGGAAGGGCTCGCTATGGTGCCGCGCCCTGTGACGGTTGCCATCGGAGGCGTGCCTTACGGCGTCGGAATGCCGCTGCTCGCGGGCCTGGACCGCGATCCTGCGTGCACGCTCGTGCAGCGCCCGCCGACCGAACTGATCGCGCTGTTGCGCGATCGCCGCATCGATGCGGCGCTCGTGTCCTCGATCGAAGCGATCCGCCTGCCGGGATACCGCGTCGCAGAGGGGCTCGGCATCGCGTGCAAGCACGAGGTCCGCTCGGTGCGCGCGTTCCGCCGCCGCGGCACCCCGATCCGAACGATCGGCCTCGACCGCAGCAGCGCGACGTCGGCGACGCTGCTCGAAATCCTGCTGCGCGGGCCCAAGCGCGCGGAGACCGAAGGGCCGCTGACATTTGAGACCGTTGCGCCGACCCGCAAACCGGACCTGCTGCCGCACGACCTCGTGATGATGATCGGCGACGACGGGCTCAACGCGGATCCTGGCGAGCGCGAACCGTGGGATCTCGGCCGCGAGTGGCGCGCATTCACAGGTTTGCCGTTCGTGTTCGCAGTTTGGATCCTGCGGCCCGACGCGGACGAGAGCGCGATCTGGCCCGTGCTCGCGCGCGCGAGAGAACGCGGCAAACAACTCACGGAGCACGACGGCACGTTCGGCGCCGTGCACTACGACCTGGACAAAGAGGACCTGCGCGGGCTACAGCGTTTCTGGCGCGAAGCCCGCGCCGTCGGTCTCGGCATGGCGGATGTCGAGCCAACGTTTTGCAAGCAACCCCTGGAGGGGACGGAATGAGCGACGCCAAGACGCGCAACCAAGGACAGCTGTTCGACTCTGAGCAAACGGGAGCTGCCGAGCAGGCGGCCAAGACCACGAAGGCGAAGCCTGCGAAGGCGGAGCCGAGCGAGAAGCCCGAGAAGGCCGACAAGCCCGAGAAGGGGAAGGGCCAGACCGCCGAGCAGATGGCGCAGCGGCAGCGCGAGATCTCGGTCAGCGAGTTCTTCACCAAGAACCGCCACTTGCTCGGCTTCGACAGCCCGCGCAAGGCGCTCCTGACCGCGGTCAAGGAAGCCGTCGACAACAGCCTCGACGCGTGCGAGGAAGCGCGCATCCGGCCTGAGATCAAGGTCAAGATCTCGCGCATCGGACAGAGCGAGAAGCAGTTCACGATGAGCGTCGAGGACAACGGTCCCGGCATCGTGAAGGCACAGGTGCCGAACGTGTTCGGTCGCTTGCTCTACGGCAGCAAGTTCCATCGCCTGCGCCAAAGCCGCGGCCAGCAAGGCATCGGCATCAGCGCAGCGGGCATGTATGGCTTGCTCACGACGGGCAACCCGGTGCGCGTGCGCACCAAGCCCGGCAAGAAGGGCATCCCGCTCTACTTCGAGATCACGATCGACACGGCCAAGAACCGCCCCGACTTCACCGACAAGGTGATCGAGTGGGAGAAGGACCACGGCACCGAAGTCTCGATCGACATGGAGGGCGAGTACCGCCGCGGCCAGAAGAGCATCGAGGAGTTCTTGAAGCTCATGGCGGTGGCCAACCCGCACGTCTACCTCCACTTCACGGACCCGGACGGCAACGTCACCGAGTACACGCCGGCCACGAAGGAGCTCCCGCAGGAAGTCGAGGAGATCAAGCCGCACCCGCACGGCGTCGAGCTCGGCATCCTGCTGCGCATGGTCAACGAGAGCGAGAACCGCACCATGAGCGCGTTCTTGCAAGAAGACTTCTCGCGCGTCGGCCCAAGCGTCGCGAAGGAGATCTGCGAGAAGGCCGGCATCAAGCCGGAGACCAACCCGCGCCGCCTCGAGACCTCGGACATCGCCAAGATCAAGGCCGCGATCGACACGACCAAGATCATGGCGCCGCCGCTGTCGTGCATCGCGCCGATCGGCGAGGACCTGATCATCACGGGACTCAAGAAGGAGGTCGCCGCCGACTTCTACGTCTCGACGTCGCGCAAGCCGGTCGTCTACCGCGGCCGTCCGTTCGCGGTCGAATGCGGCATCGCCTACGGTCGCCCGGGCGACACGTTGGAGATGACCGAAGAAGGCAAGATCGTCGAGAAGTCGACGACGAAGCCCAACGAGGAGCAGTTGATGGGCAACGCGGACGAGCCGATCCGGCTCATCCGCTTCGCCAACCGCGTGCCGCTCGTGTTCCAACAGGCGGCGTGCGCGATCACGAAGGCAGTGATCGGCACCAACTGGAAGAACTACGGACTGCAGCAACCGCGCGGTGCGCTGCCGATCGGCCCGATGGTCGTGTTCGTCCACATCGCTTCGGTGTGGGTGCCGTTCACGAGCGAATCGAAGGAAGCGATCGCCGGTTACGACGAGATCCTCGATGAACTGCGCCTCGCGCTGATGGACTGCGGCCGCAAGCTCGGCACGCACGTGCGCAAGGGCAAGAAGCTCGCGAACGAGTTCAAGAAGCGCAACTACATCGAGACCTACATCCCCCACCTCGTCATCGCGCTGAAGGACATCCTGAAGCTCGACGAGAAGACGGCCCAGCGCGCGCGTGACAACCTCACGACTGTGCTGGAGAAGAGCCGCAAGCTGTGACCGGTCCCCGACACGACAACCACGAGAACCACTAGAGCCGAGCCATGGCAGCCAAGAAGTTCGTTCCCCAACCGCCGCCGAAGAAGAAGGACCGCGGGCCGATGTCGGACCTCGACAAGGTCACGCTGCGCGAGATCAAGGATTGCGCCACGCACGTGCTGGGCGAGATCGAGAAGGTCGGCAAGCCCGAGCTGAAGTTCCCCGATCGTTCGCTGAAGAACGCGCGCTACGACAAGAAGGACGGCTACTTCGTGATGGGCCGTTCGCGCGTCGAACGCACGCTGTCGGTCAACACCGTCAAGTCGTTTGCGCAGACGCTCAAGATGATGTCGCTGTCGCAAGAACTGATCGACGCCGACGACTTCGCCACCAAGCGAGAAGCGTACTACGTGTCGAAGAACTGGGACGAAGCCAAGTTCGACGAGCAGCCAGAGAGCGACGCAGCGATGGATGACATCGAAGCGTTGTTCAGCCTCGAAGGCGTGATGCGCGAGCACTTGCGCTTCAAGGCCGACGAGCACGGCGGCAAGGTCGCGGGCCAACTCATCGTGCTCGACCGCGATCGCGAGTCGGGCCGCCAGTTGCGCATCGACTGCACGGGCTTCGGCTCGGGCGCGTATTCGATCCCGTCGTCGGTCGAGCACCTCGGGTTCGAGACGAAGGCGAAGTTCATCCTGGTCATCGAGACCATCGGCATGTTCGAGCGCCTGTCGCAGCACAACTTCTGGAAGACGGGCAACTGCATCCTGATCGGCACCGCAGGCGTGCCGACGCGAGCGACGCGTCGCTTCGTGCGCAAGCTCAGCGACGCGCACAAACTGCCCGTCTACGCGTTCAACGACTGCGATCCTTACGCGTTCTCCAACATCTACCGCACGCTGAAGGTCGGCTCGGGCAACGCAGTGCACCTGAACCAGTTCTTCTGCGTGCCGAACGCGCACTTCCTCGGCGTGACGCCGCAGGACATCGTCGACTACGACTTGCCGACGCACTCGCTGAAGGACGTCGACATCAAGCGCGCGCAGGACATGCTGAAGAACGACCCGTTCTTCCAGGCGCACAAGGAGTGGCACAAGGCGATCGAGATGATGCTGAAGTCCGGGCAACGCGCAGAGCAGCAGGCGCTCGCAAAGCACGGCCTCAACTTCGTGATCGACGAGTATCTGCCGACCAAGCTGAAGGCCGTCACCAAGTTCCTGCCGTGACCTGAGCGCGCGCGCCGCGGCATCGCTGGCGCGCGCGTTCCCGCAACTAGAGAGAGGACGTCGTGCTCCACCGCTTCGAGATCTCGCTCGCCGACGTCGACCGCAACGTCTACCAAGACCTCGACCTGCGCGTCGCGCGGCATCCGTCCGAGGACAACCACTACCTGCTCACGCGCGTGCTCGCGTTCGCGCTCGAGCACAAAGAGGGACTCGCGTTCAGCAAGGGCTTGTCCGAGGCGGACGAGCCCGCGATCTGGAACAGGCACGGCGACGGCCGCGTGATCGACTGGATCGAGGTGAGCGCTCCTGGCGCCGATCGCCTGCACCGCGCGTCGAAGGCCTGCGAGCGCGTCGCCGTATGGTGCCATCGCAATCCCGACGCGTTCCTGCAGCGCTGCCAGAAGGAGACGATCCACAAGGCAGACAAGATCCTTGTGACCAAGGTGCCGCAGGATCTGCTCGCTGCGCTGGAGCGCAAGCTCGACCGCAACAACCGCTGGGACCTATCGCGCAACGAAGGCGTGGTGACCATCGTCGTGGGCGGCGAAGCGATCGAAGCGACGCTGGAGACCGTTCCACTCGGGCTGCCGAAGGCCTGACGGGTCCGAGGGTCGGGGCCAAAAGGCTGCGCCATGTGCCGGCCTATGTCGCAACGAATGCGCGGACGATTGCTAGACTGCGCCACCTCTCGCGCGGCGCGCGCCGCGCATTCCCTTCCGCGGAACCGAACTCCTCATGCGCATTCTCCACCTTGCAGCCGTTGCTGCAGCAAGTGCTGCATCTCTGCTCGCGCAGTCCAACACCGTCGCAGGCCTCGACGGCCGACT
>JBEELK010000361.1:0-8230 GCA_041168165.1 Planctomycetota bacterium | reverse complement strand
GCGCACATCGCGAGTCCAGAACTCGACGAAGGGCGACGCATCGCCCGCGCTGCGCGCGTTCACGCGCCGAACTGCTGCCGCATGCGAAGCAGTTCGCGATCGCTCGGATTGCGCTGCAGGCCTTGCTCCACGCAGGCGCGCGCCTCCTCGCGGCGACCGAGATCGGCGAGCACCTGCGCGCGCGTCGCGTAGAGCGAAGCGGCGTCGGCGCGAATGCCGAGCGCCTCGTCCATCAGTTCGAGCGCGCGCTTGGGGTTGCCGCGCTCGGAGAACAGCAACGCCATTCGGTGCAGCACTTCTGGCTGCTCGGGCGACAGGCGCCGCGCAGCATCGAGCATGTCGAGCGCGGAGTCGGACTCGCCGAGGCGATGCATCGCAATGCCCGAGAAGTAGAGCGCAGGCCAGAACGTCGGCTGCAGATCGACGAAGTGATCGAACTCAGCGAGGCACTCGCGCGGCTTCTTGAGCTTGAGCGCCTGCTCCGCCGCCTTCGCAAAGCGCCGCTCGAAGTCGGGGACCTCAAGGCCGAGCAACGCGCGCGTCGCACGATCGCGCGCATCGCCGGACAGCGCGTCGGTGCCGACTGCGCTCGCCAACTCTTCCTTCGCCGCGTCGAGCTCATCGCACGCAAGCAGGCAGAGGCCGAGATGTGCGCGGCTGTCGCCGTCGAGCATGAGGCGCAGGTCGAGCAGGCACTCGTGCACATCGTCGGGCGAAGAGCGCTCGTTGAGGTGCTCGCTCAGATACATGAGCAACACGCCGATGCCGCGATCTTCGTCATCCCATTCGCCGGCACGCGCGACGCGTTCGCGAAGGCGGCGAAGCCCGCGCACGACGAAATCCCACGCGTCGTGCTCGCGGCCCTCGGAGAACGCAAGTCGCGCGAGGTGCCCGAAGAAGTCAGGATGCCCGTCGATCTGCAACCCGCGCATCCACAGATCGCGCGCAGCAGTCGTCTTGCCGTCGTGCGCGAGCAGGATGCCGAGGTTCTCCAATCCACGCGAAGGCGGCGGATCCAACTGCGTCGCGTGCTCCAGCCAATCCATCGCGCGACGATCGTCGCCGAGTTCGCGAAGGTGGTCGGCCACCGACACACAGCCTTCGCCATCGCCTGGCTGCGCGGAGTAGCAGCGATCCAAGAATCGACGCGCGAGTTCGCCGTCGATGCGGCCCGCATCGCATGCGTGCGCAACCGTCGAATGCGCGATGCGGAGCGCGAGGCCGAACTGCGGGTCGATCATGATCGCCTGCGCAAACGGATCCAGCAGCGGTTCGCGGTCCGCGGGCCCCTCGATCTGCAAATCGCCGCTGATCAACATCGCGTTGTCGAGCGCGCGCAAGAACAGGAAGAACGCTTCGCTGTTCTCCGTCATCATCCCGCGCGCAGGCTCTTGGTAGCGCAGGTCGAGCAACCGCGCGAGGCGCCGCGTCAACTGCAGCAAGTCTGCGACAGGATGCGAACGGCGAACGAGACCGCCGACGCGATTGGTCGCGCGTTCGTCGTCGTCCTCGGCGAAGTAGACGTAGAACTCGACGCGGAACCCTTCAGGCGCGGTGGTCAACTCGCCGGTCACGACCGCGCGCACGTCCGCATCCGGCGGCAGCAAGTCGAACGCTTCGTCTGGCTCCGGCGGAGCGTCCATCACGACCCAGAGCACAGGACCTTCGTCTGGCGGCGTCTGGACCTCGAGCATGCCCGTCGGCCCCATGCGACCGCGGTTGAGCACGCGATGCACAAAGTCCGGTATGCGACGCGACAGCACGCCGGAGTCCAGGTCGCCAAACCCTTCTTCTTCGGGCACCGCGAGCGGCAGCAGCATGATCTCGGGCATCCGCTCGAAGTCAGCGAGGCCTTCGTCGTGCATCGGGTCGTGTCGCGTCATGGAGCGCGCCTTCAGCCCGGAGGCCAGCCGAACGAGCGGCCCGCCAAAACGTGAACGTGGAGGTGGAACACCGACTGGCCCGCGTTGCTGCCGTTGTTGATCACGACGCGGAATCCATCGTTGGCAATGCCGAGCTTCTTCGCGACTTCGGCAGCAGCCCACAGCAGATGACCAAGCAGTGCCTTGTCGCTCTCGTCAGCATCCGCAAGTCGCGCGATGGCACGCTTGGGAATGACGAGGAAGTGAACAGGCGCCTGCGGTGCTACATCCGCGAACGCGACGCACTGATGATCCTCGTGCAGCAGGCGCGCAGGGATCTCGCGGCGCAGGATGCGCGCGAACACGTTCGAGGCGTCGTAGTTCACCGGGTGGTTCGGCGGCGCGCGGAAACGCCGCGCGCACGTGCGGCGCAGTATGGAGCGGCGCACGCGCGCCTCAAGCGAGAGTTCGTTCTCTGTGCGTCCGCTCGAGCGGAAGGCGCGACGACCGGGACGGATCCGCAGCAGCAGCCCATCTCGCAGCGGAGCCCCTTCCAGGATGAAGCGACCGCGTTACCCTGCTCCCCCCATGGAACTTCCGCTGCGCAAAGCGTGCACCACCATCGCCATCGTCGGCGGCACTGGCAGCGGCAAGACGACGCTCGCGCATGCGCTCGCAGAGCACTTTGGCGAGCATTGCGCGGTGATCGACCACGATTCCTACTACCGCGATCTGTCGCACCTGAAGCCCGCCGAGCGCGCGGCCGTCAACTTCGACCACCCCGACTCGCTGGAGAACTCGCTGCTGGTCGACCACCTCCATCGACTGCGCGCGGGCCGCACGATCGACAAGCCGAAGTACTGCTTTGCCACGCACTCACGGCTGCCGGAGCGCGAATGGGTGGCGCCCAAGCCGGTGGTCGTCGTCGAGGGCATTCTGCTGATGGCCTTGCCCGAGCTCCGCAATGCGTTCGACCTGCGCGTGTTCGTTGACGTGCCCGACGATGTGCGCGCGCTGCGCAGATTGCGGCGCGACGTCAGCGAACGTGGCCGCACGATCGACAGCGTCTGCGCGCAGTGGATGCAAACCGTGCGCCCGATGCACGAGCGCTTCGTAGCACCTGCCAAGCGCCGCGCAGACCTCGTGGTTTCCGGCCAGGAGCCGACGCGCGATGCGGTCCTGCGCGTGCTGGCTCAACTTTCGGCGCTGGAGCCGGCGGCCAAGGCCGCCGAAGAGGCGTAGCTAGCTAGCCCGCGCGTTCAGCGAACGCGCAGGTCTTCTGGCATCAGCGCGTAGACCGTCATCGGCCGATCTTGCGCCATCGCGTGGCGCAGCAGCGCGAGCAGTCCGTCGAGGCGCGACAGCTTCGCGATCATCGAAAGAGCCGCAGCGTCACCCTGAGCGAACGCGCGCGCGTCGAACATCTGGTCGAAGATCGACTGCGCAAAGTCGCGGGCCTTCGGCGCGTGGCGAATCTCGATGTCCGCCTCCGGCTTGCACTTCTCCTTGACCATCGCGATCGCGTCCTCGACGCCGCCGATCTTGTCTACGAGCCCGAGCTCAACCGCCTGCGCGCCAGACCAGACGCGGCCGCCTGCGACCGCGCGAATCGAATCGACCGTCATGTTGCGTGACTTCGCCGCGATGCCGAGGAACTGATCGTAGATCTGATCGACGAACAGCTGCATGCGATTGCGCGCCGCGTCGGACCACGGCTTGTCCATCGCGTCCATGTCCGCGCCGGCATCGAGGCCGACGACATCGGTTTGCACGCCGAGGCGACGCATCAGCGCGCCGAGTTGGAAGCGCATGCTGAACACGCCGATCGAGCCGGTGATCGTCGCAGCCTCGGCGAGAATCGGCTGGCCGATGCACGTGATCCAGTAGCCGCCCGAAGCAGCGAGCTCACCCATCGAGAACACGACGGGCTTCTTCGCCGCAAGGCGCTCCAGCGCGAGGCGGATCGCTTCGCTCGCGGTCGCAGAACCGCCAGGCGAGTTGATGCGCACGACGACGCCCTTCACGTCCTCGTCGTCGGTCAGCGCTTCGATCTCCTTGACCGAAGGCTCCGAGACGATGCTGCCCGCTGCGGCTGCGGAGCCGTCCGCGATCGCGCCCGACAGATGCAGCACGACGATGGCCGGATAGCCGTCGTCGTCATCGTCCTCGCGCTTTGCCTTGAACATCTCGGACAACGAGCTGAGCAGGTCCTTGTTCTTCTTCGCCTTCTTCGGGACGGCGTCGACCAGCTCGTAGTCGCCGAGCTCCTTGCCCATCGCGAGATCGAGCGCGCGCTTGCTGCCTTCGTAGGCAACAAGCTCGTCGACGAGCCCTGCAGCCAGAGCCTCTTCGGCCGTGAACATGCGCTGCGCTTGCAGCTCCGCGACCTTCGCCGGATCGAGCTTGCGACCCTTGCCGACGCTCTCGCAGACGACCTTGTTCATCGACTGCAGCATCGCCGCGTAGTGCTTCTTGAGCCCTTCGGACATCGTCGAGCGCACATACGGCTCAACCGCGCCCTTGAACTCGCCCACGCGCGTCATCTCCACCTCGACGCCGAGCAATCCGAGCGCGTCCTTGTAGTGCATGACGCTCATCGACGGCGACTTGAAGTCGACCGAGCCCATCTTGGCCATCAGCACGCGATCGCATTGCGACGCGAGCTGCATCGTGACCGTGGTCGCGTTCTCGAAGTAGCAGACGATCTTCTTGCCGGCGGCGCGCACCTTCTGCATCGCGCGTTCGACCTCGCGCATCTGCGGCTGGTTGAGGCCGACCGGCTGCGTCAGGTCGAGCAGCACCGTCGAGCCTTCGTGCTTCGCGAGCTTCTCGATCGTCTCGACGAACTCAAAGAACGACTTCGCCTTGCCGCCGCCGCCGCCGAGCAGCAGGGCCGCTGGGTCGAACGACTGCTCGGCGAGGTCCTGGTAGGCACCGGCGGGGCGGAGCAGCACCACCTTGTTCTTCTGCGGAGCAGGCTCGGTCGCCGCGGCAGGAGCAGGCGCGGTTTCCGGCGCAGGTTGCTTGTCCGTCGGGTCCTGCGCAATCGCGCAGGCGAGACCGAAGGTGAACGTCGTGACGAACGCTAGGAATCGGGACATGAGGATGGAATGCGCGAAGGGTTCCGAACGAGGCGCGCAGCGTAGCCGATCGATCTCCAGTCCTGTCACCCGCCGAGGAACGGTTGCCGAGCCCGCGACGAGGACGCTCGCCTCGCTATCGTCCGCGCCGTGGAACCGCAGGTGTTGCTCGTGTTCGCGCTCGTGGCGCTGGCCGCCTTAGGCGCCTACCTGTCGTGGAAAGCGGAGCAGCAGCGTCGGACCGACCTCGAACGGGTCGCCGCATCGCTGGACTTGCGCTACGACCCGAGCGACGACGACTCGCACGACGACGAGTACGCTCAGTTCGACGTGTTCCGCCGCGGCCACTCGCGCACGGCGCGCAACACGATGCGCGGCACAGTCGAATTGTTCGGCTCGCGATGCCGGCTGTGCATGGGTGACTTTCGCTACAAGGTCACGAGCGGCAGCGGCAAGAACCGGCGCACCACGACGTATCGGTTCAGCTACCTGATCGTGCACCCACCGTGGCCTGCGCCATCGCTACTCGTCCGACCTGAGGGGTTGTTCGACAAGCTGAAGGGCGCGATCGGATTCGACGACATCGACTTCGAGTCCGAAGAGTTCAGCCGCAAGTTCTATGTGCAGTCGTCGGACAAGCGCTTTGCCTACGACGTGCTGCATCCGCGCATGATGGAGTTCTTGCTGCGAGAACAACCCGATGCGCTGGACCTCGAAGGCGGCGCGCTGTGCGCCACCGACGGCTCGCGCCTGTGGGAACCCACGGACTTTCGCGCGCGACTCGACTTCGTGCGTCGATTCTGTGAACTCTGGCCGCGCCACCTTCTCGTCGACCTCGCCAACTGATGGAACCCGCGCTGCTCATCGTCTTACTCGTCATCGCAATCCCCGTGATCTGGTGGATCGCGGTGCACAATCGATTCGTGCGGCTCAAGCACGCGGTCAAAGAGAGCTGGGCCGACGTCGATGTCGAATTGAAGCGCCGCTACGACCTGATCCCGAACCTCGTCGAGACCGTGAAGGGCTACGCCAAGCACGAGCGCGAAGTCCTCGACCGCGTCGTTTCGCTGCGCAACCAAGCAATGCAGAACCATGGCAGCGCCGCGAGCCATGCGAAGGACGAGAACGCGCTGCTCGTCGGCCTTCGCTCCGTATTCGTCGTCGCCGAGGGCTATCCGCAGTTGAAGAGCGACGCCAACTTCCTCGCCTTGCAACAAGAGCTAGCGCTGACCGAAGACCGCATCGCGGCAGCGCGAAGGTTCTTCAACGGCAACGTGCGCGAACTGCGCAACCTGCGAGAGCAGTTCCCGACCAGCCTCGTGGCATCGTCGGCCGGCGCAGACGACGTGTCGTTCTTCGAACTCGACGACGACAAGGAGCGCGTGGCGCCGCGCGTCGACGTCAGGTAGCGCTGACCGATTGGCCGCGATCGAGCGCGCGACGAAGCGGACACATGGCTGGATCCACCGCGTCGCCGCGACGGTAGCGCGCGAGCAAATCGCGCGATCGCTGCGCCAACTCGCGTCGCACTTCGCGGCGCAGGCCTTTGACGCGCGCGATCTGCATGTCGTCGTAGCCCGTCGTCTGGTGCCGCAACCACGCGATGGTCGCTGCCTCGGCGCGCTCCTCGACTGGAATGCGCTGCGTGCGCGCCACGGTGCCGCTGCCGACTGGCGTCGCATGCGCGGCGATCGCTTCGGATAGGCACTGGCACAGGTCTGCATGAGCAGGCGCAAACGCGAGGAACGTGCGCACCGCCGACGAGAACTCGCCAACGTATTCGACTTGTTGCACCGCGCGCCGCTTGCGGCCTTGCTCCAGCTTCTTTGCGTAACTTGGATCCGATCGCTCGACGGCCAGCTCTTGGCGAATGCGCTCGATGCGGTCCTTCGGCGCGCAGACGCCGCGCGAGAACACCTTGTTGCCGCGCTTCTCGCTGACGACCCAACTCGGCCCCGCTTCCTTGACGCGCCGCGTCAATGCCGCGTCGCCAGGCGGCAGCAACTCCCAGCCCTGCGGCATGCGCAAGAGCTGCGTCTTGGTGCGAAACCAAGTCCCATCGGGACCGGGCGCTACTTCGCGATTCTGGTCGGGCATCGCGCGGAGCTTCGGCGAGTCGCGTCGGCTCCGCAACCTCAACGAGGCGCGAGCTTCCTCGGCGCAGACACGGCGATGACCTTGCCTTCGAACGTCGTCACGAGTTGCAGCGTGATCGCTTCGCCCGCGGGCACGCTGGCGACGGGCACGCTCGCCGCGGCGCGGTAGAGCAGTTCGCGCACAAGCGGGACCACGGCCCTCGGCGGCTGCGCCACTGCGAGTTCAAGTCCGCCATCGACCGGTTGCGCGCGCGCGTCGCCGCACTGCACGACAACGTCGCCAACGAAGGGCAACCCGTCCGCGGACAGTTGCAACTGCTGGCCATCTGCCGACCACGCGACCGCGAGTGTCGGCGCAATCGCAGAGACGAGGTGCGGCGAAGGGCTCGCGCCAAGCGGTAGCGGCTCGACCTCGACGATGCGCTCCGCGAGGTACCGCGAGAAGGCAGTAGCGCCGTCAGCGTTGAGATGCGACGCGTCGTAGTAGCCCGACCAGTCGTAGAGCGGCCGGTTGGGAGCCGGATCGTCGAGTTCGAGCACGCGGACTTCCTTCGCCACTTCCGCCACGCCGTCGCGGCCATAGAAGTCGGTCGAGTAGGTCGGCATCACGACGTAGATCGGCTCGATGCCCGCCGCGCGCAGCATTGACGCCTGCTTGCGGATCGCCGCCGCGTTGAAGCCGCCGACCAGACCCGGCATGTGCGCCTTCGTTGCCTTCCAACTGAGTTGACGCTCGAAGTGCTCGCGCTGCGACGGGAAGTCCTTGCTCGCCTGGATCATGTGATCCAACTGCACTGTGGCCACCGACTGCCAGCCGCGGCCTTCGACGTCGTAGGCCTTGGGCAAACGCTCGCCATTCGATCGCGCGATCCAGTCCTGCGTGATGCGACCGCCCTGTCCGAGCCGCAGCGCGTTGCTCACGCTGTGCATGAGCACGTACTGCGCCTGCTTTGCCTTATCGATCGACGGCGTGTTGCTGATCGCAACCGACTGCATGCGCGTCCAGAACACATCGGGAGAGTGCATCTCCAGGTCCTGGTCGGAGAACCACTGGTGGCCGCGGATGTTCTGTTCGAACGAGTGCAGTTCGATCACTGCGCGCTTCAGGCTGCTCGGCTTGTGTGCGACGAGCCAATCGAGCATGTGCACCACGTCGTGCATGCGCAGGCCTGACAACGCGAAGTTGAACGAC
>JBEELK010000360.1:0-2710 GCA_041168165.1 Planctomycetota bacterium | reverse complement strand
AGGATGGCAAGGGCCTCTTCGATCGCGTGTGGAACGTGCGCATCCCCGGCGTGCTCCAGCGCATCGGCGTCTGCTACTTCGCCGCGGCGCTCGCGTTCTTGTTCTGCTCGCTGCGCGCCCAACGCGCGTTGCTCGTCGCGTGCCTCGTCGGCTATTGGCCGCTGCTCGCGCTCTGGCACACGCCCGATGGCGGCGCGCCGGACCTTGCGACCGAAGGCGATCACCTCGCCGGCTGGCTAGATCGCGCGGTGTTCGGCTCGCACACGTGGATGGGCAAGGTCTACGACCCCGAAGGCCTGCTCAGCACGATCCCGGCGATTGGCACGGCGCTGCTCGGCATGGAGTGCGGGCGCGTGCTCGCGTCGCCGCGGCCACGCGAGGACGCGGTGCGTTGCTTGTTGCTGCTCGGCGCATCGTGGATGGCGATCGGCGCGGTCTGGGGTTGGTTCTTCCCGATCAACAAGGCGCTGTGGACCAGCAGCTACTCGATGTGGACGGCGGGCATCGCGGCTTCAGGCCTCGGCCTCTGCGTGCACGCGTTCGAGGTCAAGGGCTGGTCGCGCCTCGCGCATCCGCTGCTGGTCTATGGCCGCAATGCGTTGCTCGTGTTCGTTGGCAGCGCCGTGCTCGCGCGCACGCTCGGTCGCCTCTGGGTCGTCGACGAAGGTCCGCCGGTCGTGTTTGCGCAGAAGTGGATCTACGCGAACGCGTTCCAGAGTTGGCTCGAGCCGCACATGGCGTCGCTCGGGTTTGCGCTCGCCTGGGTCGCAAGCTGGTATGTGGTGCTCGCTGTTCTCTACCGCCGCGGCATCATCTGGCGCGTTTGACCGCAACTGCGCGCGCTGCTGCATGCGTTGCTGCGACCGCTTGCGACGAACGCTCTCCTTCTGCACATTCTAGAAATGCCCTCTGCTTCGCCTGAAGTCCGCGTCTTTGACCGCCGTTCCGACGCGGAAGACGCAGCGCTCCAAGAACTGCGCCTGCTCGCACAACGCAACGATCGGCCGCTGGTGTCGTTTGCTACTGGCGCCACCTACACGGGCATGCTGCAGAAGCTGCACGCGGAAGTCACCGCAGGTCGCTTCGCGTTGTCCGCGCTGCGCGCGACGCACCTCGACGAATACGAGGGCCTTGGGCCCAAGCAGTTCGGCAGCATGGTCCATGAGCTGTGCGAGGCGTGCCCGAGCCTGCTTGCGATGGTCGACAACGGCGCGTTCACGCCGGTGCCGCATGTCGCGGACGATGGCATCGCGGCGCAGCACGAGCAGAAGCTCGCGCAGATGGGCGGCGTTCAGTTGCAGTACCTCGGCATCGGCCGCAACGGGCACCTCGCGTTCCACGAGCCGGGCGTGCCGTTCGAGAAGGGCTACCACGTGGCGCACCTGTCGGAGACCACGCGCAAGGACGCGGTCGGTCGCTTTGGCTCGACGCCGGTGCCGCATCGCGCGGTCACGGCCGGCATCGCGACGATCCTGCGCGGCAAGCGCATCGTGATGAGCGCATTCGGCAAGGGGAAGGCAGACGCGGTGTTCGGCATGCTGCGCGGCGACCTGTCGACGTCGTGCCCCGCGTCGGCGTTGCGCAATCACGGCAACGTTGTCGCGCTGCTCGATCGCGACGCGGCGGCGCGGCTGTAGCGGGTCGCTGCTGGCGCGCGCGCTGGGAACCCGGCAGCATCCGCGCATGCGCTTCTCGACTTCTGTCGCGCGTTCTTCTTGGTGGCTACTCGTGGCGCTCGCGGGCTGCGGGGCGCCGAGCGACTCCTCCTCCCACGGCGAATCGACGGCCAAGAAGCCTGTCGATGCCGCGCCTTCCAACTCAGGCTTGGCGGAGCAAACGCTCGCGCGCCTCAGCAACGAACAAAAGGCAGGCCAACTCTTCGTGAGCTGGATCCGCGCCGACGCGGATGACAAGGAACGCGCGCGCATCGCGGGCTTTGTGCGCGAAGTTGGCCTCGGCGGCGTGATCCTCAGCATCGGCTCCGTCGAGCAGGCAGCGACCGTGGTGGAGCAGATGCATTCGGCGGCGAGCCTGCCGCTGCTCGTCGCGGGCGACTTCGAGGCCGGCGTCGCGTTCCGGCTGTCGGGCGCCACGCAGATGGGCAACCAGATGCTGGTTGGCGCCACCGGCGAAGAGCGGCTTGCGCGCGCGATGGGCCGGGTGACCGGCGAAGAGGCGCGCACGCTCGGTGCCCCGTGGGTTCTGGCTCCCGTGCTCGACGTGAACAGCAATCCCAAGAACCCGATCATCAACGTGCGCAGCTTTGGCGAGGACGCGGCGTTCGTCGCGCGCATGGGCCGCGCATTTGCGCAAGGCGTCGAAGTGGATGCGGGCGCGCTCGCGTGCGGCAAGCACTTCCCGGGCCACGGCGACGTGGACACGGACTCGCACCTCGACTTGCCGACGGTGCCTGGATCCGGAGAACTGCTGCGCGCTCGCGAGTTCGCGCCGTTCCGCGCGGCGATCGATGGCGGACTCTCGTCGATGATGACCGGCCACCTGTCGGTGCCGGGCCTCGGTGAAGACCCCGCAGTGCCAGCGACGTTGAGCCAGACGATCCTGTCCGGCGTGCTTCGCAAGGAACTCGCCTTCTCGGGCCTCATCGTGACCGACGCGCTCGACATGGGCGGCGTGAAGAACAAGATCGCGCCCGGCGAAGTCGCGGTGCGCGCGCTGCTCGCGGGCGCGGACGTGCTGTTGATGCCGCCCG
>JBEELK010000359.1:0-4793 GCA_041168165.1 Planctomycetota bacterium | reverse complement strand
TCGTCCGCGCAGATCAGCAGCTTGGTCTGCGTGATCTGGTCGAGGATCGCAGGGTGCAGCATTGCGCCGCCTGCTGCGACGAGCACGTCGCGGTCCTGCATCGCGAGCAGCAACTGCGCATACGCCTCGCGCAACGTGCGATCGCCGCTCTGATGGCGACGGTCGAGCTCCGCAAACGGCAGCCAGCCGCCTTCGCACGGGATGCCAAACGCGCGCGCATCGATTCCGCGCGCAGTGAGGCGAGCCGCAAACGCTGACTCTTCCTCGGCGCGGGCCGCGGAGTAGCCGGGGTAGACGATGAGGTAGCGCAGCGACTTCATCACTGAGCCTTGCGAATGAGTCCGATCCAGGAGCCGCGCAGGTGATGCACGGGGCCGCGGTGGCCGATGTCGCGCAAGAACGCGGCGACGCCTTCCATCGACGTCTTGATCCACTCATGGCGGTGACGCATCACCGGGCTGAAGTCGTGCCACAGCATGAATCCGCCCGCGCGCAGTCGCTGCCACGCGAGATGCGAGTCGCGGCGCACGGCTTCTGCGTCGTGGCACGCGTCGACGAATGCCATCGCGAGGCCGTTGATCTCCGGCGCAGGCGTCCACTCGGCGGTGTTGGCGTAGATCTGCTCGATGTTCTCGATGCCGCGTTCGCGGCAGTACGCGCCGATCTGGTCCTTCGTCAGCACGTGCGTCACGTGCACGCCCGCTGCGGCCGCTTGTTCTGGCAGCATGTTGACGGTGTAGACCGTGTGCTTCGGGCCGACGTTGGTCGCGAGCTTGAACGCGCTGCGTCCATGCGACGTGCCGAGGTCGATGCACGGGCCATTCGCGTTGCGAGCGACGGTGCACAGCGCTTCGGCGTCGCGGCGCTTTCTTTGGTGCAGTTCGCACTCGTTCTCGACGGCGTCGATGTCTGGCTCGAGGATCGCGCCTTCGTGAGTGAGGTCCAGCGCCGACTGCAGGTCCTTCAGCGTCGCGTGCAAGCGCACCGGCATGTTGGCGAGCTTCTCGACCGGGACCGCGAGTGCGTGCAACGCGTGGACGTTGGATCCGCATGCTGCGACGAACTCGTCATCGGCAGCAAACGGTTGGCACGTGGCCTCGTCGCAGAGCTCGTAGTGCAGATCGTGCAGCATCGCGAGCGCGGCGCGCAGATCCGGTGCCGCGGAGCGATGGAACGCGAGCGACAGCATCGGGCGGTCCTTCTGCAGCACGTGGCGCGCGCCGTCGAGCACGCGCAGTTCGTGGCCATCGACGTCGAGCTTGATGAAGTCGATGCGCGGCAATCCCATCTCGACCGCGACGTCATCGAGGCGCCGCACTTTGACGAGTTGCGCGTCTTCGCAGTCGCACAGCGACGCGGAGTCCTCCGTTGCGATGCATGGTCGCTTGCCGTCGACGTCCGACAGCGCGATCGGAACAACCGCGACTCTGCGCTGTAGTCGGTTCTTCGCGAGGTGTTGTTGCAGGTCCTTGCGGAACGCGCCGATCGGCTCAAACGCGACGACGCGCCCTGCGTCGCCGACGCGATGTGCCATGCGCAGCGTGTGCCAACCGATGTGCGCGCCGATGTCGAGCACGGTCATGCCCGGCTTGATCGCAGCTTGCAGCAAGCGCGACGTGTGCGGTTCGAACGCGCCGTTCTCGACCAGCGATCGGCACAGCCGGGTGTCGGGTCCAAGGGACCACTGAAAGCCGGCGCACTCGACGTCGCGGCGGGGGGTGGAAAGGACGGTCTCTACGTTCGTGGCCGGTGCCATAGCCTCGGCGCTATCGGCCGGATCTCACCTTGGGCTTGACCCGCCGACTCGGGAATGTCGGGATCTTCGACAGCGTTAGGGCGCGCGTGCTCGGGGCGGGAGGCCGACTTCGGCCTCTCGGTGACGGATGCTCCGGCGCGCAATGCGATCCTCCAATCCAACGACTTACAGACGCCGCTCGGCGCAACGCCGTTTTCGTGAGCCGCATACGCGCAGTTTTTCCCGGCTTGCGCGTTAGGTCCGTTCCCATCGATGCAAGAAGCACTGTCGCCATGCGGTGACGACGGCCTGCGCGGATCTCACCACCACGCGGGCCGTCCATTCCAACGGTCGTCGCCTCACTGCGACGCCTCGTTTGTCTCTATCCCGACTCCATCACATGACTCTCTCGATCGCCTCTCGCGTCGTGAGCGCATTCCTTGCTGCGCTTCCGGCTTCTTTGCTCCATGCACAAACCCCCGCGCCGTCGATGGTCGACCCGGCGCTCACCGTGGACACGGTCGTCGCTGGCTTGAGCCAGCCCATCGGCATGGTCTTCCTCGGCGCCGATGACTTCCTCGTCACCGAGAAGTCCTCAGGCCAAGTGAAGCGCGTCCAGAACGGCGTCGTCACCGGCGTCGTGCTCGACCTCGCAGTCAACTCCAACAGCGAGCGCGGCTTGCTCGGCATCGAGAAGCACCCGCGCTTCCCGGTCGATCCGAGCATCTACGTCTTCTGGACTGAGAGCTCGACCGGCGCAGACTCGATTGTCGTCAGCCAAGTCCCGTTGCTGGGCAACCGCGTCGATCGCTTCGTGTGGGACGGTTCGACCCTGACCTACGCGCAGACGATCAATCGCACGCGCGCGTTCCAGGAAGACAACAACCTCATCACGGACCCCGCGAACCCGACCAACAACCCTGCTCCGTTCCAGCGCGGCAACCACAACGGCGGCATCCTTCGCTTCGGTCCGGACGGCAAGCTGTATGTGATCACGGGAGACGCAGGTCGCCGTGGCCTGATGCAGAACGTCAACAACGGCCCGATCGCGGACGACCAGTTCGGCGGTCCGCTGCCCGACGACGCGCACGCGACGGGACAGATCGTCCGCCTCAACGCCGACGGCACGACTCCGAGGGATAATCCGTTCTATCGCTACGGCGCTCTCTTGGCGGCGAGCGCAACGACCCCGGAGCAGATCCAGGCGGCCATCAACATCCAGAAGATGTTCGCCATCGGCGTCCGCAACAGCATCGGCATGGTGTTCGATCCGGTGCGCGGCGGCTTGTGGACGGCCGAGAACGGTGGTCGCGCCTACGACGAGATCAACTACGTCGAGGCCGGCTTCAACGGCGGTTGGGTGCAAACGATGGGCCCGATTGCGCGCGTTGCGGACTACAAGGCGATTGAAGTCGCGGCGGGCTTTGGCACGGCGGGCCCCTCCGGCCTGCAGCAACTGCGCTTCCTGCCAAGCAGCATCGCGGATGATCCGATCGCCGCGAAGAACCGCATGACGCGCTTCAAGGGCTCCAACTACCGCGACCCGCAGTTCAGCTGGCGCAACGTGGTGCCTCCGGGCGGCCTCGGCTTCATCCGCGGCAACGGTCTCGGCGCGCAGTACTCCGGCAACCTGATCGTCGGCTCGGCCGTCGCCCAGACTGCGAATCGCGGCCACCTCTACCGCTTCCGCCTCAACGGCGGCCGCAATCACCTGCAGTTCACGGACCCGGCTTTGTTCGACAAGGTCGCAGACAACCTCGCTCGCAACGACTTCACGACGGAGCAAGCGGAGTTGATGTGGGGCCAGAACTTCGGCGTCGTGACGGACATCCACACGGGGCCGGATGGCAACCTGTGGCTCGTCGGCACTTCGAGCGGAACGGTTCGCAAGATCCGCCCCCTCTGAGCCAGAGCGCATGAGCGAGCGCTGCGAGCTAGGGGGCTCGCAGCGCTTCGTCGCGAGAACACAGCGAGAGTGGAAGGCGCATCCCGCGCTCCGCTAACCTGCGCGACCGATGCCCAAGAACGTCGTCGCTGTGTTTCGCGCCAAAGGCCACCTGATCGACTCCGGCCTGATGTCGGATGCGATGGAGGCCGTGCAAGCGGCAGGCGCCACCTACAACGTGCTTCGCCTCGAGATCGGCAAGCAGCGAACCGACGAGAGCGAGTTGGAGCTCGAGGTCATCAGCCCGAGCCAGAAGATCTACGAGCGCGTGCGCGCGGACTTGATGTCGCTTGGCATCAACGAGACCAACACCGAGGACTGCAAGCTCGACACGGTCGACATCGCTGGCACCGCGCCAGAAGGCTTCTACTCGACCACCAACCTCGTGACCGAAGTGCACGTGGCGGGTCAGTGGATCCTCGTCGAGAAGCAGCGCATGGACGCCGCCGTGGTCGTCGCGGATGGCCGCGCGCGCTGCGTCAAGCTGCGCGACCTGCAAACAGGCGAGCGCATCGTGACTGGCTACGACGGCGTGCGCGTTACGGCGCAGACGACGCGCAAGCTGCAGGAGTCCAAGTTTGGATTCATGCAGGGCGGCGCTTCGAGCGAACGCCGCGTCGCTGCGCAGGTGGATCAAGTCGTGCGCACGTGGCGGCAAGTGCGAGCCGAAGGCCGCAAGGTGATCCTCGTCGCGGGCCCCGTGATCATCCACGTCGGCGCTGCGGCGACGCTCGCGTCGATCCTTCGCGCTGGGCATGTCGATGGGCTGCTGTCGGGCAACGCGCTCGCGGTGCACGACGCGGAGTCCGCGATGTTTGGCACGAGTCTCGGCGTCGACCTCAAGACCGGCGCGCCTTCGGTGCATGGACACATGCACCACATGCGCGCGATCAATCGCATTCGTCGCGCAGGCGGCCTGCAGCAAGCGGTCGAGAAGAAGCTGCTCAAGAACGGCGTCATGCACGCGGCGATCACCGCGAAGGTGCCGTTCTGCCTCGCGGGTTCGATTCGCGATGACGGGCCGCTGCCGGACACGGTGATGGACCTCATCGCTGCGCAGGCGCGCTATGCCGAGATCCTCGAAGGCGCAGGGCTCGTCGTGATCCTGGGCTC
>JBEELK010000358.1:0-25108 GCA_041168165.1 Planctomycetota bacterium | reverse complement strand
CGCGCGAAGCTTCAATGGCATGGGGGATGTCGGCGCGTTCTGCGCCGACGAAGGGGCACTGGCGTGCGGGATCATCGAATGCGCCCGCGGGCAGTCAAGGGAACGGCGTGCAAGCCCCTTGGCAGGGAGGACTTCGCGTCAAGTCGCCCGCTTCTCAAGGCCGATCTGGTCCGAACGGTCCGGCTGCGCGCGCATGCGCATGCAGCGGGCAAAAACGGGAATCGGGGCGTGGCCGGAGACTCTGGCGTTCGCCACACTCCAGATACGGCATGGCGTCAACGGAAACTCGCATCGCGCTGATCGGCAGTGGCTTCATCGCCGACGTGCACCTCATGGCGTTGCGTCGCATGCCTGGAGTGCGCGTCACCGCGCTGTGTGACACCGTTCGGCCGCGCGCCGAGCGCCTTGCGAAACGGCACGGCATCCCGCACGTGTTCGACAACGTCGACGCGCTGTGCGACGCGCGCATCGCGGACGCGGTGCACGTGTTGGTGCCGCCGGCTGCGCACTTCGCCGTCGCCAAGCGTTGCCTCGAACGCGGGCTCCACGTGCTGGTCGAGAAGCCGATGGCGCTCGTGTTGCGCGATGTCGACGAACTCGAGCGCGTCGCGAAGTCGCAGCAGCTCGTGCTCGGTGTCAATCACAACCAATCCGCCAATCCTGCTGTGGTGCGCGTCTGCGACCACATCGCGGCGGGGAGGCTCGGGCGCCTCGAACACGTGGCGATTGTGCACAACGTGCCGCTGCGACAACTGCAGACCGGCGATGTGTCGCACTTCATGTTCCAGACCGAGGCCAACATCCTCCTGGAGCAGGGCGTGCACTTGTTCTCGATCGTGCATCGACTGCTCGGCGAGTGTCGATCGGCACAGGTCGTGACCGGCGAGCCGCGCACGTTGCCAAACGGCGCGCGGTTCTTCGACGATTGGCAGATGCAGTTGCAGTGCGAACGCGGCTCCGCTTCGGTGCGCATGGCGCTTGGTCGCACGATGTCCGAGTCGACGCTGCATGCGATCGGTACGGATGGTGCGGTGTTCGCCGATTTGCTGCGCGACGCGTGTTGGCTGCGACGCAAGACACGTTGGCTCGACTTCCTCGACACGGGGCAGAACCTCGCTGCTGGCGGCTTCCACCTGCTGCGTCGCGGCGCGATGGCCGCCATCGGCTATGGACTCGCGCTGTTCCGCCTTCGCGGTCCCGAGGATCCGTTCTTGCGCGGCATGGAACGCAGCATCGCGGAGTTCCACGAAGCCGTGCGTTCGCGAAAGACGCCGCGCAACTCGCCTGCGGCCGCGCGCGAGGCCGTGCGCATGTGCTTCCTCGTCGCAGAAGCTGCTTCGGCGAGCCCGTTGCCGCCGCCTGCTCGCGATCCGTTGCCTGAGCCGTCCGCCGCGCGAGTTGGCGAAGTGGTCGTGCTCGGCGGCGCTGGGTTCTTGGGAAAGCACTGCGTTGCACAACTGCTTGAACTGGGCAAGCCCGTGACGCTGCTCGTGCGGCGACCGCAGTTGTTGCCAGCAGAGTTGCGAGATGCGCGCATTCGCGTGTTCTCCGGCGATGCTTCCGATCCTGCGGCGCTTGCGCGCGCATTCGCGGGCGCGTCGTGCGTGCTGCACCTCGCAACCGTCGCTGGCGATGACGCCGCGCGCGTTGAAGCGTCGATGCGCGACAGCGTCGCGATCGCGGCTGCGACGGCGCGCGAAGCCAAGGTCCGTCGCTTCGTCTATGCGAGCAGCACCGCCGCGCTCTACCTCGGCGGCAGCGAGCCCGTGGTGGGCGCAGACGGTCCGGATCCCAAGCCACGCACGCGCGGCGCATACAGCCGCGGCAAGATCGCAGCTGAGGCTGCGCTGGAAGCAGAGCGAGCAAACGGCCTCGATGTCGTCATCGTGCGTCCAGCCGTCGTGCTCGGCAGCGCATCGTCGTTGGAGCACTCGGGCCTAGGGCTCTGGGTGCGTGACAATCACTGCGTTGGATGGGGCGTGGGCGACACGCCGCTGCCGCTCGTGCTCGGCGACGATTGCGCGCGCGGGCTCGTCGGCGCGCTGTTCTCCGACGCCGCGAAGAACAAGAGCTACAACCTCGCAGGCCAAGTGCGCATGACTGCGCGCGAGTTCGTCGAGGAGCTGCGGTTGCGCACGGGTCGCGACTACCGATTCCATCCGACTGCGATCCCGTGGATGTGGATGCAGGAAGTGGGCAAGCACTTCATCAAGGTGCTCGCGCGGAAGCCGCGGGAGTTCCCGTCGCTGCGCGATCTGCGTTCGCGCAGCTTTGCAGCGCCGCTCGATTGCGCGGACGCCGAGCGCGATCTCGGCTTCCGGCCCGAATCAGATCGCTTGCGCTTCCTTCAGCGGTTGTTCGCGATGGCTTCTGCCGGCGGAAAGCCCGAAGCCTCGACTCGCGTCGAGCACGAGCGCGCGCCGGTCGCGCCATGAGCAACGGCGCTTCAATGCCGCGTCGCGCGTTGCATGTGTTTGCGACGTTCGGCATCGGCGGCCCGCAGATGCGCCAATGCGAGTTGATCGCGCGCATGGGCCCGTCGTGGCGCCACGACATCGTCGCGATGGACGGCAACTTCGCTGCTAGTGCGCGCGCGCCGAAAGAACTGCTCGGAGAGTTGATGGGGCCGCCTGGCGGCCGCGGCTTTGCATCGAGCGTTCGCGCGTTCGTTCGCATGTTGCGGCAACGCAAGCCCGACTTGCTGTTGACCTACAACTGGGGCTCGATCGAAGCGTGCGCAGCCGGGCGAATCATCGACGTGCGCAACCATGTGCACCACGAAGAGGGCTTTGGGCCGACGGAGCAGACGGCGCGACATGCGCGGCGTAACTGGATCCGACGATTGGCGCTCGCGCGTGCGCATGCGGTGGTGGTCGTGTCGAACGGACTGCTGTCGATCGCGCGCAACGAGTGGCGCGTGCCGTTGCAGAAGCTGATGTTCCTGTCAAACGGCGTCGACCTTGCGCGCTTTTGTCCGCGCGATGTCGTCGAGTCCGCGGCATCGCGAACGTGCGTCGTTGGCGCAGTGGGCGGGCTTCGCGCCGAGAAGGACCACGAGACGTTGCTGCGCGCGTTCGCGAAGATGCGAAGCGATGCGCGGCTGGAACTGACGGGCGATGGCCCCGAACGCGCAGCGCTCGAAGCGCTCGCGCGCGAGTTGCGCATCGATGGTCGCGTTCAATTCTGCGGTTCCACCGACGACACGGCGGCGAGCTATCGCCGCATGGATGTGTTTGCGCTGTCGTCGCGCACCGAGCAGATGCCGATCTCGATGCTCGAAGCGATGGCCTCGGGCTTGCCGGTCGCGAGCACCGATGTTGGCGATGTGCGCGCGATGCTGCCTGTGTCTGCGCGCGGAGCCTTGGCTCCGGCTGGCGACGACGCGCAACTTGCGCGGTGCCTCGATGCGTTGGTCGAAGATCCCGTTCGCAGGGCGCGCGAAGGCATAGCCAATCGCGCGCAAGCTCTCGCGTCGCACGACGCCGACGAGTGCCTGCAGCGCTACGTCGATCTCTACATGCAAGCGGCCCGTCCGCAGCGTTGATCGCCGGGGACGGGCCGCGTCGCTGCGCATTTGCGCAGGCCCAATTCAGGGCAGATTGATCAGAGCAACCTGATCAGAACAGGATGCCGACCGAGACGTCGAAGAAGAAGCACGGGTCGAGCGTGCCGTTGAGATTCGGCGTGGTCGTGTTGCCGTCTTCGAGGCTGTAATCGCCCGTCAGCGCAGCGCCGCCGCGGACCACGAGGCCGATCTCGTCGGTGAACTGCCAGTGCACGCCGGTGTAGGCGAGCACTTCTTGGACGCGCACCGTGGCGGTCGAGCGGTTCGAACCCGCGTTGCGCGGGCCGCGGACGTTGTATTCACCGCCCTGAACCTCGGCGCCGAACAGGAAGCCGAAGTCCGGGCTCGGCCACAGCGACACTTCGAAGTAGTCAGGCAGCAGGATGTCGACGCGGACCGTCTCGCCGGCCCACGTCATGCCGAGGCTCGGCAGCACGTTGGCTTGCTCGTAGACCTCGTTGTAGCGAGCACCGAGCTTGAAGAAGAACTCCTGGCTGTAGCGCACCGTGGCGAGCGCGCTGGCCCAGCAGTCGAAGTCATCGCTCGTGGTTGCGCTGTCGAGGTCCGACCAGTAGCCGGGCTTGGCCTTGGCTTCGAGCAACACGTCCTCGGCGACGAACCAGCCGAAGCCGATGTTGGCGCCGGTCGCGAACAGCGTCTCATCGCGGAACTGCGGCGTGCTGTTCGTCTCGTAGGTGCGCTGGTCGTAGAAGCCACCGAGCGTGATGAAGGCGTTGTGCGAGACGAGCAGGCGGAAGTCGAGGTCCGCGGTGCCGCGGTAGAGGTCGAAGTCGCCGTCGTTGCTGCCGATGCTGCCGTTCATCAGCATGCCGCCGCGCAGCATGACTTGCGGGTCGAACCGCTCGCGCTTCTGCATGAAGTCGCCGTGGTCCTGCTGGAACAGCGTGCGCAGCGAGTAGTCCGTGCCCTCGTCCTGCTGGGGACGAGCGCGCAGCGTGCGCCACGCGGTGGGGTCCGCGTCGTAGCCGCCACCGCCAGCGAGGGCGGAGGTCAGTTCGGTTTGCGGCGTTTGGGAAACTGCGGGCGCCTGCGCCGCGAGGGCGACGTTGAGGCTGGCCGCGAACAGAATACGGAGGTTGTTGGTAGGCATGCTCCCTGACCGGTTGAGACCGGCGCGGAATGGTGGCCGTACGCCGCGGGGAATCAAGGCCGAAGAGAAAGCAGGATCGGCTGCTCGGATCGACAACGGCGCGGGGTCGGCCGCCGTTGTGGAAAGTCCTCCACGAACGCTGGGCGGCCGTTCCAACTCAGCGCTGGAAGATCGGCAGATACTGCTGTGGCAGCGACAGCAACAGGCAGGCAACTGCCGTCGCGAACTCATCCCCGGGCCCGACCTCGCCGCGCCAGCGGCCATCGGGCTGCTGCATCGCGAGCAGGTCGCGTTGCAGTCGTTCGTAGTAGCGATCGAACCGCGTGCCGCCGGTCTGGAAGAAGGCTTGGCACGCGTAGTAGTTGCCGTACCAGAAGAAGTAGTGGCTCGCGTAGTAGTCGGCGGTGTCGCCGTAGGCGCGCTCGAGGAAGTCGAGCGTCGGCTCGTGCAACTCGCGGTCGTAGACGCCGGCGGAAGCCAGGGCCGTGAGCGCTGCGGCGTTGATCGCGAACTCGTCCGGCTTGTCGTACGCGCCGCGGCCGTGGATCTTGTAGTAGAACTGCCCGCTTACGGACCCGCGGCTGCGGCGCGAGAAGCCCCGCGTGCGCTGTGCGCCGCGCACCTGGCTCTGCTTCACGTAGTCGATCGCGCGATCGATCGTGTCGTCCGGCGCCTTGATGCCGATGTTGCGCGCCGCGCGCAGCGCCTGCAGTTGGCACACGGTGACCGACAAGTCGGTCTCGCGGTCGAACGGGTTGTAGCGCCAGCCGCCGTGTTGGTTCTGGCTGTCGACGATGAGGTTGACCGCGCGTTCGAGCGCGACCTTGCACTTGGCGCCGCCCGCCATGCCATAGACCTCGGCGAGGAACAGCGTCGCAAACGCGTGGCTGTACATGCGCGTGCCGGCATCCGACAAGAAGCCGTTCTCCTGGCCGTGCGCGAGCACGTAGTCGATCGTCTTCTGCACGACCTTGCCATGCTCGCCGCGGTCGGGCAGGTGGCCCGCTGCGAGAAATGCCATGCCGCAGATCGCGCTGACGCCGAGGTGGCCGCGCCCTTGCGCGATCTGCTCGCGCACGGTCAGCGCTGCATCCAGCTCGACGTAGTCGTTCTGCATCTTGTGGCCGACGATGCCGGTGAATGCGCCGCTCGCGGTCTGTCGTGCTGCGAGCCACGCGAGGCCGCGGGTCGCAGCGGACTGCGCTCGCTGCAGCGCGGCGCCGTCGATCGCGAGCTCTTTGTCGCGCGACGCGCTGGCGTCGCGTGGCGATGGCTGGAGCGGCGATGCGTTGCGATCCGACGCGCCATCGGGCCCCTGGATCAGGGCGAGCAGCGTGGCGAGTGCGGTGGCGCAGAACATCGGCGGCCCATCCTAGATGGCCGGATCGCGAGCGCTAGCAGCCCCGGCCGCTTCCCCGTGTCTCATCCGCGCAAGAACGAGTCCATTCGCGAAGCGAGGTCCTTGAGCCAAGCGCGGTCGCCGCTCCGCATCTCCGCGGTAAACCAGCCGTCGTAGCCGATCGCGCGCAGTTCCTTCATCACCGCCGGCCAGTCCGTGTCGCCCTCGTTGAGCTCCACGCCGAAGCCGGCCTTGCCGCGGCTGAAGTCCTTCACGTCGACCTTCTTGATGCGCGTGCCGAGGATCGGAACCCAGTGCTCCGGGTAGCCGAACTTGACGAGGTTGCCTGGGTCGAAGTGCACGCCAACGCGCGGATGCTGCAGCTCGTCGACGAAGCGCGCGAGCTCGGTTGGCCCGAGCAAGAAGCCGTTCCAGACATTCTCGATCAATAGGTCGATCTCCAACTCGTCGAGCAGCGGCAGGACCTTGCGGATCTCCGATTGCGAGCGCGACCACGCGTCGCCGTAGCGCACGTCCTTCTTGACGACCGCGGGAACGAGCAGCGTCGAGGTGCCGCCGTAGCGCTTGCAGTCGGAAATCGCGGTGCGCAGCGCCGCGAGGCCGTCTGCGCGCACGGACTCTTCGTTGGCCGACAGCGGCTTGTCCCAGTGCACCGAGTCGACCGTGCCGGGGATCTGCAGTCCGGTCTTCTCCTTGGCCGCGAGCACCTCGTCGAGCGCGAGCCCATTTGGGCTATCCATCTCGACGCCGTCGAAGCCGCAGTCGCGCAGGATCTCGAACTTCTCGAGCACAGACGATCCTTCGGCGACCATGCCGTACTTCACGGCCTTCTTTGGAGCGCGGCGCAGCGGCGCCGTCGGCTGTGCGGTAGCCGGCATCGCGATCGAAGCGAACGCGGCGGCGCCGATTGCGGAAGCCAAGATCTCACGACGAGTGGGGAATTGCATGCGCATGGGCGTCATCAAGGGCCAGCGGCAGGCCTTCGTCCAGAGCCTGTCCCATGTTCCTGCCGCGCAATCGCGCGCGGACTTTCGCATCGAACTTCCGCCGCGCGTGCCTAGGCTCTGCTCATTCGCACTGCGCGTTCCTCTCCCATGAACGACACCTCTCGCCCCGATCGTCGGTCCTTCCTCAAGAACGCAGCCGCATCCGCCGCCGCGTTCTCCATCCCGGCTACGCAGGCAACGGGCGCCGTCTCGGCGCTGTCGCTCGCGGGCCTCGTGCACTCTGGCGCAGGTGAGCCGCTCAAGGTCGGCCTCGTCGGTTGCGGCGGCCGCGGCACCGGCGCTGCGCAGCAAGCGCTGATGGCAGACAAGCAAAACGTGCTGTGGGCCGTCGGCGACGCGTTCTCAGATCGCGTCAAGGACGCTGTGGGCGAGTTGCAGGAGTCGATGGACGGCCAGCAACGCGGCGCGCAGATCCAGGTCACCGAAGAGCGCATGTTCTCGGGCCTCGACTGCATTGATCGCGTGCTCGAGAGCGGCGTCGACGTGATCTTGCTCGCGTCGCCTCCTGGCTTCCGTCCGATGCAGATCGAGAAGGCGGTGAAGAAGGGCGTTCACATCTTCGCCGAGAAGCCGGTTGCGACCGACGCGCCGGGCTTGCGCCGCGTGCGCGCCGCGTGCGACGAAGCTCGCGCCAAGGGGCTCAGCGTCGTGTCGGGCCTTTGCTATCGCTACCACCACGGTCGCCGCGCAATCGTGCAGCGTCTGCAAGAGGGCGCCATCGGCGAGATCCTCGCGATCCAAGGCAACTACATCACCGGCGAACTGTGGCTCAAGCCGCGCCAGCCGTCGTGGACGGACATGGAGAACCAGATGCGCAACTGGCTCTACCACACGTGGCTGTCGGGCGACCTCATCGCCGAGCAACACATCCACTCGCTCGACGTGATGGCGTGGATCAAGAGCGACGTCTATCCGACGCGCGCCTATTCGCTCGGCGGTCGCCAGAAGCGCACGGCCAGCGACTACGGCTTCGTCTACGACCACTTCGCGACGGTCTACGAGTGGAAGGACGGCACGCGCGGCTACTCGTATTGCCGCCAGCAGAACGGCTGCTTCCGCGACGTCGATGAATACGTGATGGGCACGCAGGGCACGGCGCGCGTGTTCCAGCATGCGATCTCGGGCAAGACCAACTGGAAGCACGAAGGGCCCGGCTCGGACATGTACCAGAACGAGCACGACGAGATGTTCGCGGCGATCCGCGCGGGCAAGCGCATCGACAACAGCGACTACATGATCAACAGCACGATGATGGCGATCCTGGGCCGCATGGCCGCCTACACGGGCAAGGACGTCACGTGGCAGGAGGCGTGGGAGTCGCAAGAGCAGCTCGTGCCCGACGTGATCACGATGGATATGGCGCCGCCAACCGAGAGCGTCGCGATCCCTGGCGTCACCAAGTTCCGCTGAGGCACCGATGGCGAACGCGCAACTGCAGCGGCGCCTCGGACTCACGAGTGCGATCTCGATCACCGTCGGCGCCGTGATCGGCTCGGGGATCTTCCTGAAGCCGCTCAAGGTCGCGCAAGCGTTGCCGTCCGAGGGTTGGGTCTATGCGCTGTGGATCGCGCTCGGGCTCGTCTGCCTGTTCGGCGCGTTCGCCTATTCGGAACTTGGCGCGATGTTCCCCGAAGCCGGCGGCCAATACGCGTTCTTGCGCGAGGGCTGGGGACGCTTCACCGGTTTCCTGTACGGCTGGACGTTCTTCTGGGTCATCAATGCAGGCACGATGGCGGCGCTCGCGCTCGCGTTCGCGGAGAACCTGCTGCCGTTGTTCGGCGTCGACGTGGTCGCGGAGAAACAAGACCCAGGCATCCTGCTCGCCGTGGCGAGCGGGATGATTCTGGTGCTCGCGGTTGTGAACCACTTCGGCGTCGGCCTCGGTGCGCTGATCCAGAACCTGTCGACGTTCGCGAAGCTCGCGTCGCTCGGCGCGATCATCCTGGGCGGCGTGTTCGCGGCGGGGCTCGATGCTCCTGCCGGGGCGGCGGCACCCGCTGCCTCTTCGGCCACGACGCTCACCGTGACGGGGCTCGTGTCCGCGTTCATGGCCATCTTCTGGGCCTACGAAGGTTGGTACCAGTTGCCGTTCAACGCGGCCGAGTTGAAGCGACCCGAGCGCGACCTGCCTTACGGGCTCGTCGGCGGCATGTTGATCCTGATCGCCGTCTACCTGCTCGTGAACGTCATCTACCTGCGCGCGGTGCCGTTCGCCGAGATGCAGGCGATGTCGCCGGACACGCCGCCGACGCAGGTCGCAGCGCTCACCGTGGAGCGCGTGCTGTCGCCGTCGTTGTCGGGCTACCTGACGCTCTTGATCGCGATCTCGATCTTCGGCGCAGCGAATCCCAACTTGCTGTCGTCGCCGCGCGCGTTCTACGCGATGGCGCAGGACGGGCTGATGCCGCGCGCGCTGACCAAGGTGCACCCGAAGTGGGGAACGCCGGTGGCGTCGATCTGGGTGCAGGCTGCATGCGGCATTTTGATCGTCGTGGCGCTGCAGGGCTTCCACGACGTGACGGACTTCGTCGTGTTCGCGGCGTTTCTGTTCTATGCCATGACCGTCGCTGCGGTCTATCGCCTGCGGATCGTCAAGCCCGACGCACCGCGTCCGTATCGCTGCTGGGGCTACCCGTTCACGCCATTCCTGTTCATCGCCGTGTCGATCGCGTTCGTCGTGGCCGTGCTGCAGGACGAAGGCAATCGCAGCAATGCGCTGAAGGGCCTGGCGATCATCGCCGCAGGCGCCGTCGCCTACGGATTCGTTCGTCGTCCCGCCGCCGCGTGAGCGGCGCGGGTTTCCGTCCATCGCATCCACTGCGCCATGCTGCGCGCCGATGCGGAACGATTTCGACGCGCCCCGCGGCGCTCGCTGGCTAGACTCCGCGCCTTCGCGTCATGGAAACCTGGCAGTTCAGTCTGTTCTTCGCCGCGCTCGCCGTCGGCTACGTGATGGTGCACTTGCGCATCGTGCGCTTCGAAGAGCACCTGCGCGGCCTTGCGATGCTGCGGTCGATCGACGAGCGCCTGCAGACGTTGTCGCAGCAGATTCCGCAGGGCGACCATCACGAGCAGCTCGCGCGCATGGAGCAGCAACTGTCGCGGTTGCGCGAAGCGATCGAGGATGTCCGCGAGACCGCGCAGCAAGTGGGGGAGAGCCTCGGCGACGCGATCGTGCGCATTCCGCAGCCGCCGGCTCCTGTCGTCGTCGAAGGCGGAGCCCCCGTTGCCGCAACGTCGAGCGGCGATCGCGCGCGAGCGACCGTCGAGACGCGGCTGCTGCAGTTGGGCTACAGCAACTTGCGCATCCTCAACGACCTTGCGTCGGCGCCGACAGAAGGCGACATCGAAGTGCAGGTCGAATGCGAGCGTCGCCACATGCCCTACAAGGGCCGCGTGCTCGTGCGCAATGGCGCGATCCGCGACGTGGCGCTGCAGAGCGTCGCGACGTCGTTCCCCTGATTCGCGCGCTTCTTCAGCGCTGTAGGGACGCCGCGATGCGATGCGGCGGCGGGTCGATGGCGATCAGTTGCTGCTCTGCGTCGAACAGCGCGCAACTCGGCACCGCGGTCACTCCTAGCTGCAGCCAATCGGCGTGCAGATAGCCCGTTCCCGAGGCTGGCAGGATTCGGAACGTGTAGCCGCGGTCATGCGCCATCGTCCGCAGCATGTCGACGTCGTCGTCTGCGCAGTAGGCGACGAGATTGCGCATCGGCAGGTCGAGCTTTCGCCATGCGCGCGCGAGCGCTTCGAGCCGGCGGACCGAGGGCGCATGCTCGGCGCTCCAAAACACCAACAGCCGCGGCTCGTCCTCGAAGGACAGGGCGGTCACCGTTTCGCCGTCGAGGTCTTTGCCAAAGAGCAGCGAGTCTGCAGCTTCGCCAACTGCGAGGGGACGTCGCGCGTCGAGTTGGGCAAGCGCCAAGTCTGCGTCGCGCTCGACCTCGGTGCCCTTGTTCTCGGTGCGCAGCGCTTCGAGGATCGCCTTGGCTGAGTCGGGCTCGCCCGCGAGTCGGAACGCTTGGTGAAGTCCAAACTGCGCGCGCTGGCGCAGGATCGGGAAGCGATCGCGCGCGGCCTCGGCGATCGCGGCAAATCCCTTCTGCGCGGTCTGCGCGTCGAGGCGGAGCAATGCGATCTCTGCGAGCCGCAACCGCGCCGTGAGCTCTTCAAGGGACGGCGTCGCGGCGGAGCTGTCCGTGTGCGCCTGCAAGAAGTCGAGCAACAGCTTCTGGCGCTGCGTCAGGGACGGTCGTGGGTGCTTCGAGAGTTGCTCCTCAAGTTGGGCAAACGCCTTGCTCTGCGCACTCTTGGCGTCGTCCTGCGGCGACTGCGCGGCAATCGCGCATGCCAACAACGCGAGCATGGCTCCTTGCTGTGCTGCAACGCGAGTTCGAATCACGGGCGTTCCTTCAGCCACGCGTCGATGCGATCGGCTGCGGCGAGCAACTCGTCCCACGGCGCATCGGTGTCCATGCCGAAGTCCTGGCCTGCCGCCGCGAGCAGCGCTTGCTGCAGCAAGTAGCGTTCGTAAGCCCAGCGCGGACGACGAGGGAGCCCGAGTTGCGGCTCGAGTTCTTGTCCGTGCGGAGTGCCCGCGAGCATCACGCCGCGGACGAACGTGCGCACCTCGTTGCCGGCCCCGAGGCGGATCCAGGCCGCGGCCGCTGCCGTGCGCGTCGTTGGATCCGCGAGCCGGTCGTCCACCGTCGATCGCAACTGCTCGCGGACGCCGTCCGCCGGGCACTCGGCCAACGCCAACGCAGCAGCGCTCGCGTGCGGGCCGCGACCCTCGAGGAACCTCTGCAGTGTGCGCGTGGCATCTGCTCCGCCCAAACGTCCGAGCGTCGCGAGCGCGGCGTCGACGCCTTCGGCTTCTGGCGTTGCCTCGAGTTGGATTGCGAGCGCCGCGGCGGCGGGCTGGCCTAGATCAAGCACGGCTCGCATGCGTTCTGCGAACTGGTGAGGCTTTGCGTCGACGAGGTCGCGGCAGACGCGAGTGATGATCTTGGCCTCGTCATTTGGGAGCTTTGCTGCATCGTGCTCGGCGATGCATGCGGCGAAGACCAGCATGCTGGTGGCGAAGGCGGCGGTTCGTGGCAGCACCGTTGCATCCTAACAGCGGTTGATGCGGAGCCTTCGACGTGGATGCGGGAGCGGACTCTCGGACGTTCTCCCGCAGCGATCCGCGGCCGGCGGCCTCCGCCGACCTGTCGCACTCACGCGGCCGGCGTCGCGTCCTTGCTGAGACCCTGCTTGCGGCGGCGCATCAGCGCAGCGCCTGCGAGGCCGGTGCCGACGAGCAGCATCGTGCCGGGCTCGGGGACCGGCGAGCCGCCGGAGCCGCCGCCCAATCCGTCGCCGACCGAACCGTCCTGGACCGTCGAGGGATCGCCGTTGCCGATCGGGTTCGAGGTGGTCGAGCCCGTCGAGCCGCCAGTCGTGTTGCCGGCGCCGCCGCTAGTGTTGCCGATGCCGCCGGTGTTTCCCGTGCCGCCGGTGCCGCCGGTGCCGCCCGTTCCACCCGTGCCACCTGAGCCTCCGCCGACGGTGTTTCCGTCCGAGGGGCCGATCGGGGTCTGCGTGTTGTTATCGACCGCGATGATGCGCGATGCGTGGTCCGCGCACGCGGTGAGGCTGAGCGTGGCAATCAGGGAGACCGTAAACAGGTTGAGTCGCATAAAGAGGTCCGAGTCCGGAGTGAGCACCGGAAGAGAAGCAATGCACGTGCCAACTCTGTTTCTATCTTCACCGTGATCGATGTTTGCGGGACTACTGTGCGCAGAAGCCCTATTCCCAAGGGAGATTGAGGGGCGCGAATCGTTCGCGCATGACAGCAATACCGGCCTTCCTATGACGGAACGGCAGGGCCGGGTGCGTCTGCAATGCCAGACGGTTCGGCCTCGCATAGTTCGTTTTGTTGTGCCGCAACGACGGTGATGCTGCGTGTGCACCGCGTTGCCAACGGGCGATGCGCGCGGCAGTGTTGGTGGCCCGACGGGCAGTGGCGAAAACCGGACGGCGTCGCGGTTTCGCGACGCTCCGCGTCAGGGCATCGCGCGGTAGACGCGCAGCTTCTTTCCCGCAGCCTGCAGCGTGTCGCTGCGGCGATCGCCACAGAGGGACTGCGCGCGTTCCGACGCGAGCGAAAAGCGCGGCGATGCGGACTGCAGCGAGTAGACCAGGGTCTCCCCGCTGCGCGTCGGCGCGGCTAGGTAGTCGCCGAGCATGCATGCTGCGCTGGACCATGCGACTCCATGCGGTCGGATGCGCAGCGCGTCTTCGCCCGTCGTTAGCGAGAGCACGACGATCTCGTCGTCGAAGGACACCGCGAGCGCCTCGCGGTTTGCCGTCGGCCGAGCCAGCGGTGTGCCTTTCAGCTCTCGCTGCCACTTAGGCTTGCCGGTGTCGAGGTCGAGCAGTGCCACCTTGCCGTCGTCCGCAAGTGCCGCCACGCCGCTCTCCGTGATCAGCAACGAGGTCCCGAACTCGCCGGGACTCGTGCGCCAGCGCGTCGACATCGACTTCACGTCCAGCGCTGCGACCGAGCCGTCGTCGAGAGCCGTGACCAGCGTTCGCGCATTGCTCGCCAACTCGCCTTGGGCTGCGGCGGGCAGGTTCCATGTCGCGAGGTCTGCGCCAGTCCGCGGGTCGAGCAGCACGATGCGGCTCTTGCCGAGGCTGACTGCGATGCGGCCATCCAACGGGGCTGGGGCGAGATCGGTGCGAAGGTCCTCTCGCTGCCAACGCACGTTGCCAGTCGATTGGTCCTGCGCTCGCAGCGACGCATCCGGGGACGCCGTCAGCACCAACCCTTGGTAGAGCTGTGGCGCGGTGCGCGCGTTCGTTGCGTCGTCGTCGCGCGTGCGCCAAGCCTGTTCGCCGGTGCGGTTGTCGAAGGCGACGACGCCGCCGTCGCGATCGCTCGCAAACGTGCGATCCTCGGCCTGAGCCATCGGCTGGTCGATCGGCGCTTCGAGGGTGCGCTCGGCCACGGCGCGTAGCGTCATCGACACTTCGACGGCGCCGTCGTGCGACTCGGGCAGCGACATGCGCACGTCGTGGAATCCGTCCAGTTGCAGTTCGATGAGGTTCGGCGCGCCTGGCGTGTAGCTCGCGAGCTGCGGCGTGGCGCCAAACTCTGCTCCGTTCCAACGCACGCGTGCGCCCGGCATCGACGTCGACAGGCGGACCGGCAGACGGACGACCATGTGGAACGGGATGTCAGGGAATGACTGCTGCAGCGCCATCAGCTCGCGCTTGGCGGTCGCGTAATCTCCGTTCTTAGTCGCGGCTGCGATGCCTTCGCACACGCCCAGGATGCCCTCGAGCTCTGCGACTTTGTGCGCGAAGTGCTTGCCGAGGTCCTTCGTGTTTGCCGCGGAACTAGCCAGCTTGCGGTAGACCTCCAGCGCGCCCGCGAAGTCGAGGCCGCGCTCTTTCTCGAGCGCTTCCTTGAACAGCGGATCGAGCCTGCGTTGTTCGCTGCTGCGTTGCGACGCAGTCTCGTAGGCTGCGAGCAGTTCGATGCCTTTCTCCAGCAGCGGAGCTGCGCGCGTCGCCGCATCGACGAGCGTCGCGAGTTGGGCGGGCTCTGCGATCGGCGGCAATGCGTCTGCGTCGCGCAGACGAAGGATCGAGCGCGCCGCGGCGCAGAGATTCTGCGGCACCGAGCGCTGCAACATCGTCAAGGTCTCCTCGACCTTCTGGCGGTCGAGCAAGTCCGTCGGCGGCGCTGGCAATAGGTCGGGCAGCTTGACGACCGCGGCCTGGAGGTCGCGCTGTAACGCTTCGAAGCGTGCGGCGGCGGCAGAGTCGGCTTCGGCCTTCAGCTCTGGGTTGGCGCGCACTCGCTGGTAGACCGAGAACGCCATCGCCAGCTCGCCCTTCGCGATCAGATCGCCTGCTTCTTGCAGCAGGACGCTCGCGTCCTTGCGTGCGGCTTCGAGCGTTTTGTGCGCGCGTTCGGACTCGGCTGCGCGAACCGCTTGTCGCAGTCCGTCCATGGCCGAACCGTCGACTCCCGACTCTGCGAGCGCGTTCAGCGCCAGCGATGCTGCGGGCAAGTCTCCTGCCGTGAGCAGCTCGCGGATCTTTGCGCCTTCGGATCGAACCCGCTCCGCCTCGGCGCTGCCCGTCCACCAAACGACGCCGCTGCCGAGAACGAGCACGGTTGCGCATGCCGCTGCGGCCATGCGGATCGCGCGCGTGCGCGGCGTGGAGCGCAGCGCCTGGATCTGCTTGTGGATGTCCTTGCGATCGCGATCGAGGCGATACGCGACTTCGAGCAACTCGATCTGTTGGCGGCGATCGCCCTTGGCTTCGAATGCTTGGGACGCGCGCAGCATCACTTCGATCGCCGCGTCCTTGTCCTTGCGCTTCGCGAGGCCGCGCGCTTCGCGCACCATGATCTCCGGCGTGTAGGCGGAGAGTTGCTTGGTCTCTTCGACGACCGCGAACAGGCGATCCACGTCGCCGTCTGCCAGCAACCCGTCGAGCAAGTCGAGCGTCACGTGCTCCAGCTCGGGCGAGCTTGGGCTCATGTGCGCGAGCATCGTCGTGCGCAGGAAGCTGATCGTCGCGAGGTCGCGCGGGCTCAGTTGCCGCGCTTCTTGGCCGAGTTGCAGCGCGAGTTGCGCGTCGCTCTGCAGTTGCGCCGACTCCAAGAGCACCGCTGACGCGAGCTTCGGCTCCCCTGCGCCGCGCAGCAGCGTGGCGAGCGCGCGCGAAGTTTCGACCGACCGTTCGTCGCGGCGGTCGCACATCGCTTGCGCGAGGATCAGTGCGATCTTGCCGTGGCCTTGGTCGAGGTGGTTTTGCGCGAGCGCGAGCATGTGCTGCGCGCTGGCGGTCTCGATGAGCCCGAGTTGCACGAGGCTCCTCGCGATGCGAGCGCACTCGAACTCGGCTAAGACCGTGAGGTCGGCAAGCTCGCGATAGGTGTGCTTGCCATCCGCGACATTGAGCACCGTTCGCTGCGTTTCGTCGAGCGAGTCCGGTTCCGGCTCGGACGTCCGCACCGGCACTTCGTCGAGGTTCTGCAGCGACGCGAGGATGCCTTCCCACTCGTCGCTGCGGCGAGCCACTTCGAGCAGCAGGCTGTTGACCTCGAACTCGTGGCAACCATCGAGGCGCTTTTGGAGCTGCTCGTCTTGCGGCGGGCCCTTCCAGAACTCGAAGGTGCCGTGCGTCCACGTGAACAGCCCGAAGAGCTCTTCGCTGACTTGCAGCGCAACGATGTCGTCGAGCTGCTCCTGGCTCACGAATCCGCCGGACACGAGCACTTCGTCGAGGCTGCGCGGGGTGCGCTTTTGTTCCGTGAGCGCGGCGCGAAGGTCGTCCGCGGTCAGCACGCCGGCCTGCAAGAGCCGTTGTCCGAGTCGTCGCATCAACAGGCGCGGCGGCACCACGATGCGGAGCAGTCCGTTCCTGAAGTAGACGATGCGCTGTTCGACGGGGTTGCAGACGCGCAGCACGCCCTCCATCTTCGTGAGGCCGAGCGTCTGGAACACGTCGCCGAGCGGCATCTGGTCCAGGTCGCCGCGCATGGTGACGGCTTGCTGTGCGCCCTGCGCTGCGTCCTGCCCCTGCTTGGCTCCGCTGCTTCCGGAGTCGAGCAGGAACTCGACTTCCTCGCTGTTCAGGATCTGCTGTCCTTTGCTCATGTCGCCCTTGCCCAGAAGACCGTCCATGCGGCCTCGTGCCTTCGAGTCCGCCCTAGTGCGGCTCCTCCTTGTCGGCATCGTCGGAGCCTCGGCTCAATGCGGGATTGCCCAGACTGCGCAACCTCGCCTCTGCGCATTGCCCGCCGACGACGCCGCGGTGCGCGCGCGCTTCGCGGAGTTGCTCGTCGAAGCGCCGACCCGCGACCTTCGCGCGGGCTGGCAACTTGCGCGCGATCTCGGGCCCGCGGTGGGGCCAACGCTGTTCGCTCTGGCGAGCGGCGAGAAATCGAACATGAAGCGCCGCATGTCGGCTTTCTGTGCAGCGGCGCTCGCCGAAGGCCCGCAGGGCGACGATCGCCTGTTCGCTGTGCTCGACGACCGCGCGCCGTTGCAGGATCGGCTATGCGCTTCCTTGCTGATCGCGTTGGGCCCGATGCGGTCGCGGCCACAGCCTGACTTCTGGTCCAGGGCGCTCGGTCGCAATCGGCAGGAGCCGATCCCCGCGCTGCTGGTCGCTGCGTTGCTCGCGAGTTCTCGGTTCCCCATGGCCGGTGCCGCGTGTCCACAGCCGGCGCTGCGCGTCGACAATCCTGGCGTTCTCGCTGGCGCGTTGCTCGCAGGCGCGCAAGCGTCGGAGCCCCTGGTGGCGCCATACCTCCGCCCTCGCGGGCCAGCGCACTCCAATCTCGTGCAGCGCGCGTGGCTGTTGCGCGGCGCGTTGCAACGTGCCGAAGCGGCTCCGTCGTCGGCGATGGTCGATCGAGCGCGCGAATTGCTCGCGAGCCCAGGCGAGTCCAACGCCACGTTGCGCGATGCGGCCGCGTTGTTGCTCGGCGCTGCGGATGCCGTGCGCGCGGACGGGCAATCCCGGCCGGAGTGGAGGTTGTTGCAGATGCACGCGATGGATGCGCGCGCTGCCGTGGCTCTGCAGTCGTGGTTGCAGGCACAGCCACAGCCGCTCGACGAGCCCGCATGGCCGCGCTTGTCCGTGGCGTATGCGCTAGGCCGCCCGATCGATCGCGTCGTCGCGGACCGCGCGGCGTGGGGCGGAGTCGCTGCAGTGAAGAGCCACGTGGCGATCGCGCTTGCGATGCGCGTTTGCAGCGAGCAGCGGCCCGCGGCGATCGCCGCTTCGATGCCGGAGCTGCCCGAATGGGCGTTCGTGCGATGGGCGAGCGGCGAACCGTTCCCGCAGGGCGTCCGCTTGTCGGATCCGATCCTGCAGCAAGCTGCGTCGATGGCGCAGGAGGATCGCTTGCCGCGCGAGTCCGCCAAGCGGTTGTTTGAGGACACGCTGTGGCGGTGGGGCAGCCATCCCGGTCTCGCGTTGTGGACGGCGCAGCGCGATCTCGTGCGCGATCTGCTGCTCGCTGGCAGTTTGCCGGGCAACCGTTACGCGATCGGTTTGCCCGATCACCTTCGGTATCTGCCTGCAGGCCTTGGCAACGAGAACGACTTCTTCGGCATCGCCGTCGAAGCGTGGGAGTTCCTCAAGACGCCAACGCTTCCCATACCCGCAGAATGTCGTCTGCGGTGATCTCTGGGCCCGGGCTCACGCGAACGGTCCCCGCCAGTTCGGAGCCTAGGAACCGGTGGATCCAAGGCGCGCAGTGGTGGCCAGCGCGCACGTGAACATCGGCGGCATCGAGGATCGCCGCGAGTTCGCTTGGGTCGAGGTCGCGGCGCACGAAGGACATCACTGGCATGCGCGGGCCGCGCGGAGCGAACACGACAAAGCGCGGGTCGCGTTCGATGCGGGCCTCTAGTTCTTCGAGCGCCGCAAGCGACGCGTCGAGCCGCGCGCGCTGGTGGCTCTTCGTCGCGAGCGCGAGCGCCGCGTCGAGGCCGTAGATCGCCGGCGTATTGGGCGTGCCTGCTTCGAACGCCATCGGCCAATCGGTCGGATGTTCGTCGAGCGCGCGGCTCGAGCCCGTTCCGCCTTGCTTTGCGCTGCGCAACGGCAGCCCATCGCGGCATGCGAGCACGCCGAGTCCCGGCGGTCCGAGCAGCGCCTTGTGCGCGCTGCATGCGACTGCGTCGGCTCCGACGTCGATTGGGCAGTGGCCCGCGGTTTGGCTCGCGTCGAGCAGCGTGATGGCTCCGTGCTCGCGCGCGACTTCGCAGAAGGCCGCGGCATCGAGCAGCGAGCCGGTCACGTTGCTTGCGTGCGAGAACGCGAAGAGCCGCGGTTCGCTTTCGGCCAGCGCGCTGCGCACCGCGTCGACGGACAGCGAGAGGCCATCGTCAGGATCGAGCACGCGCACGCGGATGCCGAGTTGCGACTGCAGTTCGCGCAGCGGCCGCGCTAGGGACGCATGCTCGAACGCGGTCGTCAGCACGAGGTCTCCCGGCGACAGGAAGCCGCGCAAGAACAGGTTGATCGACTCGGTTGTGCCCGATGTGAACGCGACGCGGTCCTTCGGCAGGGCGACCAACGCGCCCATCCGCCGCCGTGCGCGTTCGACGACTTCCGCTGCATCGAGGCACCGCGACGAGCTTCCGCGCGAGGCCGACACGCCGACTTCGCGATGCCAGCGCATCACGGCCTCGAGCACCGGCGCGGGCTTGGGGAAGCTGGTCGCCGCTTGGTCGAGGTAGATCACGAAGACGCTCCGATCCAACGGTCGTAGATCGCGCGCGCGCGCAGCAGGTCGTGCACGCCGAACAGCAGCGCGCGGCCGGTCGCAAACACGCGCACATCCACGCCGTCGGCCACGAACGCGACATAGTGCTCGTGTTGCCTCGCTTCGCTCGCGCTCGTTGCGAGCCGTGCGCACAACGCGGCGAGGTCGATGCGCGCGCGGCGCGGCGGATCGATCTGCACGGCGTCGCGGCCGCACAGCACGGCGGCGTGCGGTTCGCGCTCGTGCAGCGCAGGGAAGTCCGTGCCAGCGCACGCGGGGCACGAAGGGTCGCTGTCCACGGCTGCGCGCACCACGCTGTAGCTGCCGCGGAACACGTCGCAGGTGAAGATGCCCTTGGTCACGGCGTCGTGCGCGCCGCACAGGATCTTCAGCGCTTCCGCCGACTGGAACGCGGTCACCGCCGCGATCGCAGGTTCCAACACGCCGACCGTTTCGCATGTGCCCACTGCGTGTGCCGACGGTGGCTCGGGCCACAGGCATCGCAAGCACGGGCCGTTTGGCTGCACGACCATCGACGCGCCTTCGCTGCCGACAGCGCCCGCGTAGATCCACGGCACTTGGTTCTGCTTGCACCAATCGTTGAGCAGATACCGCGTCGCGAAGTTGTCGGTGCCGTCGAGCACGAGGTCCGGCTTCCTCGGCAGCGAGGCCAAGAAGTCGACGCCGCAATGCGCAACGAACGGCTCGATCGCGATCGTCGAGTTCGCACTGCGCAGCGCGCGTGCCGCGGCGATGGCCTTCGGCGAGCCTTCGGCTGCATCCTGCTCGGTGAACAGCGTCTGCCGCTGCAGGTTGCCGAGGTCGACGATGTCGCGGTCGCAGAGCCAGAGGTTGCCGACTCCGGCGCGCGCGAGCGAGGTCGCGGTGTGCGTGCCGAGCGCGCCGATGCCGACGAGGAGCACAGTCGACTGCGAGATCGCGCGCTGTCCGTCGGCTCCGATGCCGCGAACGCGGACCTGTCGGCTGTAGCGAGAGTCGCTCACGGCATGTTCCCGATCGCGTGCGCGCCGAGGCGAATGGGAGCCAGGATCAGGGCGCGGAGACCGCGCCGAAGGCCATCACTTCGTGTAGTGGCGCTTGTTGACCTCCACGAAGCCCTTCCACTCCGCCGGCAGATCCTCTTCCGCGAAGATCGCCGACACCGGGCACGCGTCGACGCACAGGGTGCAGTCGATGCAGTCGTTGGGGTTGATGTAGAGCTGCGGGTCGTTGTCGCCGCCGTGGATGCAGTCCACAGGGCAGACATCGACGCAAGCCTTGTCCTTCACGTTGATGCAGGGTTGAGCGATGACGTGCGTCATGGTGGTTCTCGCGGCGGGGTTTCGGGCGGAGCCTTGTAGACAAAGCCCCGGATAGGGGCAAGCGCGGAGGCGGCCGGGGGAACGTCCGCCTTCTGGGCGCCGTTTTGCCCAGGGCGGAGGATCGAATCGGGACAACCGACTCGGGAAGTGCGCACCGGTGCGCGTCGTTGGCCGATTCCGCCCCTGGCTCTGGTCTCCCGACCAGGCCACGGAGCCGAAGATGTCCGACTGTGCACGAAATCCTGTCGTCCTCGCCTTGCGATGGGCTCATGCAGCTCTGCTGCTGCTAGCAGCAGGTTGTAGTTCGGAACTCGAAGACGCGAACTCTGGCTCTGGCTCTGGTTCTGGATCCGGCTCGGGCTCGGGCTCCGGCCCGATCCTGCCCAACTCGCCGATCGTTGGCATGGGACCTGGCGGCCCTTCCGTTGCGCAGGGCTTCGTGCCCCAGTTCACGGTGCGCAACGAGAGCGCATTTGCGCGCACCGAAACGGTGCTCGCGTCGGTGCCGTTGCCGTATGGCCGCCATGCAAACACGAACGGGCTCGTCGTGTCGGGCCATGCGACCGCGTGGCGAGTTCTGCAACGCTGGCAGGACGGATCGATCCGCATCGCGCAGGCGCAGTTCACGCCGACGCTGCAACCGTCGTCGGTCACGACGTTCGACGTCGTCGCGGGCACCGCGACCACCGGCGCGTTCGCAGCGCATGCGTGGGTGCAGACCGCGATGCCGAACACGACGATCGGCGCCGAGGTCCGCGACACGTTCGGCGTGAGCTACCGGTCCTATGCGACGGGCGCTGGCGAAGTGCTCGCCGAGACGCCGTATGCGCGCGTTCGTCGCCATCGCACGTACCACTACGCGACGTCGGGCGGCATCGGCCGCGACTACCTGACTTCCACCTACTACATCACCGAGTTCCGCGACATGCCGGTGGTGTGGGTCGACTGGGTGCTCGGCAATGACTACCTCGGCAGCGACTCGCCGAGCGGATCGCAGGATCCGAACCACTACGTGCTGGGCGGCGTGGACGTGAACGAGGCTCGCTTCCTCGTCAGCGGCCCTGGCGTGCTGTGCTACCCGTATCGCGCGACCGAGAACGCGATCGAGGCCGGCGTCGATCTCGGCAGCGGCCTTTACGGCTTCCGCGTGATGCAGAACGACTGGCTCGACGATGCGCAGACGCGTCGCTATCGGTTCGTGCTCCCGGTGCTCGACGCCGGCGCGAGCCAGCAACAACGCGATGACTGGACCGCAGTCGCCGCCGCGATGGACAGCTCGCCGCTGTTCCCGTTGCCGACGCAGCCGACCGCGGAAGCGACCGCTAGCCTGGGACTGCTCGGCGGTCCGCTTGCGGGTCCTTCGGATTCGTATGCGCGCGCCGACGGCGAATACTGGTCGTGGGCGGGCAATACGACGTGGTTTGGCACGTGGGGTTCGCGCGGCGACGCGAAGGCGACCGGCACGACCGGCACGCCGCGCAACCATCCGCTGAGCCCTGAGCTCGCGCATGCGGTCCAAGCAGGCCATCACCGGCTGATGATCGCGCTGGAGCAGAAGGCGTGGATTCAGGCGGCTCGGCCATACCACCTCTATGGCCTCGCGTGCGCGGATGCGGCACCGCTGTTCTTGTGGGATGGCGTCCCGCTATATCCGGGTTCGCGCGATCTCTCGATGGAGTCGCTGGGCCGTCGCGGCCTGTATGCCAACAATCCGTATGCCGCGTATCGCACGCGCGTGAACACGGCCTACGGCCAGCGCGCGCACCAGTGGGAGCACTTTGACCATGAGCACTGGTCCACGGACCTGTTGTTCGACTACTGGACGATGAGCGGCGACTGCTGGGCGCAGGAAGAGTTGCGTCAACTCGGCCAGAGCCTGAAGTCGCTGATGCGCATCGCGACGTTCAACACGCGCTACATCCAAGCCGTGCGCGCAGAGGGCTGGTGCATGCAGGGCTTCATCCAGTCGTATCTCGCGACGGGCGACCAGAACCTCAAGACCTACGCCTACACCCGCACGCGCGACACGGTGGATGCGATGCGCAAGAAGACGCACGCGAGCATCGCGATGGCGTTCCAAAGCAACTACGGCGGCACGGGTTGGCCGATGAACCACGAGTTCTACATGCCGTGGCAACACGGCGCCGTGCTGTTCGGTTACCTCGCCGCCTACCGCCACTTCAACGACCCGCTCTATCTTCGTATCGCCGAAGACGTGGTTCCTGCCGTCGAATACGCGTGGGTTCGCAACTACCGCAGCACGCAGTTTGGCCTCGTCGCCGATGGCCTCCGCTACTACGTCGCGACGAGCTACAACGGCGTCGCGATCCCGGCCAACTACTGGGATGCTGCGTATGGCATTCGCTTCGGCGATGGTCCTCTTGGCGGCGCCCATACGTTCTTGACGACGGGCATGTTCTTGCTCGCGGACCACACCGTGCGCAGCGCCGTGCGCAACAAGGCGATCGCGTATGGCTCGCTGCTGCGCCAGGGCAGCCTTGGTAATCGCCGGTGGGACAAGTGGCACTTCTGCATCCCGGAGCACTTCGCGCAGTGATGCGCGAAGCGGCTCCCCCGCGCTAGCGGAGCCGCCCGAAGAACTGGTGCGAGAGCAGGGACTTGAACCCTGAAGGGCTTGCGCCCGCAGGTACCTAAAACCTGTGCGTCTGCCAATTCCGCCACTCTCGCGAAGAAGCTGCAGACCGCGGCGAAGGGTAGCGCGGCAGTGGGCTTATCGCCAACAGCCGTTGCGATGGTAGGTTCCGGCATGGTCTTCCGCAGGACCGCGTTCGGCTTCGGTGGGCAGGCGTAAAGAGTCGACCAACGACGAGCGCGGATCGGCAGCCGCGCAGATGGCGGAGCCATGGCTCTGCCATTTCTGTTCTCGCCGACCTTCGGGCAGCCGCTACCCTGCGCCACCCGACCGCAACGAATCGAATCTGTGATGGAAGCATCCTCCGACCGCAAAGTGCCCCTGGGCGTCTTCCTCTGCATCGCCTTGCTGTCCGCGGCGTTGCTGGCTTTCCAGGTGCTGCTGACGCGCGTGTGCGCGCTGCGACTGCACTTCCACTTCAGCTTCCTGATCATCAGCAACAGCCTGCTCGGCATCGGCGCAAGCGGAACGGCGCTGACGATGCTCGAGGCGAAGTGGCGCAAGAACCCGCTGCTGTGGATCTGGGGCTTCGTGCTGCTGTTCTTGCTGTCGCTCGGCTTCACGTGGTGGTTCGCCATCGCGATGCCGGTGCCCGAGCAATTGAACTTCGGGTGGTCGCCTGAAGAGGTGAACGGCTTCCTGCAGTTCGCGGTCTACAACCTCGGCCTGTCGGTGCCGTTCTTCTTCGGCGGCGGCGCAGTCGGCCTGATGCTGTCGGCCTACGCGCATCGCATTCATGCGGTCTACGCGAGCGACCTGCTCGGCGCGGGCCTCGGCTGCTTGCTGTGCCCGATCCTGCTGTGGCCGTTCGGCGCTGGCGGTTGCATGCTCGTCGTCGCGGTGCTCGGCCTGTTGGCGCTGTGGTCCGCGGCCCCAGATCGCCTGCGTCGCTCGACGGGCATTGCCGCAGTCGTGCTCGGGCTTGGCTGCTTGCTGTGGATGCCGTCGTTCGACGGCATGGTTCCGATCCCGGGCAAGAGCTACCTGCGCCTCACGCAGAACGCGGGCTACAACGCCGGCGGCGTGCCGCACGAGTATTCGCGCTGGTCGCCCAACAGCCGCATCGACGTGGGCAAGAGCGATGAGCTGCTGTGGTACATGCTCGCGCTGTCCGGCAAGGACATGCAGGATCGCCAGTCGATCATCCAGAAGTACGGCAGCGAGCCCGCTGCTGCCAAGGAGCTTCGCGAACGCTACGGCGCGCAGAAGTACATCATGCAGGACGGCGACGCGGGCACGTTCATCACGGACCTGTCCAACGAGTCAGCCGGCGCCCGCGGTCTCTTGTCGCGCGCGCTCTACTCGATGTCCGCGACGATGAAGAAGGGGACGAACCCCAAGGTCTTCATCATCGGCGTCGGCGGCGCCAATGACGTGTGGGCCAACAAGCTCGCCGGCGCGAGCAAGATCAAGGGCATCGAACTGAACCACGGCGTGCTCGACGTGCACCGCACGGTCGGCAAGGAGTTCAGCAAGGGCATCCTCGAGGACAAGACGATCGAGCTCGTCAACGACGAGGGCCGCAGCGCCTTGATGGGCGACACCGAGCGCTACGACATCATCCAGATGACGGGCATCGACACGTGGACCGCGCTGACGTCTGGCGCCTACGTGCTCGCCGAGAACTACCTCTACACCGTCGAAGCGGTGATGCAGATGTACGAGCACCTCGAAGAGGGCGGCGTGATCCAGATCACGCGCATGGGGCTCGACATGGAGAAGCTGCGATTGCTCTCCAACATCTACGAAGCGATGCGGCGCATGGGCGTCTCGGGCTTCGAGAGCTCGGTGATGGTGTTCA
>JBEELK010000357.1:0-17871 GCA_041168165.1 Planctomycetota bacterium | reverse complement strand
TCAACGACCCGCGTCTGCAGCGCAGGGTTTTGCCCGGACTTCAGCTTGCCCACGAGCCCTTCAAGCCCGTCGCAGCCAATCGAGCGCGCGATCGGCAACAGCCGGGCCTCTACCAGGTACTCCTTGCCTGGCTCGAGGACGATGGCTGCGCGCTGTTTCAGGAACGTGCGCACGTAATCGAAGTCTGCAGTTTGGATCGTCATGGTGTCGCGTCTTCAGCAGTCGAAACGGGTCGGCAGCATTCGGTCAGTCGACCAAAAGCCCGATGATCCCCAGCTTCGAAGTGAGCGCGTCCTTCGTGAACGGCTTGGTGACATACTCATCTGCGCCCGCGGCGAGCGCTGCGGCGACACGCTCGGCCTCGGACTCGGTCGTGACCATCACGATCCGCATGCCCTTGGCGAGCTGGCCTTGGCGCACAGTGCTCACGAACGTGAGTCCGTCCATCTCGGGCATGTTCCAGTCGACCAGAGCGAGGTCGAACGGGCCCGATGAGTTGAGTCGCTCCAAGCCCTCGAGCCCGTGACCGGCCTCGGTGACTTCGAATCCGATCTCCTTCAGCGTGCGGGCCAGGATCATGCGCATCGCGCGTGAGTCGTCTACGAGCAGTGCCTTCATGGTGTTTCCCTTTGAGGCGAACGGCGCACATCGGCGCCGTTCGCGGTCCTCGATCAGAAGCGGAAGCGCGAGACGAGCTTCTGCAGCTCGGACGCCATCTTGGACAGCTCCGTCGCGGCGCCCAGCACGTTGCTGCAGCCCTGCGTCGTCGACTTCGCGGCGGTTGCCACGCCAGTGATCGTGTGCGCGATCTCCGAGGTGCCCTTCGCAGCCTCGGTCACGCTGCGGCCGATCTCGTTCGTCGTCGCGGTCTGCTCTTCGACGGCGCTCGCGATCGTGTTCTGGATGTCGTTGATCTGGTTGATGATCTGGCTGATGCGCTCGATCGCCTCGACGGCGCCGCGCGTATCGCCTTGGATCGCCTCGATCTTCTGGCTGATGTCCTCGGTCGCTTTCGCGGTCTCCTTGGCCAGCTCCTTGACCTCGTTGGCGACGACTGCGAAGCCCTTGCCAGCTTCGCCGGCGCGCGCGGCTTCGATCGTCGCGTTGAGCGCGAGCAGGTTGGTCTGCTGCGCGATCGACGTGATCACCTTGATGACCTTGCCGATCTCCGCACTCGACTCGCCGAGCTTCGCGACCGTCTGGTTGGTGGTCTCCGCGACCTTGACCGCTTGACCCGCGACCTTCGCGGCGTCGTTGGCGTTCTTGGCGATTTCGCGAATCGACGCGGACATCTCCTCGGCGCCCGTCGCCACGCTTTGCACGTTGCGCGAGACCTCTTCGGAGGCGGCCGACACAACGTTGGCCTGCGCCGACGTTTCCTCGGCTTCAGCGCCCATCGACTGCGACACCGCGGTCAGTTCTTCCGACGACGCAGCGAGAGCCTGCGACGACTGCGACATCTGACTGATGCTCGTGCGCATCGTCGTGACGAGGCGCGACATCGACTGCGCGAGCTGCCCGATGGCGTCAGTGCCGAGGTTCGGCACTTCACGCGTCAGGTCGCCATTGGCGGCCGCGTCGACGACGGACAGCAACTGGTCGACCTTCTTCTTGAGGTCCTGCTGCGCCAGGTGTTCGCGCTCCTGCGACTCCTTCGCGGCGTGCTCCATGCGCAGTTTCTCGGAGACGTCATCCCACGCGACGATGTAGCCGGCGGTTCCGTTCGGTCCGGAAATGCGATTGATGCGCGTCGACAGCGTCACGGCTCCGAACGTGAACTCCGCCTCATGAGGCATCGACCGCGGGTCGTGCAGGATGCGCTCGATGCGACGAGGGTCCTTGTGGAAGCGATGGATCGATCCGCCCAGGATCTCTTCGACGCGCACGCCGAAGTTCTTCTGGATCTCGCCTGCGATCGTGCGAAGCGTCGCGATCGCGCGAGGGTTCGCATACGCGACCCTGAGCTCAGGATCTGCGACGAGCACATTGGCCTGAAGCGCATCGAATGCGGTCTTCAAGCCTTCCATCGTGTCCATGACGCCGGCCTGGATGGAAGCCGCGCCGGCATTACCAGTTTCACTCGCGTACATCTGTCGTGTTCCTTGCGGGCTGAGCGACCCGCCGTAGCAGTCGGTTGTAAGAGGTAGTTTTGTTGTGCTAGTCCTTCTTGGGGCCACACGCGCCCGAAGAAGCGATGAGCCGTTCGATGTCGAGGACCAGCAACAAGCGGCCTTCGAGTTTGTGCACGCCACGCACGACCTCGCGCGTGATCGCGTCGATGGTCTCGGGCGGGCGTTCATGCGTGGAATCGTCCAGTTCAATGACGTCGCCGATCTCGTCGACGAGAAGGCTCGTTGCGCCTTCTTCGGTGCGGACCACAACGTTCATGGGCAACTGGCCATCGGGCCGCACTTGCAGCTGCAACCGCTGGCGCAGATCGAGCGCCGTGACGAGTTGGCCGCGCAAGTTGATCAGGCCGGACACCACCGCGGGCGCGCCGGGGATCCGCGTCATCTCCTGATAGCGGATGACTTCTTGGACCTTGAGGACGTCGACGCCGAAGTAGAGGCCGTCGAGCGTGAACGTGCAGTATTGGGCGGTCGTTGCGACGGTCATGTTCAGTACCCCGATTCGGTGAGAAGTCCGTTTACGAGCGTCTCGACGTCGAGCAGGTCGGTGACCTTCTGTTGGATCACTGCGGAACCGAGCAAGCCGTGCGAACGCGACTTGCGCTGGATCGCGAGGTCCTCCTCGACGATGTCGAGGATGCGGTCGACGACGAAGCCGACGCCACCATTCGCGCCGTTGTGGACGATGACTTGCAACGCTCGCGGTTGGCCATCGAGCGCGGGAGCGCCGCCGAACATCTGCGGCAGGTCGATGAGCGGCAGGATCTGGTCGCGGTACTGCATCACCGCTTGACCGGACGCCAACTCGACCTTGTCGCCTTGGAACTCTTCGAGGCGCGCGACGAGATCGAGTGGGACCGCCATGCGACGGCTGTCTCCCACCTGGAGGAGCAGCAGCGTCTGCTTGGTGCCAGACGACTGCTTTTGGTCCTTCTCGGCGTTGGCCATCTTCTGGTCGCGGCCTTCGCCGCCGACACGGCCCGCCTGTGCGATGCCCATCACGTCGAGGATCAACGCGACCTTGCCGTCGCCCATGATCGTGGCGCCCGCATAGCACGGCAGGCCCTTGAGCAGCTTGCCGAGCGGCTTGACGACGATTTCCTCGGTGTCGTTGATCGAATCGACCACGAGTCCGAACGGACGTCCGTCGGCTTGCAGCACGACGATGTTGACGTGGTCATGCTCCTTCGGAGCGAGACCGAGTACGTGGCTCAGGTAGACGAGCGGCAGCAGGTTGCCGCGCAATCGATACACGGGCGTGCCGCGGATGGACTCGATACCGGTCTTCGCGTCTTCGCTCTCGAGGCGCACGAGTTCGAGCAAGCTCACCTGCGGGATCGCGAAGCGATCGCCGTCGCACGTGACGACGAGCGCTGGAATGATCGCGAGCGTGAGCGGGATCTTGATGCGCAGCGTCGTGCCGTCTCCGACGCGCGTCGAGACGTCGACGGCGCCGCCGATCTTCTCAATGTTCGTCTTCACGACGTCCATGCCGACGCCGCGACCCGACACGTTCGTGACCTTGGCGGCGGTGGAGAAACCGGGCAGGAAGATCAGGTTGACGGCTTCGCGCTCTGACATGCGCGCCGCGTGCTCCGCGGTGATCAGGCCCTTCTCGACCGCCTTCGCCTTCACCTTGTCGATGCGGATGCCGCCACCGTCGTCGGCGATCTCGATGTTGACCTGGCCGCCTTCGTGGTAGGCGCGCAACAACAAGCGACCTTCAGCAGGCTTGCCCTTGCTGACGCGCTCCTGCGAACTCTCGATGCCGTGGTCGACCGAGTTGCGCACGATGTGCGTCAGCGGGTCCTTGATGGCCTCGATGATCGTGCGGTCGAGCTCCGTCTCCTTGCCCTCCATCTCGACGCGCACCTGCTTGCCGCACATCACGGCGAGGTCGCGGACGACGCGCGGGAACTTGTTCCACACGGTGCCGATCGGCTGCATGCGCGTCTTCATGACGCCCTCTTGCAACTCGGTCGTGATCAGGTTGAGGCGCTGGCTGGTCGCGAGGAATGCAGCATCGCGGTCCGTGGCGCCGTGCTGGAGGATCTGGTTGCGGGCGAGCACGAGCTCACCCACCAGATTCATCAACTTGTCGAGCAGGCCAACATCCACGCGCACGTTGGCGTCCGACATCTTGGAGTCTTCGCCATGCTTCTCCGCCGCCTTGTCGGCAGGCTTGCTCGCGACGGGCTGCGCTTGCGCAGCAGGCGCGGGATGGTCATCGCCGTGGTCTGCAGAGGGAGCGACTTCCGGCGTGCTCGCCTTGGCAACAGGCTCAGCCTTCGGCGCGACTGGAGCCGGAGCGGCTGCAACCGGCAGAGGCATGGGTGGCTGCACGGCGTTCCCGGGCTTGGCACTGGGCTGCTGCGTGCCGTCATTGAGGCGCACGAGTTCTTGCACGAGCCTTGAGTCGTCGCGCTCGCCTTCATCGCCGTGCGACTCAAGGTGCGTGAGCATCGAGCGCACTGCGTCCACGAGCGACAACAGCGCCGTGGTGATCTCGCCGTCAACCTTGAGCGATCCGTCGCGCAAGCGAGCCAACAGGCTCTCGCCGACGTGCGTGACCTTCTCGAGCTTGCCGAAGCCGAGGAAGCCGCAGGTGCCCTTGATCGTGTGGATCGTGCGGAAGATCGAGCCCAGGATCTGCTTGTCGTCCGGGCGCTCCTCGAGGGACACGAGATCCCGGTCGAGCCGGTCCATGTTCTCGTAGCTCTCGACGAGGAACTCCTTCAGGACTTCATCCATCTCGTTCATTGAGGCCTCGATGCTCTGTCTGGCGGTCGCTCGTGAGGGGATCCGCTGCGCGCTTGCAAGCGATGCTCATCGCGATGCAAGCCGTGCAACGGGGGCCCTTTCGTCGGCTGCCCCAACGCGCATGAAGCGATGGAAACGGATTCCCGCATTAGACATGCGAATCGGGGAGCCCTTACCGCCTCTGTGGCGACCTGAGTCAGCCGGGGGGCGTATGCGAGAGGAGCCGGAGAGCGCAGGTGCGAAGACTGGGCTGCGGAACGAGCGCTCGCCGGACACCGAATCCAACGAACCAGCATGGTCCGTCGAGCAAACAGCGCAGGCCCACAGTCGGTGACGTGCAGTTGCCTACGGCGGAGCCTGCGGCCCCTCGTCGCTACGCACGACTAAGCACACCGACTCATCTAGCCACAGCAGCTCTTGCGTCGACACACGCGCACTGCGCATTTCGCGCACACGCACCATGAACCGCACGACACCCACTGGCCGCGAGGTCTTCTTCGGCGACGAGGAGATCATCGTCAGCAAGACCGACACGAAGGGCCGCATCACCTACGCGAACGACGTCTTCCTGAAGGTCGCGGACTATCGCGCCAGCGAAGTGCTCGGAATGCCGCACAACATGATCCGCCATCCGGAGATGCCGCGCTGCGTGTTCCAGTTGCTTTGGGACACGATCCAGAAGGGCGACGAGATCTTCGCGTATGTCGTCAACCTCACGAAGAACGGCGACCACTACTGGGTGCTCGCGCACGTCACGCCGACGTTCGATGAAGCCGGCAAGATCATCGGGTTTCACTCCAATCGCCGAACGCCGGACCGCAGCGCGATCCAGGCGATCCGTCCGATCTACGCGCGCTTGTGCGAGATTGAAGGCCGCCATGCGAGCAAGCGGGACGGCATCGCGGCGGCTACCGAGGAACTGCTCGCGCTGCTCGCGAACAACGGAGTGAGTTACGGAGAGTTCGTGTTCGGGCTCGTGGAGAAGGAGACGGCGCAATGACCCAGACGATTGACCAATCGCCGACGGCGCATCCTGCGTCCGCCACCAGCGAGCTCGCTAACCACCGCGAAGTCATGCAACGTGCGATCCGTGTCGCCAACGCCGCTGCGGAGGGCGACCTCGAGCAGCGCATCGCGTTCGACGACCTCGACGGCGAGTGCATGACGCTGGCGATCGCGCTCAATCGCATGCTCGACATCACGGACGCGTTCGTCCGCGAATCGCGCGCAGCTCTGAGCCATGCGAGCCAGGGTGCGTTCTGGCGGCGCGTGATGCTGCGAGGCTTGCCCGGCACGTTCCGAGGTGCCGCGACCCAGATCAACGTCGCAACGGACCAGATGAAAGGCTCGTCCGACGCGCTGAAGGAAGCAGAGCAGCGCAGGCTCAAACTCGCAGACGATTTCGAACGCCAGATCCAAGGCATCGTCGCGACCGTTGCGAGCTCCGCCACCGAGATGCAGGCCACCGCAGCTGCGCTGACGCAAACGGCAGAAGGCACGACCGAGCGCGCGACGACCGTCGCCGCGGCCTCCGAGGAGACATCAGCCAACGTGCAGACCGTGGCGTCCGCGACCGAGGAGCTGACTGCGAGCGCCGCCGAAATCGGCCGCGAAGCGCACAACAGCGCGAAGATCGCCGACGAAGCGATGCTGCAAGCAAAGCGCGCCGACGAGAGCGTGCGCGGCATGCTGCAAGCGAGCCAACGCATCGGATCGGTCCTCAAGCTGATCGCGCAGATCGCAGGCCAGACGCAATTGCTCGCGCTCAACGCCAACATCGAAGCGGCCCGTGCCGGCGAAGCGGGCAAAGGCTTCGCGGTCGTCGCCAGCGAGGTCAAGTCGTTGGCGCAGGGCACCAGCAAGGCAACCGCGGAGATCAGCAACCAGATCGCTTCGATGCAGCAAGCGTCGCAAGGCACCGCGGTGGTGATCCAATCGGTGGGATCCACCATCCAGCGCATGAACGAGATCAGCTCGTCGATCGCCAACTCAGTGCAGCAGCAACAGCTCGCGACCGGGGAGATCAGCCAGAACGTGCAACAAGCGGCCGCCGGCACTCAGGATGTCGCGCGCAACATCGTCGACCTCACGCACGCGGCGCAGGAGACCAGCTCCGCCGCGAGCCAGATGCTCGATGCCGCGAGCGCCTTGTCGCAACAGGCAGAGACGCTGCGCACGTCGGTGGATGAGTTCCTCATCGAAGTCCGCGGCGGCGGCGCAAAGCAGTCATCGCCTGGCAAGGCGAGCATCTACGACCAAATCGGCGGCAAGCAGGCGCTGACCGCGGTCGTCGACGACTTCTACCGGCGCGTCCTCGGTGATCCGCTGCTGAGGCCTTTGTTCGCCAACACCGACATGGCAGAGCAGAAGCGGCACCAAGTGGCGTTCCTCACTGCCGCGCTGGGAGGCCCCAGTGCCTACAAGGGCAAGGACATGGGCGCCGCGCACCGCGGCCGCGGCATCACCGATCGCCACTTCGGCGCGGTCGCGGGCCACTTGCAGGCGTCGCTCATAAGCGCCAAGGTCGGCAAGACGGAGATCGACTCGATCATGCAGGCAGCCGCGTCGCTGCAAAGCCAAGTGGTCGGCTAGAACGCGAGCGAAAGGGCGCGTTACCGTTCCGCGGTTCAGAACGTCACGCCAAATCCAATCGACCACCCCTGCACGTCGTCGCCGAACAAGTACGAGCAGGAGAACCTCACGGATTCGACGATCGGCAGCGCTTCGCCATCGTCTGCCCCGACGCCGAGCGTCAGTTCGTAGAAGTCGTCGAAGCCGAGTTGCCCAACCGCCTCTCCGAGCCAGCGTCGGTAGCCCGCGCCAAACATCGCGTGCAGCGGCGCGCCGAGCGCATCGATGCCAAGTGGCGTCTTGCCGTCGACGCGCGTCGTGATCCACTGCGTGGTGTCGTCTGCGTCAATTGCGGGATCATCGACGTCGAGACCCTCGGTGCGACGGATGTCGTAGCGCACCTGCGGCGACCACTCCGCTCCCATCCACTTCTCGGATTCGGCGCGCACTGCGAGCGACGAGCCAAAGCTGCCGTAGATGCCCGCCCAGTCGAACAGGATGCCTTCGGTGATCGACTGCGTGAACGCGGCGCCGGGTCCGTCGAACTCCGCTTCGTTGGATATGCGACTACAGCCCAGGTGCACCAGCGGACTGACGACGATTCCTGATCCCACCGCAAAGCAGGGGCCAACGCCCACGTCGGCGACGAAGGCCTCGTAGCGAGCGTCGATCGAAGTCGCGATCTGGGGAAGCGAGCCGCTCCAGAGATCGGGAAAGCGCGCTTCGACAGTCGCGTAGCCCAGCGTGGCTTCGATGCGAAGCCACGGGTCGTCGCCGTCGCGAAAGAAGTCTTTGCGATACGGCAGCGTCGCATCCGTCACACGCAACTTAGGCTCCGTGTCGATCTCCAATCGTCCGCCGGACATCTCGCCGTCGCGCACGAGGCTGCCCACGGACGCGACGAACAGCGAGTAGCGACCCGCCGAAGCGGCCTCTCGCACCGCTTCGCGCACTTGATCGATGGTCTGCGCCGAAAGGGCCGCCGTAGCGCCGAGGACCGTTGCGATGGGCCGGATGTTCACGCGACGGAAACTACACGCTTGTAGGCGCGGGCCGCACCGTGAGTCCGATCCCATCGCAGCAGTCATGGATCCTCGTCGTTGCCCCAGGCTGCGCGCTCTGGATGATCGCCACGCCATGCATCCACCCGGCCAGCCCAATCCCAACCTGATCGAGCGCAACCCCGACGGCACGTTCACCAAGGAGACACTGCAGCGCGCGATGAAGGCGCTGAAGAAGCGGCTCAAGGTGACGCGGCTCGACGATGAATCGCGGCTCGGCCACGACGCGATGAGCAAGGGCGGCAGGTCGGGGATCGTCGGCGTGCGCCCGCCCGACCAATACCCGGTCGAAGTGTGGCAGGCGCTCGAAGCCAAGGGCCGCGTGCGCGCGATGGGCCAAGGCCTCTACGAAGTCGTCGACCAGACACCCGGCGACTAGCGCAGCCCGCGGTGCGCGCTCACTGCACGCCAGCTAGCAAGTCGAGCGCGTTCGACGTGATCAACCCGGGCCCGTTTGCATCGGGCGCGAACGCGAGCGACTGCAAGTAGCCGCGACGGCCGACGATCTCTGGGTTGTTCGGCACCGCGAGTTGCCACGTCGCCGTGCCGCCCGATGGGACCAGGCCAAACGACGTCTCGAAGCTCGCGTACTGCAAGCAGCCAAACATGCCGAGCGCATCGAGGCTCAGGCCTTGCGGGTAGCCCTGCAGGCCGAGGGCAACCAACACGAACGGCGAGTTGGCGGGCACATTCGACGTCGTGACAGGCATCGTCGTGCCGATGCGCGGACGCCCCGTGCTCGCAATGCGCAACGGATCGCGATCCGGCCCCGTGAGGAACGGAGCTTGGATCACCTGCGACATGTTCACCGCTCCAGGACTGAGCACGTTGCCGCCGGGGCTCCAGCCCGAGAGCCCCGTGTTGCCCGTGTTGCCACACGGCCCATAGAGCACGTCGATCTGGCCGTAGTTGTAGAACGCGACCTGGAACGTGTTCGGCACGTTGGTGCCGTATTCGCGCACCGCTTCAAACGTCAGCCACGCGGTCCCGCCGTTAGCCGTCGAGCGCTCGAACTTGATCGTGCCGCCCGCGGTCGGGTTCATGTCCATCCACAGCATCGCGATGCGCGGCGGACCACTCACCATGCCTACCGGATCGCCGGCGCAACACTGCGAATTGGTGGTTGCCGCAAGGGTCAAGAAGCCGTTGCTGCTGACCCAGATGCTCTCCGTCGTCCCGCCTGGATATTGCAGTGGGAACCCCAGCGGCTGCGCAGGGGACACGCCATCGTCCGGCAGGATGATCTGCGACGCAGCCGCAGTTGGCGGGCGCCACGCGGTCTGCAGCGGAAGGACGAGGTATCCCTCGCCAATGAAGATCATCGAGTAGCCGCGCGGCGCCGCGATGGTGCCACCGAGATCAAACGAGCCCGTCGGGAACGTCTCGAAGAAACTCGCGCGTTGGTAGTAGCAACCCGTGCCATACGGCGTGGTCGCCGCGGCCTGCGCCGGGCACAAAGCCGCCGTCGCAAGGGAGGCAGCAAGACACAAGGAGCGCGTAAGGGAACGCATGGGTTCGGTGGGAGGTGGCGGTGAGGCCGGTGGATGCTGCAAGAGAAGCCGCGCCTCGGCAACAAAGGAGTGTAGCCCGGTCCCAGGATGAGTCGATGTGCTGCGCCGATTGCGCGCGCGGCACGGCCGTTGTCATGGCGACCCAGCCCCCATTGCGATCCGAAGGAAGCGCCAAGACCTAAGCCGCGGACGGCAATCGGGTTTTGACCTCGACGGCGTCGCGCTGCACGTTGGCAGCGTGGACCTCGACGCATTCGTAGCCCGGCATCAAGAACTGCTCCGCATCGAGCGCGCGGAGGAGATCGCACAGCAAGAGCGGCTGCTGCGCACGCGCAGCGAAGCCGAGCTGGAGCAGCGCGGCGTGCTGCTGCGGCGGCTCGAAGTGGCGGACCTCGAGCCCGGCCTCGGCGGCGCGCTGCACGCGTTGCTGCAGCAAAGCCGCGGCGGATCCCTGCCGCCCCATCGATTCGCGCCCGGCGACGTCGTGTCGGTCGATGGCGCGGATGGCGAGCCCCTGACGAACGGGCTCGTCGCGAGCGTGCGGTTTGACCGCATCACGGTCGCGCTCGACGACCGCGACGACCTCGACTTGCCGTCGATCGTTCGACTGCGGCGCTTGGTGCCCGACATCACCTTCCGACGCATGCACGAAGCGCTCCAGCGACTGCGCAACGCAGCGGCGCCGGAGCGGCGCAAGTTCGTCGAAGCGTGCTTCGTGGCGCGCGATCCCGAGTATGCGGAGCGACCAAAGCTCGAGTCCCCCATCGACGCAGCGCTCGACGCGAGCCAACAGAGTGCCGTCGCGCACGCGCTCGCGGCGGAGCAGATCGCGCTCATCCACGGGCCGCCCGGCACCGGCAAGACCACTGCGGTCGTCGAAGTGATCCGCCAAGCGGTGCTTCGCGGCGAGTCCGTGCTTGCGAGCGCTCCATCCAACGTCGCGGTCGACAATCTCGCCGAACGCCTGCTGCACAAAGGCATGCGAATCGTGCGCATCGGCCAACCGGTGCGCGTGCTCCCCGCCGTCGTCGACCAATCGCTCGCCGTGCAAGTGCAGAACGCGCCCGAGCAGAAGTTGCTGCGCGACGTGCGACAAGAGTTGCGCGAACTGCAGCGCCGATGGCTGCGCGCATCGCGCAGCGAGCGCTTTGACTTGAAGCGCGAGCAGAAGCGATTGCGCAACGAGCAACGCACGTTGGAGAACGCGATCGTGCAGGGCTTGCTCGACACCGCCGATGTCGTGCTCGCGACCACGACGGGATGCGGCGATTGGTTGCTGCAAGACCGCGTCTTCGATCTCGTCGTGCTCGACGAAGCTGCGCAGGCGCTCGAAGCCGCATCGTGGTTGCCGCTCGGACTCGGCAAGCGCGCAGTGCTCGCGGGCGACCACTGCCAGTTGCCGCCCACGGTGCACTCCGAGGCGGCCGCGAAGGGCGGGCTCGCGACGACGCTGTTCGAACGACTCGCCGCGTCGTCCACCGGCGCGCAGATGACGCGCATGCTGACGACGCAGTATCGAATGCACGAAGCGATCCAGCGTTGGTCGAGCGCGACGTTCTACGAGTCGCGCCTCGTGCCTGCGGACCTCGTGAAGGCCCATCGCCTGTGCGATCTGCCAGAGGTCGCAGAGACCGAGGACACTTCGTGCCCGCTGCTATTCCTCGACACCGCGGGCTGCGGCCACGACGAGACCGAGGGCGATGACGACGGCAGCAAAAGCAATCCAGGCGAAGCGGCGATCGCTGCAGGCCATGTGGCGCGCTTGATCGAAGCGGGCGTGCGCGCAGATCAGATCGCCGTGGTCACGCCGTACTCGGCGCAAGTGCGCCTGCTGCGCGATCGGCTATCGGGCTACGAGGGCCTCGAGGTCGGCACGATCGACGGACTGCAAGGCCGCGAGAAGGAAGCGATCGTGCTGTCGCTCGTGCGCAGCAACGAACGCGGCGAGGTCGGTTTCTTGGCAGAGCTGCGCCGCCTCAACGTCGCGATGACGCGCGCACGCCGCCATCTCTGCGTCATCGCCGACAGCGCCACGATCGCGCAGCACGACGACATCGCCAAGGTCGTCGATTGGCTGCAGACCGCGGGCGAGCACCGTTCTGCGTGGGGCCTCGGCGGCGCGCAGTAGCAGGCTCAGTGCAGCATCAGATCGTCGGGCGTCACCGCCTCTTCGACGCTGAGCGCTTTCTTGCCCACAAACGGCTGCTGACGCACGGGGCACTCGGTGATGTCGCAGACCTTGCAGTAGCTGCGGAAGCACGGGTCCGTGTGGAAGTCGAGGTCGCCTTCGCCCAACTGCCGCCCCACCGATGCCGCGACGCGCTCCGCGATCTCATGCGCCACATCGACGCGGAAGTGCTCTGGCACGACGAGATGCGCGCTGATGTGCGGCACGCGGCCGGCGCGGATCGCGCGCAAGTGATGCACACGGATGACGCCTTGGCCGAGTTCGCGATTCATCAGTGCGACGACGCGCTCCACCAGTTCTGGATCCTGTTCGTCGAGCAAGCCGCCGGCCGCGGTGCGCACGAGCTTGGCGCCGGTGACGAGCAACACGATCGCCACGGCCATTGCGACAAGCGGATCGATCCACGGGATGCCGGTCATGCGCACGAGCACGAGGCCCGCGACGAGCCCGACGCTAGTCCAGAAGTCCGACAGCACGTGATGTCCATCGGCGATCAGCGTCAGCGAACGATGCTTCTTGCCGACGCGCATCAAGAACAGCCCGAGCAACCCATTGCCTAGGCCCGCTGCGCCGGTGAGCAGAATGCCGGTGTCGAGTTCGCGAGCGACGGAGCCTTGCAGCAGCGCGTGCCCAGCCTCCCAGAGGATCAACAGCGCAGCGAACGCGATGAGCCCGCCTTCGAACGCGGCGGCGAAGAACTCGATCTTGCCGTGGCCATACGGGTGGTTGCGATCCGCGGGCATGCCCGCGAACCACAAGCCTGCGATCGCGAACGCGGCGGCGACGACGTTGACGATCGATTCCAGCGCGTCGGACAGCACCGCCATCGAACCCGTGAGTCGATAGGCCTGGAACTTCACGAGCAGCAACACGATCGCGACGCAGAGCGAAACGATCGCCGCGCGCTTCTTGAGACGCTCATCGGAGGGAGCGTGGGCCGCGACGGACGCTGCTGTGGGTTCGTGCACGCAGCATTGGATACCGGCGAACGGAGCCGCAGTCGACGGTGCGCTCCTGCAGTCGGCTGCGCATCCGTATAGAGCCAGACCAAGAATTCGCGGCGCAGCGCGTGCGCTACGGCCGGATTGGATCTCAGGCGAGGCAACCATCCCCCACAGGAGTTCCCCGATGCGCATTCTCGCCCTTGCCGCTCCCGCGTTCCTCTGCGCTACCGCTGCCGCGCAACACATCGTGTCCTACGACCCGCTGCCGATCGGCACGGGGCTCATGATCGAAGCTCAGTTGCCCACCCGGATGATCCCGGGCCCGGTGCCGCCCAACCCTGGCTATCCGATCGGCCCCGTGCTGCCGCCTGCCGCGTTTGGCGTGGTGCCCGCAGGCGACGCGACGCACAACGGGTTGCTCAACCAGATCTGGCACACGAACGGACAACTCCTCGCGGCGATGCCCGCGCCCAACTTCCCCGGCGCCGTCCCGCCACCGATGCCGGTGTTCCCGATTGCGCCCGGCGTGCTCGCGATGCTCGGCGGCCCGGTCACCGGCATTGCGATCAACCCGCTCGCCAACGTGATGTTCCTGTGCTCCGCGCCCGGCATGGTCATCGGCGTGCAACCGGTGCCCGGCACGCCGGTCATCGTGCCGCCGTTTGCGCCTGCGTTCGTCATGGGCCCGGTCTCCGGCCTCGACTACGACAGCATCACGGGCTCGCTGTTCGCCGTGGACGGCGCGGGCGTCGTCTACAACTTCGCAGTCGGCGGCGCGCCGCTCGCGCCGCCGATCCTCGGCGCGGCGCTGCCAGCCGTCGCGGGCGACGTCGCGATCGACAAGTCGGGCTACGTCAATCCAGCCGGCGTGCGGCCGATCTACGTGGTGTCAGGACCAGTGATCCTCGACGTGACGTTTGCGGCCGCAGTGCCGCAACCGAGCGGCGGCTTCCTCCCGACCGGCTGCGCATTCGTCGCGCGTCCCGCGAGCAGCATGCCCGGCGCGATGGGCTGCGCATGCGGCCCGCTGCTGCCTAACTTCCGCGCCAACGCGCCGATGACGAGCGGCAACGGCGCGTTCGGCTTGGCGATCGACAGCCTGCCGCCGTTCTCGCCTGTGCTGATGGCGTTCGATGGCGCGTTCAATCCGGCGTTCCCGCTCATCAACGTGAGCGGTTGCGGCCTCGGGCTCTTCCTCGGCTCGCCCACGATCAACACCAACTTCATGCTGACCAACGCTGGCGGCGCCGCGCTGTGGAACCTGCCGCTGACGTTCTTGCCGCCGGGCATCGGCCCGATCTGGGCGCAGGCGTTCTATCCGTGCGCCGCAGATCCCGCGGGCTTCGCGATCACGCCTTTGCTGCAGGTCTCGGTCTGCGGACACTGAGCGAGCGAACGTGAGCGCGCAGCATGGCAGCGCTCACCACATCACTTGGCCGCCGTCGTGCGTGATCGCCTGGCCGGTCATGCCCGACGCGGCGTCGCTGCAGAGCCACGCGATCAGTTCGCCGATCTCGCGCGGATCCAGAATGCGACCCAGCGGCACCATGGAAAGCGCCGCCTTGCGCGCCGCCTCGAAGGACGTGCCCATGCCCTCTGCGATCAACTCCATGCCTTGCTTGGCCATGTCAGTGTCGACCCAGCCCGGGCAGATCGTGTTGACCGTGATGCGCCGCGGCGCGAGTTCGAGCGCCAGCGCTTTCATCATGCCGACCACCGCGTGCTTGCTCGCGCAGTAGCCCGTGTAGCCCGGAACGCCGAAGCGACCGAGCACCGAGCTGATCGACACGATGCGACCGCCGTCGGCGAGCAGCTTCGCGCCGTGGCGCGAGCAATAGAACACGCCGTCGACGTTGGTGCGCATCAGCAGCTCGTAGCGATCCGGGCCCGGCAGCGCGCATCCGTTGGGGCCACCGACGCCCGCGTTGTTGACGAGGATCTCAAGGCCGCCGAGATCGCGCTTGCACGAGTCCATCGCAGCCTCGATCGACGCGCAATCCGTCACGTCGCCGACGCAGTAGACGGCCGTGCCGCCCGCCTTCTTCAACGCCGCGACTTCGCTCGCGAGCGCCTTCTCATCGCGGCCGATCAGCGCGACCGCCGCGCCGTGCGCGGACAATGCCTCCGCGATTCCCTTGCCGATTCCCTTGCCGCCGCCGGTGACGATGGCGCGCTTGCCCGTGAGCGAGGTCTTCATGAACGGCCTCCGAGGCGTGGATGAGACGAGATGGAGCGTGTGCTTTGCATGGCTATCCTCCGCGCATGCTAGTGCCGAACGCGCGCGCAAGGGCTGCCGTTTCTGTGCGCAACTGCCGCAGTTTGCGGCGGACTTGCGCCGGCATCGCCGCATGCCTTCTGCTCCTTTCGTGCGAGGCTACGACGTTTGACTGGCAAGGCCGGTCGCCATCCGCGCTGCACGACTACCACGCCGCGTACGAGCGCGACGCAGGAACGCGCCTCGATGGCTCCGCGTCATGGGATGACTTCGTGGCGCTCGCTGCCAATCGGCGCGCGCTCTACCTAGGCGACCACCACCGCGACGAGCGGCTCCATGCGCTGCATCGCGACCTGCTGCAACGGCTCGCGAAGCGCGGCCTGCGCATGCGGCTCATGCTGGAGGCCATCGGCATCGAAGATCAACCACACGTCGACGCGTTCTTGGCGGGTCGCATCGGAATGGAGCAACTGGTCGCGACATGCCGCGCGCGCTGGCAGGACAGCTGGCTCGCAGGCGGCGACGTCGACGCAACGCACTACCGCGAACTGCTGCGCCTCGCGAAGTCGCTCGGCATCCCTGCGTCTGGCCTCGAGCCCACGCCGCGGCTTCCGCTCGCGCAGCGCGATCCGCGCATCGCGGCGCAAGTGCGCGCCGAAGCGCTCGCCGACGATCGCGCGCTCGTCGTGGTCGTCGTCGGACAATCGCACGTGCTCGGCGCTGGCCGCCTCGCGGATCGCATTGGGCTGCCGTGCACGATCGTTGGCGCATCGCCGACGCCATCGATGCGCATCGACGATGCGCGGCTGCGACAAGACCTCGTGCGCACGGAGCGCTCCGTGTGGCTGTTTTCTGAGTTGCTTCGCTGATCGCGCGTTCAGCGATGCGCCATGCGCAGCAACTGCGCGTCGGCATCGAGCGCCGCGACGCGATACGCCTCGGCCATCGTCGGGAAGTTGAAGATGCCGTCGACGAACGTCTCCACCGAAGCGCCCGTCGCCATCGCCATCTGCGCGAGATGCACGAGCTCCGTGGCACCTTCGCCAAGGACTTGGCAGCCGCGAATGCGACGCGTTGCGCAGTCGACGACGAGGTGCAGCACTCCATCGGTGCACGCCGCGATCTGGCCGCGCGCCAACTCGTCGAAGCGCGCCGTGCCGACCACGCACTCGATGCCTTGCGCGCGCGCAGTGTCGGCATCGATGCCGATCGTCGCGATCTCCGGGATCGTGTAGATGCCCGCCGGGATGATGTCGAACGCGTTGCCGCGCGGCAGCGACAACGCAGCGCGCATGGCGCGCCGGCCTTGCTCCATCGACGCTGACGCGAGCGACGGCGGGCCGATCACGTCGCCCACCGCGAAGATGTGCGGCACGGACGTGCGGCAGTCCGCGTCGACGGGGACATGGCCGCGCGCGTTGGTCGAAAGGCCTGCGTTCTCGAGGCCCAATCCCTCGACGTTCGCGACGCGGCCGAGCGCGCACAGCAGCACGTCGGACTTCGCTTCCCAACCGTTGTCTAACTGCGTGACGACAGCGTCGACGCCGTTCCATTGCACGCTGCGCACCGTGGCGTTGCCGACGAACACGCAGCCTTCGTTGCGCTCGAACGCGGCGACGAAGCGATCGACGATCGACGCGGGCAAGAAGTTGAGCGGCCGCTTGCCCTTGTCGACGATCGTCACGCGCACGCCGAGCGCCGCGAAGATCGTCGCGTATTCGCACGCGATCACGCCCGATCCGAGCACGGTCATCGAACGCGGCACATGCGACAGGCTGAGGATCGAGTCACTGTCGAGCACGCGCTCGTGATCGATCGGGATGCCTTCGGGCGCGCGCGGACGCGAGCCCGTCGCGATCACGATCACGGAGCCTCGCAGCAGCGAGCGATCGCCGAAAACGGACTCGACTTCGACGACGTGCGGCGTCACGAAGCGCGCGCGGCCGTGACGCTGCACGATGCCGTTGCGCTCCATCTGCTTCTGCAAGAACGCGACGTGCGCATCCACCACCGCGTCCTTGCGATCCATCAAGCTCTGCAGCTGAAGGTCGGGCGGGATCTCGACCGGCACGTGGCGACCGGCGCGCACGCGGAAGCCCGCGAGGTGCACCGCAGTCTCGCGCAGCGTCTTGCTCGGAATGGTGCCGTGATGCACGCACGCGCCGCCGACTGCATCGCGCTCGACGAGGCACACGCTGCGCCCGGCCTTCGCGGCCTGCACGGCGGCCTTCTGGCCTGCGGGCCCGCTGCCCAACACCACGACGTCGAACGGCTCTGCCGCGTGGCTCACGCGAACGCCTCGGCGCTCGCTTGCGCCTTGCTCGCGAGCGCGAACAACGTCTGCAACTGGTCTGGATACAGGTTGAGCAACGCGATCGACGGGTGGCGCCGGATCGCATCGGCCTGCGGCATCGCGCCACCGTCGGCAGCGTCGACGAAGTGCGCGAGCAAGTCTGCGAGGCACGCGATCGCCGCGAACTGCGAGTGCGACG
>JBEELK010000356.1:0-12040 GCA_041168165.1 Planctomycetota bacterium | reverse complement strand
TGCTCGTCGATCCCTACTACGGCGGCCGCACCGTCACCAAGGCGGACTGCATCCGCCACCTCAAGAGCCTTGGCTACGACCAGGTGCTGGAGCACATGCGCGATCTGTCGGACCGCGAGGTTCTCGCGCACTACCTGCGCGCGCTGCAGCAGGCTGCAGGCCACCGCGGTCGCCACGATGCGAAGCGGTCGCTCGGCGAGGCCTTGTCCCAGTTGGGCGCGAACGGATGACCGCGGCACGGACCGGTTCCTTCGCGGGTTCCCGTTCACGCTGGCTGTTGCTTGCTCCGATCCTCGCCGCAGCGGGGTGCACGGGCATCTTCCAGCGATCTCAGCCTGCTCGGCCCGCGACCTACGCGGTGCGCGCAGAAGGCCCTGTGCTTCGCGTCGGCTCGGCCGAACGCGAAGTGACGCCCGAAGTCGGCGGCTACATGGGCGGCTTCTCGATCGGCCGCACGAGCGAAGGCGTTGCGTCGCCGCTCAAGGTGCGCGCGCTCGTCATGGAGATCGGTGATCGGCGCTTTGCGATCGTCGGCGTCGACAACCTCGGCGTGATGCGCGAGGACTCGGACTGGATCAAGTCGGGCATCGCCGGCTTCGCCAACGGCGACGTGTTCTTGTGCAGCAGCCACACGCACGCGGGCCCGGACCTGATCGGGCTGTGGGGCTGGTACTTCCTGACGTCGGGTCGCTCGCACGACTACCTGCGCCAAATGCGCATCGCGACGGCCGAGGCGGTCGCAGAAGCGCGCAAGAACGCGGCTCCGGCGACGCTCGTGCGCGGCGACTCGCGGTTGATGCCCGAGACCTCGGTGCGCAACAGCAATTTCGGCGCGTGCTTCGATCGTCGCTTCGACGTCGTGCATGCGCGCGCAGTCGATGACGGCCGTCCGCTCGGCACGTTGCTCCACATGGCGTGCCACCCCGAGGTGCTGTCGCGTCGTCTTGCGCTGCTGTCGTCGGACTTCGTGGGCGCGCTGTGCGATGGCTGGCGCGAACGCGGCCACGGGCAAGCGGTGTTCGTCAACGGCGCGCTTGGCGCGATGGTCACTCCGCGCATGAAGAACCGCGACGAGAGTGGCGCGCGCGACATGGGTGCTGAGTTGCTCGGCATCGCAGAGCAAGCTCTCGCTGGCGCAGCGCTGATGCCGGTCGATTCGATCGAGGTGCGAAGGCGCGACGTGTTCATCCCGCTCGACACGTTCGGGCTCAGGCTGGGTCGCCTGACGATGGCGATCCCGCGCGAGATGCACGAGGGTTGCGCGCGCACGACGGTCGGCTGGCTGCGCATCGGATCGCTGCAAGCAGTTGCAGTCCCCGGCGAAGCGGAGCCCGCGTTCGCGCAGCGCATTCGCGATCGCGTCGGCGTGCCGGACCTGTTGCTGTTCGGTCTCTGTGACGACGAACTCGGCTACCTGCTGCGCGAACAAGACGCGCGCGATCGCGAGTTTGCCTACGAGCGCTCGATGAGCGCATGCGTGCGCGCCGGCGAGATGGTCGAAGAGGCCCTGGTCGGGCCGCGCTAGCGCGGAGTCGCTCGACGTCGAGCGTTCAGCGCAGCGGCGCGTCGAGCCACGAAGTGACCGTGCGCCACACTGGCGTGAACAGGCTCGGCATCACGTAGATCGCGACGATCAGCGTGATCGCGCCCGACATCGGCAGGCGCTGCAGGTTGTCGTAGAAGACGCGGACCGTCTTGCTCAACCCGGAGAGCACGCCTGCGCCATCGAGCGGTGGCAGCGGCATCAGGTTGAAGACCGCGAGCAGCAAGTTGAGCATCAAGAACGTCGCTGCGATGCGCTGCACCGCCGCTGCTTCGCTGGTCTCCGGGTAGCTGATCCATTGCAGCGCGAAGAACGCGATCGCTGCCACGACGAGGTTGGCTAGCGGGCCTGCGAGCGAGACCAACGCGGCGCGCTTGGGATGGTGGAAGGCCCAGATCGGGTCGATCGGCGCGCTCGCGAAGCCCATGCACATCGAGCCGCCGCTCGCGAAGATCGTCAGCAGCGGCAGCACGACCATGCCAAAGGGCTCGCGTTGGATGTGCGGCAGCGGATTGAGCGACACCTGACCGCCGCGGTAGGCCGTGAGGTCGCCGCCGAGCTTGGCGGCGAGCGCGTGCGCGGCTTCGTGCACGGTGTTGCTGACGAGCAGCACGACGAACAGCGTCAACGCTGCCGTCACATCGAGGTTGCCGAGGGCGATCATTCTTCGTCCGCCGGCTCTTCGTCGCGGCTGTCAGCGCGGTCTGCGACGCCTGCATGCAGGTCGGCCACGACCTTCTTCACCTTGGTCTCCGTCGCGGCGAGCCGCTCGCGGCACAACGCCAGCAACGCAGCCGCGCGTTCGACCTTCTCCGACAAAAGGTCGAGGTCGAGATCGCCGGACTCGACCTCGCGCAGGATCTGTTCGAGCTCCGCGCTCGCTTCGGAGTAGGTGGGCTCCTGCCCCTTCTTCTTCTTGTCGCTCATGGTTTGTTCTCGATTGCCTCGGCGCGCGTGCGAACGGAGCCGTCGCGCATCTGGATCGTGATCTGTTGGCCTTGCTCGATGCGCGCTGCCGACGGCACGACGCGGCCTTGCTCGTCGCGCACGAGCGCAAAGCCGCGGCGCAGCACGAAGCGCGGATCGAGCAGCCGCTGCTTGTCGGCGAGTTGCTCGAGCTTGTGTTGCGCGCGCTGCAGCATCGTCATGGCGCCGTGTCGCGCGCGATCGGACGCTCGCGCGAGTTCGTGCTGCTTCCGCTCGCACGACTGCAGCGCAAACGTCTGCAGTGTCCGCGCCGCGGTTTCGAGCGTGCGGCGGCCCTCGGCGACGGCGCGAAGCGAGTGGCTGCGCAAGTCGCGCGCAGCAGTGTCGAGTTGTTGCCGTTCGCTGCGGATGCGGCTCGAGGCGTGGCTGCCGAGCGACACGGCCGCCCGCGACAGCCAGTTGGTCTCGCTCTGAAGCAAGCGACCGACGCTGCGCTGCAATGCGATCGCGCGGTCTGCGACTTTGCGGCGCTCTCCGAGCACGGTGTCAGCGAGGAACGCCGCGACGGCCGTCGGCGTCTTCTCCGAGTGCGCGATCTCGTCGAGCACCGAGCGATCACGTTCGTGGCCGATGCCGATCAGCACCTTGATCGGATGCTTGGCGACCGCGAGCGCGATGTCCATGTCGTCAAACCACGCGAGGTCCGTGCGCGACCCGCCGCCGCGAAGGATGCACACGCAGTCGAAGTCGTTCGCGCGCGCGGCAAACCATGCGAGGCCGCCGAGCACGTTCGCGCGCGTCTTGTCGCCTTGCACTGCGATCGGCAGCAGCGTGATTTGAAAGCCGACGCCGGAGCCTTCGAGGTGCCGCTTGAAGTCGTTCCAGCCGTCCGCGCTCTCGCTCGTCAGCACGCCGATGCGCAGCGGCGGGATCGGCAACGGTAGCGACTTGTTCAGTTCCGCGAGGCCCTGCTCGCGCAGCGCGCGGAGGATCTGTTCGCGATTGAGCGCGAGCTTGCCGAGCGTGAACGACGGATCGATCTCTTCGACGTGCACGCTGACCTTGCCGGTCGGCACGTAGTAGTCGACCTTGACGAGCGCGCGGATCTCGATGCCATCGCGCATCGCGAAGTCGGGCGCGGTCTCCGACATGCGGCGGAAGATCTCTGCTGCCTTGCGATCCCAGATCACCGCGTCGATGCGCGCCTTTTGCTTCGATGCGCCGTCGCCTTTTTCAACGAGAGCGAAGTACTTGTGCTGCTTGTTGGCGCCCTTGTCGAAGTCGAGCACTTCGCCGGTGATCCACATCGACTGCATGAAGTTGCCCTTCACGCACTCGCGGATGCGCTCATTGAGCGCGGAGATCGTCAGCATGTCTGCGGCTTGCTCGCGCGGTTCGATCGGCGAGTCGCTCTCGTCCTCGATCGGCGCGGGCTTGGCGCGCGGCGCTTCCTTTGGCTTGCCCATCGTGCCCGCGACGATGCTCATCACGTCGGACGAGAAGTCGAACATGTGGATCGCGAGCTTCTTGTAGACCGCCTCGGCGTGGCGCGCGGGCACAGACCACGTCTTGCTCGCGCCGTCGAAGCGGCGATCCGGCAACTCCTTGACCAGCGAAACGAGGTCCGGTCGGTAGCCGAAGCGAATGCGCAGCGTCACTCCGTCCTGCGCCAATTCGACTTCGTTCCTCATGGTGGTGTGCGGTTGCGCAGTCTGGCGTCAGGGGTTTCGTCCCGGCGCTGTCAGCATGCCGACCAGCGAGCGGGCTGCAACGCGCGCTTCGTCGAGAAGGATCGTGCGCCCACACGCAGTCTGCAGGTCGCTCATCGTCTCGGGCGCGCGGCCGCAGGGTCGCACGGCGAACCACGGCGCGCTGTCCATCGCGACGTTGATCGCGATGCCGTGCAGGTTGGTCCAACGCTTGATGGCCACGCCGATCGACGCGACCTTGTGATCGCCGACGAACACGCCGGTGCCATCGACTGACGCTTGCGCCGCGAGGCCGAATGCCGAGCAGACCGCGACGCCAAACGCTTCGAGCCGACGCAGCCATTCGCGCGCGTCGCGATGGGGCAGGCGAAGGATGGGATAGATCACCAGTTGGCCGGGGCCGTGGTAGGTGATCTTGCCCCCGCGCTCGATCGGCACGACGAGCGGCCCGAGTTCGTGCGGCGGAGTCGCGCGCCCCGCGGTGTAGACCGGTTCGTGCTCGACCAGCAGGATGCGGCCGTCGTCTTCGCCGCTTGCGACCTTGCTGTGCAGCTCGCGCATGTGCTCGAGCACCGGCACATAGGCTCTGCGTCCCAGGTCCTCGATTTCGATCGGCACGGCCGACAGACTAGAAGCCGTTTCCCAAAGCACCAGCGGCTGCGGCCGGCCCCGAAGCCCAAGCGCTGCGTCGCGAGTTCTCCGCGGAATCTACGGATTCCGCTGCGATCTCGCTCCTTGCCCTTGGCCGTCGTTGCTCGGCCTCGCTCGAAGGCCATTTGGGAAACGACTTCTACGAAAAGAACCCACCATGGCGACGGCTCTCGTTCTCTCGTTAGCGCTGCAGCAGTTCGTCGTGGCTCCGTTCCCGTGCGAGGTCGGCGAGCAGGCGGTGTTCTCCGCGGTCGCTGCGGACGGCAAACCGATGGCGGGCCTGACGGTCGTTGTCGAGCGGCCCGATGGGTCGGCTTGGGATGTCGGGGCTACCAATGCCGCCGGCGAAGTGCGATTCGTGCCGACGGACGCGGGGCGCCATCTCTGCGTCGCCAAGAGCGGTGGGTCGCGTTGGATCGCGCCGCTGCAGGTCGTGAAGGCGCCGATGCGCTGGCTCTACGCCGCGGTCTGCACGCCGCTCGGGCTCGTGCTGCTGTGGAAGTCGCTGCGCCGTCGCAAGCACGGCGCTGCGTGACATCCAGCGTCACCTGATGGGCTGGGCTGGCTGACCGAGAGGTCAGCCGCCCGCGCGATCAGGCGAGGACCTTCTCGATGTAGGTCTTGATCGAGCGCACGTCGAGAGCACCCGAGAAGCGGTCGACTTCCTTCGTGCCCTTGAAGAACACGCAGGTCGGGACCGAGCTGATGTTGAAGTTCGACGCCGCGTCTTGCGCGTTGTCGATGTCCACCTTGTAGATCGCGATCTTGCCGGCGTATTCGGCCGCGAGCTTGTCGATCGTCGGCGCGAGCGCCTTGCACGGGCCGCACCAGGAGGCGCTGAAGTCCACGAGCACCGGCGTCGAGGCGCTGGCGATCGTCGATTGGAAGTTGTCGTCGGTGAGTTCGGGGACCTTGCTCATGGAGGTGGTTCTAGGCGTGTCCGGTCAGGATTGAGGCGGGGCATTTTGGCCACGCCCTGCACGTGCGCAAGGGCGGGCTGCCTCACAACTGCGATCAGTTCGCGCGGTTGAGCGCGGCGAGCAGGCGATCCGTCGGGATGCCGTTCTGCTGGGCCACTTCCTCGATCGACGAGTGCGGGTCGAAGCCGCAGTTGCGGCAACCGCCGATGTGGAAGTCGCGCATGAGGACCATGCCGAGCGACGGATCGGCCGTCAGGCACTCGAGCATCGTGGTCTTCGGGTTGAACTGGCCAGCCTGGGCCTTCGTGTTTTGGGTCGGGTTCATGGGTTACTCCGCGTTCAGGATGCTGACTCGTTGGGCGACCTTGCCTGCGATCGCGCGCAGGGCCTTCGCTGTTTCGGACTCGGGATGCGCGAGCACAACAGGGCGACCCTTGTCGCCGCCTTCGCGCACCGCAATCTCGATCGGGATCTGGCCGAGCAGTGGCAGGCCGAACTCACGTTCAATGCGCGCGCCGCCGCCTTCGCCGAAGATGTGGTACTTCTCGGTGCTGCCGGGAGGCGTGAACCACGCCATGTTCTCGACGATGCCGAGCATCGGCACGTTGACCGACTGGAACATGCGGATCGCCTTCTTCACGTCGAGGACCGACACGTCCTGCGGCGTCGTGACGATCACTGCGCCCATCAAGTGCGCCTGCTGGCTCAGCGACAGTTGCGCATCGCCGGTGCCTGGAGGCAGGTCCACGACGAGGTAGTCGAGGTCGGTCCACGCAACGTCGAACAAGAACTGGCGCACTGCCGAGTGCAGCATCGGGCCGCGCCAGATGACCGGCTGGTCCTCCGCGACGAGCAGCGCCATCGACATGATCTGCAGCCCGTATTGCACGAACGGCTGGATCTTCTTGTCCTTCACCTCGGGCTGGCCCTTCACGCCGAGCATCAACGGCACGTTGGGGCCGTAGACGTCTGCGTCGAGGATGCCGACCTTGGCGCCGCTCGCTTGCAGCGCGCATGCGAGGTTGACCGCGACGGTCGACTTGCCGACGCCGCCCTTGCCCGACGACACCGCGATCACGTTCTTGACGCCGGGGATCATCCCCTTGTCGCCGAGCACCGGACGGCTCGCGGTGACGCGCGCGGTCATCTCGATCTGCACACCCTTGATGCCGGGCACGGCGCGCACTGCGCGCTCGGCTTCGGCCTTCATCAAGTCCTTCACCGGACACGCCGGCGTGGTCAGTTCGATCGAGAAGGCTGCGTTGCCATCGCAGATGCGGAGGTTCTTGATGAACCCGAGCGCCACGATGTCTTGCCTGAGGTCTGGGTCGCGGACCGCGCGCAAGGCGTCGAGAACGGAGGATTCGCTGGCTTGCGGGGTCATGCTGGCGGCCATGGGGGGCGAGGAAACTAGCCTCGCAGTGGGGCCCTTTCAAGGAGCCCAGCCGGGTGCGCTGACGCGATCGTTGGGCAGGGACCGCAAGTTTCGCGGCGGTTCTCGGGTGGAAGTGCGTCGGATGCGGCCTACCTCGACTCCCCCCGTCCACTTCGCTCGGTCCAGAGTATTCTTGCGCGACCCATGAGCCGTCTTCTCTCCAGCACCCTTACGTTGTTCTTCGCGATCCCGCTGGCTGCTCAGGACGAGCCTGCAGCCCAAGGCAAGGCCGGCGGCGGCGATGGCAAGGGAGTCATCCGTGCGGTCGACGAAGAAGTCGTCGAGAAGGGCGGCAAAGAGGGGTTCAACCCCGAGACCGGCGAGAAGGATGGCTTCAACCTCGACAAGCAGCCTCGGGTGATGACGGCGCGGGGCCACGCTCGATTCGATGGAGCGATCCAGCCGCGACGTCTCTTGCCGGGACAGTCCGGCAAGTTGCTCGTCACGATGATGCTCGAAGGCGACTCGGTCATGCCGTCGCCGTCGACGCTGTCGATGACGGCGGCGCAGGGCGGGATGGCGCTCGGCTCCTGGACGTTGCTGCCAGCTCAGGTCGGGCGCATCGCACCCGCCTACATGGGGCAACCGGTCTACGACAATTGGGCGGTGATCGAAGCGACCGTCACGATGCCGTCCGAGGCGCGCATCGGTGAGAAGCGCAACGCCGTGCTCGAGTTGGAGTTCGACCTGCACAGTGGTGCCACGGGTCAGTCCCTCGGGCACTTCCGTGAGAGCGTCACGGTGCCCTGCGAAGTCGGTGTTGCCGCAAACCCTGCCATCCTCGGTGGCGTTCCCACGGGTGCCGGCGCCGTCGCGCAGTCTGTGCCGGAGCCAGCGAAGCCGGTCGAGGCGAGCACGGGAGATGTCGTGGCACCCCAGTCCGCTGCCAATTCTGGCAGTCGGTCCCCGCAGGCTGCCGAAATGGCGGATCCGACGCCCGTCCCGACTGCGCCTCCTGTCGACACCGATGTGGGCTCCAGTGCGGAGTTGGCCCCTTCGGCCGAAGAATCTACGAAGGACAGTCTGCTTTTCGTCGGCGGCGGAGCGGCCGCGGTGATCGTGTTGGTCGCGGTGCTACTGATGCGCCGACGCTGAGTCGCCGTAGCAGGTTGCAGCCGACTTAGACGCTGTTGCGTGCGTCCGTTGCCGGTCGTGCATCGGGCCAGCGTGGCCGCTCCCTGCCACCAAGTGCGGAGAATCTTCCGAGCCGCCCCACTCGTTTGGGGGCCGACGGCGCGCGGGCACGGTTGTTGTTTCCTGCCTCCGTCATGACTGCATCCGCTGAGTGCGGTGCTGCGGAGTCCAAGGCGCACTTCTGCGTCGACTCACGCGGCAACGCCCCAACGGGGCAGCCAGGAGGCTCTCGTGATTTCCAGAATCCTCGCAAAGTCCAAACTGAAGTTGGTCGCCGGGCGCGCTGTTCCGGTCGAGCAGCTCGATGCGGCGCTCGATGTGCCGACGGATCGCTTCGAGCGCACGACTCTGCAGATCGCAGATCAGTTGCGTCGCGCGGACGCGGACATCGATGTGGTCGGTTATCGCGCGCGGCGCACGATCTCGGTGCACGGCGATGCGCAGCCTTCGTTGTCGGACATCCGCGGCGTCGGCTTCTACCAGATGGATCTGCGCCGACTGCCGCCGATGGATCGCGAAGAAGAGTTCCGCATGGCGCGGCGCTACGAGTTCTTCAAGCTGCGTCTGTTGCTCGAACTGCAGCGCGCGGGCGTGGATTCGGCGAGGGCCAAGGCGCTCACGGCGCGGCCGCGCAGTGAGATCGAAGCCGAACTCGGCGAACGCGCGCAGGCGAGCTATCTCTCTCGCTGCGCAGCGCAGCTCGAGGACCTCCGCAATCTCTACATCGAAGGCGCGTTGCACATCGTGCTTGGCACGGTGCAGCGCTACCGCGGACTTGGAGTTGATTCGCCGGATCTGATCCAAGAAGGCAACGCGTCGCTGTTCCAAGCGATCGAAGGCTTCGATTGGCGTCGCGAAGTTCGGTTCCGCACCTACGCGCAGTATTGGGTGCAGCAGGCCGTGCTGAAGATGCTCTACAACAGCTCGCGCACGGTCCGCATCCCGGTGTGGGTGCAGAAGATCCTCGGTCGCATTCGTCGCGCGCAGGACGAAGGCCGGCGAGCGGGTTGCGAGCTGACCAGCGCGGAGATTGCGCAGAAGCTCGGCATCTCCGTCGACAAGGTCGACTGGGTGCTCTCGACCAAGCGCTACGCCGTCAGCCTCGACGCCGAGCGCGGCGGCGAAGATGGCACGATGACGTTGCTGCAATCGCTCGCCGACGAGGATGCGGTGCCCGTCCCGGAGAGCGTGCCGGTCGGCGACTTGCGCGCGAGCCTCGCGGACGTGATGCGCGATCTGTCGGACCGCGAGCAGCAGATCCTGCGGCGGCGCTTTGGCCTCGGCGGCGGCGAGCCTGAGACGCTCGGTCAGATCGCAGTCGACTTCGGCATCAGCGCAGAACGCGTTCGCCAACTCGAGAGCGCGGCGCTGGGTCGGCTGAAGAAGCCGGGCGCGAAGAGTCGACTCGCGGCCTTCGTGGAGTGAAGTGAGGTCGCGGGGCGCCGGCTACTTCTTTGGCTGGCCTTCGCGGCTCTGCTGCACGATCGAGTCGAATGTCTCGTCCCAGAGCTTGCGGTAGACGCTCGGCCGCTCGTCGCGATGCACGGGCATCATCCGTCGCATCGTTCGCACGGTGCGCAGGTCCATCTCCGCGGTGACGACGCCGCTTTCGCCTGTGCCCGACGCGAGGATTTCGCCAGTCGGATCCACGATGCGCCCATCACCCAAGAAGGAGAGGTCCTCCTCATTCTTCAGTGAGACGTCGTGGCCGGTGCGATTCGACCCGATCACGAAGAGGATGTTCTCGATCGCGCGCGCGCGCAGCAGCGTCCGCCAATGTTGCGACCGCGCTTCGGGCCATTGCGCGGGCACGACGAGGATGTCGGCTCCCTTTCGGAAGTAGTAGCGCGCGAGATCGGGGAATCGCAGGTCGTAGCCGATCATCACGCCGATGCGACCGGCGCTCGTGTCGACGACGAGCGGCTCGTCGCCGCCGCGGTGATGGCGATGCTCCGCGTTGGCGGAGAAGAGGTGCACCTTGCGGTAGCTGCCCTTCGTCTCGCCGCAGTCGTAGAGCGTCGCGCAGTTGAAGATCGCACCGTCGCGCGACTCCGGCCCGCTGCCGAGGATCGTCATCGCGTGTTGCTTGGACAATTCGGCGATGCGCGCTTCCGCCGCCGATGCCGCTGCGATCTGCGCCGCGTCGTAGCTCGGCAAGAACGACGTCGACCACATCTCGGGCAGCACGCAGAGCCGCGCGCCTTCCTTGGCTGCGTCCGCGATGCCGGCCTCAGCTCGAGCGAGGTTGCCGGCGACGTCGCCGCGGCGAACGTCGAACTGGACGCACGCAGCCACGAGGGTCTGCGGTTCGTCGTCTTGAGGTGTGGTCATGGAGGCAGCCTGACGGCAGCCGAGGGACGATAGCCACGCGGTGGCCGTCGATCCAAGCGATGCGCAGCGTACATGAAGACGCGCGGCGCCGCGTGTGCGGCTACCGCGCGTTCCGTAGCGGCATCAGCCCTTGAACAGGATGTCGTCCGTCGGGTTGCCTTGCGGCTTCTTCGTGCGCGGCGTCGCCGTCGTGCGAGTGTCGATGATCAGTTGATCGCTCGGCTTGAAGATCACCGTCTCCTTGTTGGCGACGTCGATGCTCTCGCCCGTGAGCGGGTGCTTGTAGGCGCGGCCCTTGCGGATGCGGCGCTCGAACGTGCCGAAGCCCTTGACCGCAACCTTGCCGCGGGTGCGCAGCAGGTCGCTCATGGAATCCAGCACTGCGTCGAGGACGCGAGCTGCGGTGCGACGAGGAACGTTGAGTTCCAGCGCAACCTGGTCAGCGAGGATGCCCTTGTTCGCCTGGCGGGCAAAGGCTTCCTCAGTCTGATGATCCATGCGGTCGACGTTGGTCTCCGCATCCTTATTCGTAAGTCGGGTCATCCCTCTTTCCTCTTCTTCCCTTTGTTGCCGGCGGGTGTAGCCCGCCCTCTCCCAGTAATCCTTTGCCCGTATTCCTCCGCCCTCGTCACCGCGCGGGGCCTTGCGTCACCTTTGGGCTCGCGCTGACGTAACGCGCGAGCGAGGTGACGAGCTTGGCCAGATATCGCGAGGCGACGCTGCTTGGGAAGGCTTCGCTGAATGGCAACCGCCTTACGACGGCGCCTTCAACGGAAGTATCTTCCGGTAGCAGTCCGAGCCAGTTGAGGTCGAAGTTCAAGAACCGCTCCGTGCAGCCCTTGAGCTTCATGAAAACCTGTTCCGCTTCCTCGGGCGATCGCACGCGATTGACGACGCAGTGGATCGGGTTGCGGTAACCGTCCTGCACGACGACCTTCACGATGCCGTAGGCATCTGCGATCGCCGCGAAGTTGCTGGTGGTCACGACGACGGTGTGGTCCGCCATCATGACGAAGTCTGTGACGCCTTTGCTGACGCCGGCGCCGGTGTCGACGAGGATCACGTCGCAGTGGGGGCGCAGCTCTTCGATCGCAGCAAGGATCTTCTTGCGGCCTTCCTCTTCTAGGTTGGCCATGTCCTTGACGCCGGAGCCGCCCGTCAAGAAGCGAACGCGCGCCGGGCCTTCCTCGATCACTTCGCTCAATGTGGCGCGGCCATCGACGTAGTCGGACAAGGTCTTGCCCGGCTTCATGCCTGCGAGGATGTGCGCGTTGGCGAGGCCGAGGTCGGCGTCGACGAGCATCGTGCGGTAGCCGCGGCGGCTGAACTCGCACGCGAGGTTGACGGACAGCGACGTCTTGCCGACACCGCCCTTGCCCGAGGTCACGGC
>JBEELK010000355.1:0-8759 GCA_041168165.1 Planctomycetota bacterium | reverse complement strand
GCGCTGATGCAGCCCGCGAGCGCAAGGCATAGGAGTGCCTGGTGGCGATACATGATCAATGAGAAAGAGCTCTGCTTGCGTCTGAGTGTAACACATTGGCCAGAGCTGCTTGTCGGGGACGCATCGCATACACGCCGAACAGGCGCGCACGGATGCATGCGCTCCATGCCATGCGGACTTCGCGTGCAATCGCAAAACGATCCAGCATTGCGTCGCAAAGCCCGTCGTCCTTGCCCGTGCGCTGCAGCGCGCGAAGGCGCAGATGTTCTGCGAGGTTGACGAGGTCGAAGTTGGCGTCGCCGCGTCCCGCCCCTTCGAGGTCGATCAGCCACGCGATGGAGCCGTCGAGGAAGAGCTGCTTGTCGTGCAGGTCGCCGTGAACGAAGCCCTCGTGCGATTGGCGCGGTCCCGCGAGTTGCGCCACGCGCTGCGCGATCTCGGTACACCGTGGATCGACGTTGCGCGCCTTGGTCAGCATCTTCACTGCGGAGTCGCGCGCGCTCGCGAAGTCGTGACGCGGAAGGTCATCGGGGCACGCTGCGCACGCGAGCGCACGCACTGCGCGATCGACGAGCCGCCATGACGGAGACTGACCAGCGGCGAGCGTGTCGTGAAGCGCTACGCCCGACACGCCGTTCGCGACGTAGGCGCAGAGGTCTGGCAAAAGCGCGCTGGGAAGCGCAAATCGCAGCGGAGCCTCGATCGACTGCATGCGCTCCAACGCGGCCTTCGCGCGCTTCCACGTCTTCTTGTCAAGGAGCTTCACGTAGACCGTCTCGTCGCCGCGACGCATGCGCAGCACGGCTCGCTTCGACGGCCGCCATGCGACGAGTTGTGGCTCGCGCACGTCGCCAAACGCGGGACGGAGCGCATCGCACAACGCAGTTTCGTCGGCGCACAGCGCGGCCGCTGGCAGGGCCGCGTCGTCTCGCAGCGACAGTTCGCGCAGCGATCCGTTCTCGAACACGAAGTTGCGCGGCGTGCCGCGCTTCTGGCGCAGCAGCGCGCAGGCTTTGCCGTCGTCTTCGCGCAGCACCAGTTCGTCGCCGGGCGCGAGCTCAGGCAGCGCGAGTTGCAACGCCGCGAAGTCAGCCGACACGGTGGAGGTCATCGCGCCGCGTCCTTTGCAGCAATGGCCGCAGCCGCAAGCAGGCGCTCGCATGCTTGTGGCCAGTCCGCTTGCAGCGATCGGAAGGGTGACGCGGCCATGCGCACGAGCGCCGCTGCATTCCACCATGCGATCTCACGAGCGGACGGCATGGCGCCGGCCCTCGCGTATGCCTCGACGAATGCGTCCGAGAACGCCGCTCCGCCGCGCGGGTCTTCGGCAACCGCATGCGCATGGAACGACGCGAGGTCCATCCCGATGGGGCCTGCGCATGCACGATCGAAGTCGCAAAGGCCTGCGTCAGCGCCGAGCAACACTTGCCCGCAGTGGAAGTCGCCGTGCAGCAATCTCGCGGGGCTAGCCGCAGGCATGCAACTCGTGAGCGTGCGCGCGATCTCGGCGGCAGCAGCGCCATGCGCAGGGGTCAACAGCCCCATGTCCTCGCCTGCGCGCTGCACGAGTTCGAGTTCGCCGCTCGCATCGCGCAACGGAGCGTCCGCGGGCAGCTTCGCGCCGTGCAATCGATGCAGCGTTGCCGCCACGTCATCGAGTCGAGAGCGATCGCCGAGATCGAATGGCGAACCCTCGAGATGCCCTTCGAGCAAGAGCCGCTCATGCGGCGATGCGAGCAACTCAGGCACGCGTATGCCGGCGTCTCGCGCAGCAGCGGCGAGCGGCGCTCGGAATGGCAACGGCTCAGCGAGCAGTCGGAACCAGATCGTCTGCACGCAGTCGGCGACCTGCGCATCCTCGCTCTTGAAGCCAAGGTCCCAGCGCAGCACCGCGCGGCGCTCGGGCTTGTAGCGCACGATGCTTCGACGGCTCTTGCTCTTGCTGATGCGCAAGCTGTCCGGCACGAGGTCCGGCCGCACGCCTTGCACCAGCGTGCGCACCTTCGAAGCTCGCACGAGGCGACGAAGGTCCGGCATCTGGCGGTCGAGCGGGAACCCGATCAGCAGCAGGCCATGCTCTTCGGAGAGCGCGAGCGATCGCTGCCACTCGTCCGTTTCTTCGTCGGCGCGGTGGCGCAGTTTGTTGGCTTCGTCCGCAAGGCGCAGCGGCGGCGCCGTGCGCACCGTCACATACGACGGAGCTTGTTCGTCGCCAACGAGCGCGTGCCAGCCAACGATGCATCCGTCCTTGCCTTTCCAGCGCACATAGTCAGGAGCGAGCGAGACGTTGCGCGAGCCATCGCCGAGCAAGTCGCGCGCGAGCTGCTGCACGAGTTCGCGGTCGATTGCGCGCGCGAACGACGGCTCCGTCGCGGCGACAGGAAGAGGGCAGACGATGGTCATGCGTCCCCCTGGGATTCGCCGGTGAGCAGTTGCTCGCCAGTCCGCTTGTCAACGTCGACGAGCTTGCCGTCGACGATGCGCACGACGCGATCGACTGCGTCGAGCACGCGCGGGTTGTGCGTGATCAGCAACACGGTCTTGCCACGAAGGCGCGCCAGCACCTCATTGCACAGCCGTTCTTCGTTGGCGGCGTCGAGGCCGGTGGTGGGCTCGTCGAGCACGATGATGGATGCGTTGCGCACGAGAGCGCGCGCGAGCGCAACGCGCTGGCGCTCGCCGCCAGACAACCCTGCGCCGCGTTCGCCAACCTCGGTCTCAAGACCGTCCGCCCAGCGGTCGGAGTAGACCGTCACGCCTGCGCACTTCGCCGCCGCCTCCACGTCTTGGGCCGCCGCCTCCGGTCGACCCATGACGATGTTCTCGCGCAGTGTTGCGTCGAACAGGATGGTCTCTTGGAACACGAGCGCTACTGCGCTGCGAAGTTGTTGCGCGCCGAGTTGGCGGACGTCCACGCCGTCGATGCGCACTGAGCCCGCGTCGACGTCGCGGAGTCGCGGCAACAGCGTGGCGAGCGTCGTCTTGCCGGAGCCATTCGCGCCGACCAATGCTACGTGTTGGCCAGCTGGGATGCGCAGCGACGCGTCGGAGAGCACTTGCCGCCCATCGCCGTGACTAAAGCTGACGTGGTCGATCGTGATCTCGCCGCGGACCTGCGCGAGCTTCTGCGGCTTCTCGGGCCACGGCAGGTCGGGCACGGCATCGAGCAAGTGCAGAATGCGCTCGCCTGCCGCTGCGGCCTTGATCATCGCCGAGCTGCGCTGCATCGCCTTGCGGATCGGCTTGTAGAACGACCGCACGTATGCGAGCAGCACTAGCAAGTCGCCCGCAGTGAGGTCGCTGTCGGGCGCCGACACCCGCATGGCGCCGTAGTACAGAGTGAGGCCGATTCCGAGCGCGAGCGCGGTCTCCGCGCCGATGCCGAGCCGCCCTTCGAGGCGCGTTGCAGCGAGGCCAGCTTTGGCGCTCTTGCGGTTCGCCTTCGTGAATGCGTCTGCTGCCTGATCCTCAAGTCCGTAGGCCTGGATCACGGGGATGGCAGACATCGTCTCGTGAACCGACGTCGCGAGATCGCCTTCCTTCGCGCGTTGCTTGCGTGCCGCAGAGCGCAGCTTGACGCCGAACAGCGAAGTCATGATTGCGATCGCAGGCATGACTGCGATCGCCATGAGCGCGATGCGCCAGTCCATGATCAGCATCACGATGAGCGTGCCGCCGACCAGCAAGCCTTCGCGCATGAGCGAGAAGAGCCCATCGATCAGCAATACGCGCAGTTGCGATGCATCGCTGACGAGGCGCAGCAGCAAGTCGCCGCGTCGGCGCTGCTCGTGCCACCGTAGCGACATCAGCAGCATGCGATCGAGAGCGTGGCGGCGGATCCTGTTGACGACCTTTTGTCCGGTCTCGGCGAGCCACAGGTCGCGGAAGTAGCTCGCGAAGCCCGTGATGATCGAGAAGAACAGCACGGCTCCGCCGGCAAGCAACGCGAGCGAACCTGCGTTCTCTCTGCCCGTCATGCTCTCAGGCAAGATCGCCCAAGGTTCATCGCCGAGCACTTGGTCGATCACGACCTTGAGCGGCCATGGCTTCGCCAACTCCGCGAGCACGACGATCGTCGTCAGCGAGAACGCTGCGAACAGTCGGCCGCGATAGGCGCCGAGATACGGAAACAGGCGCCTCCAGACGTAGAGCGCCTGCTTCGTCTTCTCGCGGAAGTTGAGCTTAGACGGCACGCGGCTCCTCGGTCGGCTTCTCGCGCGGCTGCAGCCACGGCAACACGATGCGCGCCTTCTGCCGCCAATCGAGGTTTTGCACGAGTCGTTCGCTGGCAAGCGCCGCACGCGGGTTGTCGAGCACTCGCTCCGCAGCGGCGACGAAGCCTTCGACGGAGTCCGCGTCGAACAATCCTGGTAGGTCTTCGCCGCCGAGTTCGCCGAGCACGCACGGCACGCGGCTGCCGATCAGCGGCTTGCGAGCAGCGAGGCCTTCGACGACTTTGAGCGGCGAGAAGTAGCCTGGCGCAGCCGACGGATAGGGCGCGCAGATCGCGTCTGCTGCCGCGAGGTAGGAACCCATCGTCTCGTGTTCGACGGGGCCCTCGTAGACCACGTCATCGGGCATCTGCGCTGCCATCGCTTCGACCTCCGCGCGCGCGGGGCCATCGCCGATGACCCAGAGCCCACATGCGCGGTGTTTGCGCAGCGCGGCGAAGCCCTCGAGCAAGAAGCCGATGCCATGCCACGGCTTCAGCGAGCCAACGAACATGATCACGGGCTTGCCCTGCAACTGCGCGGGCCGCGGCATCGGTTGTGCGCGTTCGAAGTCTTCGACGTGCGCGCCATTGCCGAGCACGTGCACGCGATCGTGCGGCGCGCCTGCGGCTACCAGCAGCTTTGCGAGCTCGGAGGACACCGCAAACACTGCGTCCGCTCCGCGCAGCGTGTCGAGACACAGCGCCTCGGCCGTCGCGGCGAGATGCAGCGAGCGAAACTGCTTCGCTTCAATCCACAGCGGCGCGTTGACCTCGACGACATAGGGCAACCCGTGGTGGCGCGCGTAGGCGAGGCCTGCGCCGGAGAACAGCGACAGCCGTTCGTAGACCGCGGCGTGCGGGCCGTTCTGTTCCATCGCCGTGAACACCGCCTGCGAATGCGCGAGCTGCATCACTTCGCCGGCGATGCCAGCGGCGCGCGGCGTTGGCACTATCTGCGCGCGATGCGGCAAGAACCCGTCGACGGAGCCATTGCGCGTCATGAACACGTCCAGCTCCGCGCCGGCGTCGGCCATCGCCGCAGCCATCGAACGGAAGTGGACCGACGCGCCCTTGCTGCTATCAGGCGGGATGCCAGGGTCAGCGCAGAGATAGGCGATGCGATCGCTCACGCCTTGGGCGCCTTCTTGCCGTTCTGGTACCAGCTCAGCAGCTTGCCGACGTTGGTCGAGAGGTCGAAGCACTGCTCCGCGCGTGCGCGGCCAGCGATCGCGAGGTGTTGCAAGCGAGCGGGGTCGCGCAGCAGCTTGGTCAGCTCGGTTGCGACTGCGCCTGCATCTGCGGGCGGCACGATCACGCCAGCCTTGCCGAAGTCCGCGATCTCCTCGACGCCGCCGACTGGCGTGCTGAGGATCGGCAGGCCCGCGGCCTGTGCTTCGAGCAACACCGTCGGCAACGCATCGCGGTTGCCGTCGTTGCCGATGATGCACGGCAGCGCCATCACGTGCGCGCGGCCCATCGCAGCGCGAACTTCGTCTTGCGTGCGCATGCCGAGCCACGCGACGTTGCTGAGTTGCAGCTCCGCCGACTGCTTCTTGAGCTGCTCGGCGTCTTCGCCGTCGCCGATGATCTCGCAGCGCGGCGTGAAGCCCTGCTGCTTCATCAGCGCAAGCGCGTCGAGCAGCACCTTGAAGCCCTTCTTCTCGACGAGGCGGCCGACGGACAGGATCGTCGGTTCGGCTGCGGGCTTGCGCTGGCTCGGGTGGAAGGCGTTGACGTCGACGCCGTTGTAGAGCACGCGAAGGTCCAGCTTGTGGCCTTCGAGGTTCTCCATGATGTAGTTCTTGTTCGCGTCACACACCGTGACGACGAAGTCGCTCGCGCCGAGCAGCGACGTGAAACGGTCCGCGGTCACGCCTTCGCGATAGATGTCCTTCGCGTGGCACGTGACGCTGTAGGGGATGTCGGTCAGCGCATTGGCTGCGCGTGCGACGTAGGCCGAGATCGTCGCGAAGTGCGCGTGCATGCGATCGATGCCGTGCTTCTTCAGCTGGATCGCGAGGTCGAGGCCCCAGTTGAGGATGCCCCAGGTGTCGGGTCGCTGGCCCTGGATCAGGTCCGAGATCTGACCCCAGACCTGCTCCTTGCGCGCCGAGATCATCGGCCAGTTCGCGTTCAGGTGCGCCGGCATCGTCTCGGGCCTGCGGCCGAGCATGTAGACGACCGGGCGCTTCAGTTCGCTGAGGCCGCGGTGGTAAACGCCGTCGTCGGGACGGTTCAGCGAGAACACCGTCACGTCGGCGCCATGCCGCTGGAGGGCGAGGATCTCGTTGAGAATGAAGGTCTCGGAGTTGCGCGGGAACTTCTTCAGGACGTAGCCGACGTGCACAGGTACCTCTGCGGGGATTCGAGCCGGACCGTCGGTGTCACCGCAGCCAACCACGAGGTTTGGCATGGGGATGAATGACCGAAGAGCGGCGGATATTGGAGTTTACGACGGATTTACAGCCGTGCGATGGCGGTGTAGCGCAATGCGGCCAGAAGCAGACCGTTATCGGCAAGGCGAAAGCAAGACTCGTGCCCCGGATAAGAAGGGCCCAGGTGTGCGGGATCCGGGCGGGTCAGTTGGCCGCGCCCGAGAGCACAATGCGGATCGCAGGCGGGGGGGGCAACGGCGCCAGGGTCTGCGGCAAGCCGACGCCCACGGTCCAAATGCCCTGGTCAGAGTTCATCACGAGCAGGTTCTGGTGCGTGATCGCCGTCTGCCGCAGGCGATGGACGGTCGGCCCGAAGAACGTGCTGCCATCGGGCAGGTAGATCACGATCGTCGACCAGTCTGGCGTGAGCCGGACCGGGGCCGCGCGGAACCACTCGCCCGCGACCGGCGCGTCGAGTTGGATCCCAGCAGGCGCTGCCGCGATCAGGGCTCCCGTCGAGCCGTTGTAGAGGCGATCGCCAGGGCCCGGGACCACGAGGTCCGGTGTCGCGCCAGTCGAGGCGCCCGCGACGATCGGCCCATCGAGGTCCTGGTGGAGCACCGTGGTGGTCGCCGTCTGCAGATCCAGCAAGCGCAGCGTTTGCCGCGTCGAGTCGAGTGGAGACACGTCGCTGATCAGCGCGCGGCCGCCAGCCATGCCGAGTTTCGATGGGATCAGCGAGCCTGAGGTGAACGGTTGCGCGAGCGATCCGGTGCCTGTCGCGTTGCGCACGGTGTTGCCGGTCGCGGACAGTTCGGCGACGAACCAGTCCATGCGGTTGGGGTCGCCGATCGACGCGATCAGTTGGTTGCCCTTGAACGACGGCAGGATGTGGATGCCGATGTAGGGCTGGAAGATTGCATCCTGAGTGACCTGGAGATCGCCGAGCGCGCCGGTCGTGTCCAGCAGGTGGCTCTCATCGCGGATGACGCCGTCGATGTAGAAGAGCCGCGAGCCGTCATGGTTGAGCATCAGGCGCAGATCGCCGGTGCCCTCTGGCAGATAGCCGGGCTCCTCATACTTGCTCGCTGGCGGCGGCAGCAGGACGGGCGCATTCGCCGAATCGAGCATGTAGAGCCGAAGCAGCGAGTTTGACGGGCCATGCAAGAACACGGCCTTCGTGCCGTCGCCCGACAGCGCGATCTCATCCTTTGCGAACGACGTCGCGGTGCCCGCCGGAGTGCAATCCGTGGGCAATCCGAGATCCGCAAGCGGCATGCGCCACATGCGACCGTTGGCGCTGACGAAGAATGCGTGCGTTGCGCCGACCATCAGCGCGGACGGCAATGCAGCAGATGGCGTTGGCACGAAACGGACCGGAGAGCCAGTGCTCGCGAAGTTCGTCCCGTCGAGGCGCACGACGTGCATCCCGCCCATAGTGCCGACAACGCACATGTGCGTGCCTTGCCGATCGATCGCGATGCGGTCCGCAAAGGGGCTCGCCGTGCCTGCGGTTCCAATGCCGGGCAGTTCGAGCGCGCTGTGCGCGTTGCCCGTGGGCTCCACGAGCAAGAAGCCCCAGGCTTGGCCACTGTGTCGGCGGTAGGAGAAGATGCGGCGCCCACCCGGCAACTCGAGGCGAGTCATGCCGTTGCGTTCCTCGCGGCGGGTCGCGTCGGTCTGCAAGTCCTGGCTTGCGACACGGCCGCTCATCTCGATCGACAAGAACTCCACTCCTTGCATGAGCAAGGTGGTGTCCGTCGCGATGCCGCCTTCCGGCAGAATGTGGACGTCGAGGCTTTGCGTGGAAGCGCCTTCGACGAATGTGATGCCCTGCGCCAATAAGGGCGCACAGAGCAGAATAGAAGCCAAGGAGAGTCTGGAGGACATAGAGCCAATCTCGCGAGCCAGCGAGCGCTGTTGCTCCATGTTACCGATGTTCATGGTTTTGGGGACTCCCGGTTGCGGTATCTCGATCATGCGGCGTTGCGCAATGGGGCGCAATCGCATCATCCACCGTGTGTCGACCGTGGCACGGTGCTTTCGCATCGCGGTCATCGGTGGATACCTCAGATCGGCGACCGAGGAGTCGCCGCCGCGTCGCGTCTCGCTTTCGCCCGGAGGCGATCTCGAGTTGCGAACGCAGCGGCACTCCGCTCTGGGTCGTGCCG
>JBEELK010000354.1:0-30747 GCA_041168165.1 Planctomycetota bacterium | reverse complement strand
GGCTTCTCGATCTGCGCGCACGACGAACTGCCGCACAAGGTGTTCAACGACTGCATGCACTGCCCGAAGTTCCAAGCGTGCGACGAGATCGCGATGGAACGCGTGCTCGATGAGTCCGCGCCGGCACGATTGTTCGGCAAGCCGGTGCGCGCGATCCCGATGCCGGTGCGAAAGACGCCCGCTGAGCCAAAGCCGCAGTGACATCGGCAGCGCGCGGTTGCACAACTTGCGCGCGGATGTGCATGTTGCGGACGCGCATTGACCATTTTCCGTGCACCGTGCAGTCGCGTCGGAACGCGCCATCGCTTCGGCGGCTCGTCGTGGTGTAGACTGTAGTGCCGGGATTCGAGCTTCCCACGCTGGCCCCACCACTTATCGGGCGCGCGGCACGGAACTCGCCAGGGCTGGGGCACAGACTCTTCATGCACAAACTCACGGCTCGGTCAGCGTTTTCCTATTCCCTGTTCTTGTTGGTCCTCTCGCTGCCCTCGTGCGGCGGAGGTGGTGGCGGCGGCGGTAGCGTCGGTGGCGGCGGCACTGGCGGTGGCGCGGGCGGCGTGCCATCCACGCCAGTGTCCATCGACCACAGCGGCGTGCTCGCGGCCGCAGCTGGCAACGCGGCGGTGCGACTGCACCTTCGCCGTCCGCCGGCTGGCTTTGAGTCGACGGTATTCCACGCGACGACGAGCGCTGGCCTGCTCGCGGGCACGCAGGTCGCGGTCAGCGGCGACACGCTGACGATCAGCGGTCTTGTGAACGGCGCCGAGCGCGTGTTCTCGCTCGCAATTCGTCCGACCGGCGGCAGCAACTGGACGCTCGCTGGTGCCGCGCTGCGCGCGCGACCGCTGGCTTCGGCGATCTATGTCGACGCAGCGGCGTCGGCTGGCGGCAATGGCTCGCTCGCAACGCCCTACCGCACACTGCAAGAAGGACTCACCGCGGCAGGCCTCGCCGGCACCGCGAATGTCTACGTTCGAAACGGCAGCTACACGACCGGCCTGGTCCCGGCCGGCGCGCACGTCTACGGCGGCTTCCCGATCGGCACCGCGTTCACGATCGACAACCGCGACCCGCTCGCCGGGCTCACGATCGTCACCGCTGCGGCGGCGCAACCCGCGTTCGAAGCGAACACGGCCGGCGCGCGCGTGATCCTCGATGGGTTCTCGCTGGCCGGCAACAACGTTGGCGCCTACGGCATTGACCACCAGAACGTCAACATCGACGCGCGCTCGATCACGATCCGCCAGTTCACGGACCGCGGCATCCGCCTGCGCAACCCGATCAACCCCACGAGCCCGCAGTTCACGCAGAACATCTCGGTGCAGCTCGTCAACGTCTTGTCGCAACAGAACGGCGCAGACGGTCTCAACGTGGTCGGCCCGTTCGATCTGCGCATCGACTCGTGCGCGTTCGACGCGAACGTGCAGGAAGGCGTCGATCTCGGCCCGCTCTACGCGATGAACGGCCTGACCTCGACGGCTGATGTCAGCTACAGCCGATTCTCGAACAACGGCAGCGAAGGCTTCGACGCAAGCCTCGCGCGTCCGACCAACCAAACCGGCGGAGGCCTGTTCGACATCGCGTTCCGCGGTTGCACGTTCTCGGGCAACGGACTTGATGGCTTGTTGATCGACCAAGAATACGAAGACCCCACTGGCCCCACGGTGTGGTCCGCAAAGTCTGTCGTGCGCGATTGCACCGCGTCGGAGAACGCGCTCGCGGGCTTCCACGTCGACTTCGACGGCTTGGGCGAAACGATGCTCCACAACGTGCGCGCCACCGCGAATAGCACCGATGGCGTGCAGATCACGTCCGAGACCATCTCGGGCCACGCCGTCGTGTCGTCGTCGCACATGGCGGGCAACCTCGGCGCTGGCCTTCGCGTCACGTCGGGCACGGGCAACAAGATCGTGCTCGCGTCGCACTGCACGTTCGCAGGCAACCAACTGGGCGGCATGCTGAGCCCCGCGCGCGAATCGTCGGCGACCAACTGCGTCTTCCACTTGCAGCCGACGCCGACGCAAAACGTGCGCGAACTCGGCAACGCGACGATCAGCAACGCGGCGGCGGCCGCGTTCACGAACGCGCCGAACGCCTATGCGCGCGTCAATGCGAACACCAACGGCGCGCTCACGCTCGCCGCGGCGGCGACGTTCTCGGCGGGCGCCACGGTGGAACTCGCGGACAACGGCACGTCGCTGACGGCTCCGAATGTCGCGGGCACGAGCGTTGTGCTCAGCGCCAACCCGACGCTGCGCCGCGTTCCGGCCGCGCTGGCTGCGTATCCGTCGACCTCGATCGTCGACAACTTCACGCTCGCGCTCGGCTCGGCGGCGATCGGTGCGGGCATGAAGGAACTCGGCGCTGCTGATGTCGACGCGGGCCCCATCGGCTCGCCGATCGGCGACACCCCGGGTCTCTCGGATCCGATTGCGAGCGACCTGCTCTGGATCGATCGCGTCACCCCGGCGCCGTCGGCGACCCTCGGCTCGTCGCAGAGCGTCACCATCCGCTTCAACTCGTCGCTGACGTCGGGCTCTGTGACGTCTGCGCGCATGCGCGTGATCTCCGGCGCAAGCACGGTGGTCGCAGCAAGCATCAGCGTCGTCGGCAACACGATCACGTTGACGCCTCCAGGCGGTGGCTGGCCTGCGGGCGCGCTTCGCCTCGAACTGCACCGCGCGATCGCCGCGGGCACGGTCGCGATCGCGCACCCGACGATCTACCCGCTGCGCTGAGTCAGCGCGCGCAATGGCGCAGCGGGGGCAGGCCGCTATCCTCCTCGCCCCCATGGCCGCACCCGCTGCGTCGATCGACCCCGTTGCCCTGCCCCAGGGCTTCTCCGCCAACGCGCTCCACTGCGGGCTCCGCAAGGACCCGACGCACGCCGACCTCGGCTTGCTGCTGTCGGCGAGCGCGCAACCCGCGGCGGCAGTGTTCACGACGAATCGCCTCACGGGCGCGCACATTCACGTGTGCCGCGACCACCTGAAGAAGACGGGCGGCCTCGTTCGCGCGATCCTCGTCAATGCGCGCAATGCCAACTGCGCGACTGGCGAGCAGGGCATCCAAGACGCGCGCGAATGCTGCGAGGCGCTCGCGCAACGCATCGGTTGCCCCACCGAGCAAGTGTTGATGGCGAGCACCGGCCCGATCGGCGCGCCGCTGCCCAAGCAGAAGATCCTCGCGAAGCTCGATGACCTGCTCGCGGGCGCCAGCCCCGGCAAGGCGCATGAGTTCGCGCGCGCGATCATGACGACGGACACGTTCCCGAAGGCGCGCACGGCGACGTTCGCAGGCAAGGACGGCAGCGAGCGCCGCGCCACGGGCTTCAGCAAGGGCGCAGGCATGATCCATCCCAACATGGCGACGATGCTCGCGTTCACGGTCGCCGACGCGAACGTGCCCGGCGCTGACATCGCAGCGATGTGCAAGCGCATCGCGGATCGCAGCTACCACCGCGTGACGATCGACGGCGACACGTCGCCGAACGACACGTTCGTGGTCTGGGGCGGCGGCGCTGCTGCGGACGCGAACGTGTTCGAGACCGCTGTGACGAAGCTGAGCCAAGACCTCGCGCGCCTCATCGCCAAGGATGGCGAAGGACTCACGCGCTTGATCACCGTGCAGGTGCGCGGCGCCGCGAACGAAGACGAAGCGAACCACGTCGGCCGCACGATCGGCACGAGCCCGCTCGTGAAGACCGCAGTCGCGGGCCTCGATCCCAACTGGGGCCGCATCCTCTCGGCGGCAGGCCGCGCCGGCGTTCCGTTCGATGCGGAGAAGGCGCGCGTTTGGGTCGGCGATGCCGAGGTCTACCACCTGGGCGTGCCGCATCCTGAGCGCGAGAAGGCGGCGCACGACCACCTCGTGAAGAACGAAGAGGTCATCCTCGGCGTCGATCTCGGCCGCGGCACTGCGAGCGCGGACATCTGGACGTGCGACCTGACGAAGGACTACGTGCAGATCAACGCGGACTACCGCTCGTAACGAACGCCACCCACGCGCGCCGCGCGCGAGCTCGCTACTCGTCGCGCTTCTTCTGATCCAAGCGCTCGCGATACACGCTCGGCAGCGGCGCGTCCTTGTCGTTCCACCACTCGCGATGATCGGCGGCATCCGTCGCCACATTGGCGACCCAACCGATCCGCGCATCGGGCACGCTGTCGCAGTAGGGCAGATACGGCTTGATGTCGAGGATCGGCGTGCCGTCGAGGATGTCGTGGTCGCCCACCATCAACACGCGCTTCTCGACGCGCACTAAGCGCACGCACGAGAGACCGATCGGATTGGGCCGCGCCGGCGACCGCGTCGCGAGCACGCCGCGCTTCTCGGTGTCCCGCGGCGGTTGCACCTTGCTGTTCCAGCCGCGCGTGCGATCGCACACGAACAGCACCCAGATGTGCGAGAAGCCCTCGAGGTCGTGCAGCGCGTTCTGCAGGCCTTGCGCGATGTGGATCTCGCCGCGCACCATCGGCTCTTCGGACGCTGGCTCGACGCGCGGCTGACGCGGAGCCTCGTGGTGCACAACGAGCGACGAACGCATGACCCCGATCGGACGCAGCGCGAGGTCGAGCGCTTTTGCAAACTCGTGCGGCTTGCTCACCGCGGCGCAGCAGCCTTCTTTGGGATCTGCAGCTTGATCTCGGTTCCCGGCTTCAAGCGGCGCGTCTCGCGCTCGCTCCAGCCGTTCCACTTCATGATGTCCTTGAAGCGCTTTGCGGTGCCGAGGTGCTTCGAGGCCACGTCCATCAGCGTCTCGTTGGCGCCCAGCTGCACCACCACGACATCGAACGCGTAGTCGCCAGACTCTGGCTTGGGTTCGGCTTTGGGTTCTGGATTCGGCTCGATCTTTGGCTCAGGCTCGATCTTCGCGATCGGGTCTGCCTTGGCGCCGCGCGAATCCTCGCCGCCAGTGCCGTCCTTTGGCTTCTGCTCGATGTGCGGTGCCGGCTGCACGATCGGCTGCGGCGCGGGCAACAACTCGACGCCGGACTTTTGCAGCATGCGCGACAACGAGGCGCCAGCGCCGCCGAGTTCGAGCACGAGTTCGCCATCGCCCATGAGTCGCTGCGGCGAACGCTGAGCGCACGACGCGAGCACCAAGAGCAACACACCACCGGGGAGCCACAACCGCATCGGCGCATCATTCCCAACCGCAGTCGCCGCGGCAACGATCGGCGCATCGGCGGCGCAGCCGAACTTGCGCGCTTCTGCGGGATGAAGGACAACATTCGCCCGACTCATGCGCGCGCTGCTGCTCCATCTCCTGCCCAAGGTCCTGTTCTCGCGGGCGACTGGCGCGCTCTGTTCGCTACCGCTGCCGCGCTCACTGCGCACGCCGTTCTTCTCGTGGTTCGCACGCCGCTACGGCGCGGACTTGGCGCAGATCGGCGACCCGCTCGACTCGTATCGCAGCATGCAGGCCTTCTTCCAACGCGCGCTGCGCGACGGCGCGCGCCCGATCGCCGACGCACAGCTCGTGTGGCCGAGCGACGGCCGCATCGTGACGAGCGGCCCCGTGCGCAATGGTCGCATCGAGCAAGTGAAGGGCCGCGACTACGCGCTCGCGGACCTCTTGGGCGATCGCGACCTCACCGCCGCGCTCGAAGGCGGCTCGCAGGCGACGGTCTACCTCGCGCCTGGCGACTACCACCGCGTGCACTCGCCGGTTGCCGCGCGCGTGACCAAGGTGACGGCGCTGCCGGGCACGCTGTTTCCGGTCAACCCGCCTGCGGTCGCGTGCATCCGCGACCTCTTTGCGCGCAACAGCCGCCACGTGTTCGACTGCACGCTCGAAGACGGACGTCGTGCGACCGTCGTGATGGTCGGCGCATTCAACGTCGGCGGAACGTCAGTCACTGCGCAGCCAGGGTCGCGCGTCGAGCGCGGTGGCGAACTCGGCCGCTTTGGCTTCGGGTCGACGGCGGTCGCGATCGTGGGCCCGGGCGGGCCGTCGTTCCGGCCGGAGCAACCCGGCGCGCGCGTGTGGATGGGCGGCGCCGCGTCGTGACGCAGCGCGCGCCGATCAGCCGCCGGCTGCGCGCATCGCGAGCTTGACCTCGTCGCCGATGCGGCCCTTGTGTCGCTTGTGTAGGTGCGCGAGCAACTCCTGGCCGAAGCGACGATCCGCGCCAACCGTCTGCGCGAAGTAGCTGCCGAGCTTCAACTGCTGCTCCGCAGGCAGCGACGAGTCCTTCTTGATCCGCTCGAGCAGCGGGAACCCATCGCGCAACAGCGCGAGGAAGAAGCCCATCGCCGCGTTGCCCGGCGTCGCCGCTTCGCCGCCTGGACGCGTCGCATCTTGCATCAATCGAGTGACGGCAAGTTGGTAGCGCCCTTCGGCGTCGAGCATGTTCTTCGACGCAAGGCGCGCGAGAACGTGGAGTGCCTCGGGGTAGCGCTTCTGCTTGCGCCACCGCAATGCGCGCTCGGCGAACATCGGCACGAGCTTCTCGCCGAGCGCCGCGATCGCGACGTCCGCGAGGTGATCCGCGATCAACGGCTTCTGCGGCAACAGCTTCATCGCGCGCTCGGCCGCGGACTTTGCGGTCTTGGGCTGAATGTGCGGAGCCAAGCGCAGCAGCACCGCGCCGACGCGACCAGCCTCGACTGGCTCGCGCGCGAGCAACAGCAGCTTGAGCATCGGCTCAACCGCGTGCTTGCTAGTCGCGAGCACATCTTCTGCCGCTGCACGGAACCGTTCGTCGGTGTGATCGCGCAGCTTCAGCGCGATGCGAACCGCTTCGGCCGAGCCGCTGGCGCGCAGCGCACGCAGCGCAAACAGTCGTTGCTCTGGGTTGCGCGCGGCGAGCATCTTCTCCAACTGCTCGTCGAGGCCTTCGGGCAGCGACTGCAGCGAGGCCAGCAGTTCGCGCACGGCATCGTGCACGGGCTGCTGCGCGACATCGTCGAGAACGGCCAGGAAGGCCTTCGCTTGCGCCGTCGTAAGTTCTTGCCCGCGCAGCGCACGCAACGCCTCGATGCGCACCGGCAATGGCGACTTGTCGCCCGTGTGCTGCAGCAGCATCGCCTTCGCAGACGCCGCGTCGACCACTGCGAGCGCGCCGATCAGGTTGGCGAGGCAGGCATCCTGCAGCGGCTCGCGCATCGCCGCGGTGAGCGCGTCGCGCAGCGCCTTCTTGGCTGCGTCCGGCAGCTTCGGCCCCGCCTCGACCAACAAGTCCCTGGTTGCCGTCGAGACCTCAGGGGTCGCGATCGCGCGCACGAAGGGAGCCACACAGTCCTTCTGCATGCTGCGCGCCAGAACCTGCAGCAGCCGCAACCGCCGGTCCGACGGCGCCGTGTCGATGACCTCGAGGATTGCGGCGTGTGCAGCGGCGGAGGCCTCATTCAGCAGATGCGACAACTGGTCGAGCCATCCGTCGTGCTCCACCAGCGCGCGCACCAACACGCGATAGGCATCCGCCGTGCCGATGTGCGCGAGCGCCTCCAGCGCAAATCGACCCTGCACTGGCGACCGCTGGATCGAGGCTGCGAGCGACTTGATGACCGCCGGCTCCTTCACCCGGAGCTCTCCAAGGACTTGCGCGGCCGCGACCTGCAGTTCGGCGCGTCCGGCATCCAACATGGCGACGATTGCCTTTACGGTATCGTTCATTCGCAAGGACCTCTGGCAGAGAACTGACGCCCTCGAGCGGGGAGGCCCGGGGCGGTGAGTGCGGCGGATTATGGCAAGGCCCAATGAACCCGCCAAGACCGCGCCCTAATGCGGCAAAGAAACCACAGGATGTTTGCAGTCCCCTCATGTGGCGGCCGGAAATCGAGTTGCGATGAGCAGTAAGGAGGGGACACCACCGCCCAAACAGGCATAGCCGCCAGCCGGGAGCTCTACTTCCAAATGCCTGGGGCTTGCCCCGCCATTGCCCGGCCCCGCCGCACCCCTACTCTGCCGCGCCTTGCGCCTCCTTCTCGTAGCCCCGTTCTTGCCGGACGTCCGCGCCTCGCATGGCGGCGGCAACTACCTGGGCGCGCTGTGCCAAGCCCTGGGGGCGAAGACAGAACTTGCGCTTGCGGCACAACTTCGACCGGAGGAAGAGCGCACGCTGCAGGTCCTCGGAACGTCACCCTTTGTGCGCGCATGGACCGTGCCCGCGGCGCCTCGGCCAACCGGCCTCGCGCGCGGCCTGCACCAACTCCGCATGCTGGCTCGGTGGGGAATCGCAGGCGAACCGCTCGTCGCCGCCAAGTTCGGCACGGCTGCGATGCGCCATGCGGTGCGCCGCGCGGTGGCGGAGTTCCGCCCGGACGCCGTGCTGCTCGAACTGTGCCAGTCAGCCCAGTTCGTCCGCGACCTCGCCGGGACGCCGTGCGTCCTGACCGACCACGAGGCGGGCGTGCCCGCGAACACGCGGACCGGCCTCGGCGCATTCGCCGACCGCCGCGACCGGAAGCTGTGGCAGCGCTACGTGCTGCGCCACTACGCCGCCGCGGACGTTGTTCAGGCAGTCACAAAGGAAGACGCGGCAGCACTTTCCCAACTGCTTGGTCGCACGGTCTCCGTGCGCGAGCCGGCGATCCTCGTGCCGACTCAGCCGGTTTCACGCACAGGCACGCCACCGCGCATGTTGTTCTTGGGCAGCTACAGCCACGAGCCCAACGAACGCGCTGCCACCGTGCTCGCGCAGGAGATCCTGCCGTTGGTCAGAACGCGTGCGCCTGCCGCAGAACTCTGGCTGGCTGGCCCCGACTGCGAACGCGTGGCGTCGCTCGGCAACGTGCCGGGCGTTCGCATCGCAGGCTTCCGCCCAGACCTCGCGTCGCTCTTTGCCGACGTTCGCATCGTCGTGGCGCCGCTCTACTCCGGCGGCGGCTTCCGCGTGAAGACGCTGTCGGCGCTCGCGCACGGCGTGCCGGTCGTCACCAACGCGCTTGGCGCGCGCGGTGCCACTGCGCCAGCGCCCGCGTTGACGATCGCAGAGCGCAACGACGACCTCGCCAACGCCGCAGCACGACTGCTGCTCGATGAACGTCGCTGCGTCGAGGCCTCGGCGCTCGCGCATCGCTGGGCGAAGGAACACGTCTCGCCCAGCGCCGTCGCCGATGCGCAACTCCAGCGCATCGAGCAACTGCTCGCGGCCCGCGCACAGACGCGCTGAGCCGCAGAGCCAACCGGCGACCAGCCGGCGCGCGGCGACTACTGCCCGCCGCCGCGACGCGACCGGCGATTGCGCATCTCGACGAGGTCGATCTGCACCTTGACCGCGGTCGTGCCGCGCATCACTTCGAGGTCCATCGTCTTCGCGTCTTCGCCGAGATCGCGCGCCGCCGAGAAGATCTCGTGCATCGCTTCGAGCTTCTGGCCATTGGCCTTGGTCAGCACGTCGCCGACCAGGATGCCCATCTTCGCGGCGCGACCGTCGGCCTTGATCGACGTGAACTTGAAGCCGTCCATCTCGGCATCAAACAACGCCTCGGCGTAGCTGCCGGCCTGTCGTCCGCCGCCGCCGCGCTGCACGCCACTGCGGTCGAGCATCTCCGGCAGGTTGGCCGTGCCGAGCGCTGCGAGCGCGATCACGGTCGCCGTATGACGTTGGTATTCGGGCACCGCGACTTCATAGGTGTCCCACTGCGTGTGCCACGAGTAGGCGAAGTAGTTGGCGCGGCCCTTCAGGCTCCAGTTGAGGCCAGGCACGCCCGCCGCAATGAACGACGCATGGTCGCTGCCGCCGCCGCCGGCGATCGCATCGACCTTGTTGAGCTCAAACACAGGCCCATCCCAACTCGCGTCGGGCGCCGTGAGGCGACGCATCGGCGCCGCGACCGATTGCATCGCGTCCCACATGCTCGCGGTCACGCCGAGCGAACCGGCCCAGTTCGTGCCCGAGTCGTGGTTGAACACCGCGCTGACCTTCTCCATCTCGCTGCGGTGCATCTTCACGTAGCCAGCGCTGCCGAGCAGGCCCTGCTCCTCGCCGCCCCACAAGCAGAAGCGAATCGTGCGCTTCGGCTTTGCGCCCACCGCCATCAGGATGCGCGCCGACTCCATCGTCGTCGACGAGCCCGTGCCGTTGTCGGTGCAGCCTTCTGCTTGATGCCACGAGTCCAAGTGCGAGCTGACGATCACCACTTCGTCGGGCTTCTCGCTGCCCGGGATCTCGGCGATCACGTTGTAGAGCGGGATCGGGCCTTCGCGGAACGAGTTCTCGATGTCGAAGTTCGCGTGCACGGCTTGCGGAGCTTCGAGCAACTTCTCGAGCGCATCGGCTTGGTCTGCGCGCACGGCGATCTGCGGGATCGTCGGCACGTTCTCGATCGGCAGCAGAGCCTTCTTCGAGTCACCGAACACGCGCACGCGCGTCGGAAACTTGTCATCTGCATCGCCAGCGCGATAGACCCAGCCGAGGATGCCGAGCTTCTCGCACGCTTCGCGAATCTCGGCGTTGGGGCGCTTCTTATAGAAAACCCACTTGCTGCCAACCGAGTCCTTCGTGACTGCTTCGACCGTCTCCGGCGCCTTCACGATCACGCCTTCGCGCGGGCCATTGGTGCCAGCAGTCCACGCCTCGGTCGCGACGTAGAGATCCATCTGCACGGGGCTGTTGATGCGGCCCTTCCATGCGCCGCGATTCCACACGAGCTTCCATTCGCCCCACTTCTCGAGCTTGACGACGGGCACGCCCATCGCATGGAACTCAGTCGCGGCCCACGCGCACGCCTTCGTGAAGTTGTCGCTGCCGGTCAGGCGGTGACCGATCTTGCCGGTCATGTCGCGCAGGATGCGCATGACCTGCGTGCGCTCGATGCCCTCTGCGATGATCGCATTCGCGAGTTCTGCGTCGAGCACGGGCGCGACTTCGAGCGTCTCGTGCGTCGCTGGCGCTTCGGCAGCGGGCTTCGCAAGCGCGGGAGCTGCAGGCGTCGGAGCCTGCGCTGCGAGCAGCGAGCAAATGGAGAGAAGGATCGGGAGCGCGAGAATCGGCTTCGTCACTTGCATGGGCTTCTTAGCTCTGGAGAAGGGCCCGTGCATACGCAACGCGCGCGGTCCGCGATAGCACGGACCGCCACTTCTCCCGCTCCCCTCCGGCTGCCGCGAGCGACTACAGGTAGTCGCGCAGCGCCTCGCGCATCTCGAAGTCCGACGGCCCGAGGTCGAAGCTCGTGAAGCCGCGGCGCAGATACTCCGCGAAGTAGGCGCGCAGCTCGTTCTTCGTGCGCGCGTTGCCATTGTCGCCAAACTTGGTCACGAACGGCGTGAAGTGCGGATACAGCGCATCAGTGCTCTGCTTGCCCCACCAATCGCCGTGCAGCGTGGTGCGCATGAAGTTGCCGATCAGCAGGTCGTCAAAGGCGCTCCATTCGATCGCGCACACCAGCGAGTTGCGCGGCACGGCAAACGTGACGCCGCGATCCACGCCCTTGCTGATATCGATGACGTGGTCCTTGCCGCCGACGCGAAAGCGCACGAAGCCAAAGCGGCCCTTCAGGTGTTCGAACTGCCCGAAGTAGTGGCGCAGCTTGTCCGCGTCGCCCGGGTGCAACTCTTCGCTCCAGTCGTCGCCGAACTCCTCGGGCTTCGCGACCTTGCCTGCGTTCGACTTCGGCCCGATGCAGCGATAGTCGTCGCGCAACAGGTCGTAGGCAATGAAGGCGGGCAAGCAGCGCGCGTAGTCCGACTGGAAGCCGTTTCCGTATTCGTTCTCCGGCGTCGCGCACGCGTTGGTCCAGATGCTGTCCGTGCGCTGGTAGCGATGTTGGCTTGACGACGGCAGGTAGTTCTTGATGCCGTAGGCGTGCAACACTTCGGCGACTTGCGGACCGACGGGCAGGCGCTGCATCGCGCGCGGCGGGATCTGCCGACCATCTTCGTCAAAGAAGTGGATCATGTCCGCGTCGCCGTAGCCGAGCAGGCACGCGAGGAACGTCTGCTTTGTGAACTTCGGCAGCTCCTTCATCAAGAAGTGCCGCGCGCCGCGATCGCCCGCGTCGTTGGCGTCGATGATCAAGTGCCCGTCGAGGTCGACGATCAGCACCGCGTCTTGGTTGTAGTTCGCGATCGACGCGACGCGCAGTCGCGGCGACAGTTGCGTCCACACGCCATCCTGCAACACACGCACATGGAAGCCGAGCCCGCGCAGGTCGTTGGCCACGCGCGCGCCGACATGGTCGGGCAACAGGATCTCCTTGTCGCGCAGCGTCTCCAGCGACGGCAGGCTCAAGTGGTCCGGGTGCCCGTGCGAGATCCACAGGTAGCGGCACTCGCGCACATGCTGCTGCTGCTCAGCAGGAACTTCGTGCGACAGGATCCACGAACCGAAGTACGCAGAGCCAAACAGCCAAGGATCCGTCGCGAGCACCGGGCCGCCGTCGTGGAAAATGAGGCACGCGTTGCCGATCGTTTCGAAGCCGAGGTCCATGGTTGGGTGGGATGGTGTATCGGCAGTTCGTGCCTGCGGAAATGGAGCGCAGTGCGGGAGTCGGGGATGGGCGATGGCAGTGGCGGAGGGAGAGGCAACGAGATCCACCGCGTGCGATGGCCTGCGTGAACCAATGCCTCGCCGACCGCATCGGCACGGTCGTCCGGCAGGCAGAGCAAGCCGGCCGCTGGATCCCTCATGCGGCGCATCCCACGAGAAGCCGAATCGAACTCCAAGGACCGCCACAGCCGCGCAAAGGAAAGCTACAGTCCCCCACCCCGCCGTGCCGCTCGCCACATTCCATCCCACGATCCGCGCTTGGTTCGAGCAGACGCTCGGCCAACCCTCGCGCCCACAGACGATGGGCTGGCCCGCGATCGCCCGCGGCGAGCACACGTTGATCGCTGCGCCGACGGGATCGGGCAAGACGCTTGCGGCGTTCCTCGTCGCGATCGATCAGCTGCTGCAACACAAGGAACTGCCGCAAGCGACGCAAGTCCTCTACGTGTCGCCGCTGAAGGCGCTGTCGAACGACGTGCAGAAGAACCTGCAGGCTCCGCTCGCGGCGATGCGCGCGCTCGATCCCTCGCTGCCGGAAGTCTCGGTTCAGGTGCGCACGGGCGACACGCCGAGTCGCGAACGCGCAGCGATGCTGCGCACGCCGCCGCACATCCTCGTCACGACGCCAGAGTCGCTCTACCTGCTTCTCACCACCGCTCGCGGCCGCAAGCAACTCGCGGCCGTGCGCACGCTGATCGTCGACGAGATCCATGCGCTCGCGCGCGACAAGCGCGGCAGCCACTTCGCGCTCTCGATGGAGCGGCTCGATCGACTCGTGCGGCAACACGGCGGCACATTGCAGCGCATCGGATTGTCCGCGACGCAAAAGCCCATCGAAGACACGGCGGCGCTGCTCGTCGGAACCAACCGCGCGTGCACGATCGTCGACGCGGGCCACCGGCGCGAACTCGACCTCGCGCTGGAGTTGCCCGGAGCGCCGCTGCAGACCGTCTGCTCGACGGAGACGTGGAGCGAGATCTTCGCGCGCATGGCGCAACTGATCGAGCAGCACCGCACGACGCTCGTGTTCGTCAACACGCGCAAAATGGCGGAGCGCATCGCGGCGCGGCTTGCGGAGCGCATCGGCAAGGACGCGGTGACGAGCCATCACGGCTCGTTGTCCAAGCAACGCCGACTCGACGCGGAACAGCGGCTCAAGAACGGCGAGCTCAAAGCGCTCGTTGCCACTGCGTCGCTCGAACTCGGCATCGACATCGGCGACGTCGACCTCGTGCTGCAGATCGGGCCCACCCACTCGATCGCGACGTTCTTGCAGCGCGTGGGCCGCGCGGGCCACGCGCTCAGCAAGACGCCGAAGGGCCGCGTGTTCCCGTTGACCAAGGACGAGCTCGTCGCCTCCGCTGCGCTGCTGCACGCGGTGCGCGATGGATCGCTCGACCGCACGCTGCAGCCGCGCGCACCGCTGGACATCCTCGCTCAGCAAGTCGTGGCCTCTGCGTGCGACGAGGAGTTCTCAGAAGACGAGCTGTTTGCGCTCGCCACCAGCGCGCATCCGTTCCGCGACCTCTCGCGCGAACGGTTCGACGCGACGCTCGCATTGCACGCAGGATCGCGACTCTCCCTGCTGCACCGCGATGTCGCGCAGAAGACCGTGCGCGCCACGAAGCGCGCGCGCCTCGTCGCCGTCACGTGCGGCGGCGCGATCCCCGACGTCGCGGACTACCGAGTCGTGCAAGACCACGACGACACGCTCGTTGGCACCGTCAACGAGGACTTCGCGATCGAGTCCTCGATCGGCGACGTGTTTCAACTCGGCAACGCGAGTTGGCAGATCGTGCGCATCAGCCAAGGCTCGCTGCGCGTTCGCGATGCGCATGGCATTCCGCCGAGCCTTCCGTTCTGGCTCGGCGAGGCTCCATCGCGCACCAAGGAGTTCAGCGACGCGTTGTCGCGCGTGCGATTGCACGGCGAAGACCAGGCATGGCTGCGCGCGCATTGCGGAATCGATGAGGTCGCGAGCGAGCAGATCGCGAGCTACCTGTCGGCAGGCCGCCTCGCGCTCGGCGCGATGCCGACCGTCGATTGCATCGTGCTCGAGCGCTTCTTCGACGAGACCGGCGGCCAGCAACTCGTGCTGCATGCGCCGTTCGGCTCGCGCCTCAATCGCGCGCTCGGACTCGCGCTGCGCAAGCGCTTCTGCGTCGGCTTTGGCTTCGAGCTGCAGGCCGCCGCCAATGAAGAAGCGATCGTCATCTCACTCGGGCAGGTTCACAGCTTCCCGCTCGCGGACGTGTTCGGCTACCTGCACCCCAACACCGCGCAAGAAGTGCTCGTGCAGGCTTTGCTGCAAGCGCCGATGTTCGAGACGCGCTGGCGCTGGAACGTCACGCGCTCACTGCTCGTCGAACGCTTCCGCGCGGGCAACCGCGTGCCCGCACCGCTGCTGCGCTTTAGCGCCGACGATGCGCTCACCGCCGCGTTCCCGCATGCGCAAGCGTGCCCGGAGACGCTGCCGCAGGGCCCCATCGACGTGCCGCTCGACCATCCGATCGTCGCGCAGACGATCCACGACTGCTTGACCGATGCGATGGACGTCGACGGGTTCCTCGCGCTGCTGCATCGAATGCGCACCGGCGGGATCGAGCTGCGCGCGATCGACACCAACACGCCGTCGCCGCTCGCGGACGGCATCTTGCACGCGATGCCGTATGCGTTCCTCGACGACGCGCCGCTCGAAGAACGGCGCACGCAGGCCGTCGTTCGCGCACAACGCGGCGCGCGCGATGCAGAGCCAGCGGACCAACAACTCGACGAGCATGCGCTTCGCCTCGTGCAAGAGGAGGCGTGGCCGGAGGCCGAGACCGCCGCGGAGTTGCACGAAGCGCTCACGTGGATGGGCTGGCTCGAAGAGAGCGAAGTCACGCCCGCGTGGCGGCCGTTCGTCGAGGAGCTGCTGCGCGAGGGACGCGCCGATCGTGAGGGCTCGCGTTGGTTTGCGACCGGAGCTGCGCGCGATCGAGTGGCCGCATGGCGCGGTCGGCTCGAGGCGGTGCTCCCCGTGCCGATGGCGAGCCTCGAGCACGACGACTTGACCGCGTTGCTGCAGCTTGAGAGCGAAGGCACGGCAATGCGCGCGCGCACCGCGGTCGGCGAAGCGTTCTGCCATCGACGGCTGCTCGCGCGCGTGCGTCGCTACATGGTCGAACGGCTCCGCAAGGCCGTCGAGCCCGTGAGCCCCGTCGACTTCGCCGCGTTCTGCCGCGCATGGCAAGGGCTCGATGGCGAGCCGCGACGCTTCGGGCCGCAAGGGCTGCGCGACACGCTTCGCCAACTCGCGGGTCACGCGGCGACGGTCGAGCAATGGGACGAGGAGATCCTGCCGCAGCGCGTTCAGGGCTATTCGCGCGAACTGCTCGACCAACTCACGCTCGCAGGCGAGTTCACGTGGCTGCGACTCTGGGGTTCGTGGCGCGGGCCGTTGTCGAAGGCGCCGCTGTCGATCGTTCCGCGCGAAGACCTCGCGCTGTGGCTCGAACTGCCGCTGCATCGGCCCGAACGCGAGCCGCTCGGATCGCAAGCGCTGCATCTGGTCGAGTTGCTGGAGCAGCGCGGCGCGTCGTTCCCGACCGACTTGCGCGCGTGGAGCCGAATGCTGGAGAGCCAGCTCGAGGACGGCCTGTCCGAACTGATCGGCGCGGGCTTCGTGACGTGCGATTCGTTCGCTGCTGCTCGCCAGCTTGCAGTGCCGCCGAGTCGCCGTCGCTTGCCGCTGCATTCGGTCGGCAGGTTCCAGATGCTTCATTGGCCCGCCGCCGAACGCGCGAGCGAAGACGCGATCGCGCACGCAGCACAGTCGCTGCTGCGTCGGTTTGGCGTCGTCAGCCAAACGCTGTTGCTCGACGAACGCGTGCCGTTGCCGTGGCGTCTCTTGCTGCGTTCGCTGCGCACGATGGAGTTGCAGGGCAAGGCGCGCGGCGGCCGCTTCGTGGCGGGATGGAGCGGCGAGCAGCTCGCGCTGCCCGAAGCAGTCGCGCTGCTGCGTCGCGCGCGCGACGAGCGCATGCGCAACGAAGCGCTGGCGGCAAGTCGATAGCTGCGTCAGCGCGCGGCCGGGATCGCGTCGATCACGCGCCGCCAATCGATCGGATCGCCCGCGGCGCTGTCGCGCTGCGCGTGCGCAATCGCGCCGCTTTTGTCGAGCACGAGAACGCCGCCTTGCTGCCACGGATCGCCTTGCACCTTCGTCTGCCGATGGCCGCGGCGGAATGCGCGCCAGGAGTTGAGGAACGTCTTCAGCCGCAGCACGGTCGACAGTCCGCGACGCATGCCCGCGAGTTCGAAGATGCGTCGCGTCGGATCGCTGAGCACCGGCAAGCCGCCTGCTTGCTGCACAGCGAAGTCGCTCGCCATCGCGGGCAGGCCAGTGCCGACAAACACGATGCGCGCGCCCTTCGATTCGATCGCAGAGCGACTCGACAAGACCTCCGCCGCGCGTTCGCGACAGAAGATGCAGCCATAGTGGCGCACGAAGACGACGACCACCGGCGCGCCGACGTAGTTCCGCAGAGACGCACTTCCAAGAGACACATCGGCGAGCGGTTGATCGAGCAAAGACGCGTTCGATGCGGCGGTCGTCATCGCGGCATGTTCGCCAACGCAACGCGCGGCGTCATGCATGCGGCGAAAAGAAACCGCGGGGAGTTCTGTCGAAGCGCACAGCTTCGATCACTCCCCGCGGGAAACCGTGGGGAAGCACGTCCGTCACCCTGCCGACCGCAGAACGCTTCTCCTCAATAAGGGCGCTCGTTGGCCATACCCGCGCAGCAGCACGCACGCTCGAACACCCCAGCAGCACCACCAACCAGGGGTCTCACATGCGCCGACTACACGGCCAGCAAGGACTGACGGACGTGCTTCGCAGCCACGGGGGGGTCGCCCCCCTGGCCAAGCCCCGCATCGACAGCGCCGAGCTCTCGCCGGATCAATCTCCGGCCTCGATAGCCCGTCGCTGCAACACAAGAGCCTGCTCCCGGAGTCACCTGAGCCTCGCCCTGCGCGGACGCCCGGAAGCGCGCCGTTGCAGACAGGATGCGAGAAACAAGCCGTAGAGCGCCGGCGGTTAAGCCTGCGCCCTTCGAATAAGGAAAACGTCCGTCGAACGAAGCCTCTTTCACGCACCCACAGCGCGCGCGCGCATGTGCCGCTCGATTGCGGAGCATTGCAGCTGGATCTCGGGCCAGGGTCATTGCGTGTTCGAGATGAGAGACGGACATGGAATACGCGAATTCGTGAGGTTCGCTGGCCTGGATTGCAGGCCTCACAAGAGTAGCCGCCTTTTTTCAATCCGTGCGCTCAGCAGACATCTCGCAACGGCGCGCAACATGCCATGTTCGCAGCGCTCGTCACGGGAGTCGCCGGAACGCAATGCGCAATCGCCCACGCCATCGGTGTCTCCAGAGCGCATTCCCAGACCGGGACTGTCGCTCACTACGCTGCAGCGAAGACGCCGAAAAAGGCGCAAGCCACTGAGCATGACCAACGCATCCGCATCCGTGAACAGGACCGCAGCAGGGCTTCGCGTCCTTTCCCCCGTTGCAGCAGCCCACGCTTCCGTGCTCAGCGAAGCCGCGCTCGCGTTCGTCGCGGAGCTCGAACGGCGCTTTGGCGCACGTCGGCGCGAACTGCTCGCGATGCGCGAGCAACGCAAGGCGCGGCTCGACGCCGGCGTCACGCCGGACTTCCTGACGGAGACCGTCGGCGTGCGCACCGGCGACTGGAAGGTGGCGCCCGTTCCACAAGAACTGCTCGATCGCCGCGTCGAGATCACGGGACCGACGGATCGCAAGATGGTCATCAACGCGCTCAACAGCGGCGCGTGCGTGTTCATGGCGGACTTCGAGGACAGCCTCGCGCCGACGTGGAACAACGTGCTCGATGGCCAGAAGAACCTCGCGGACGCCGTGCGGCGCACGATCGACTTCACCGACGCCAGCAGCGGCAAGCAGTATCGACTCGCCGACAAGCCAGCGATCCTGTTCGTGCGACCGCGCGGTTGGCACCTCGAAGAGAAGAACGTCGAACTCGACGGCAAGCGCGTGTCTGCGTCGCTGTTCGACTTCGGCTTGTTCTTCTTCCACAACAGCAAAGAGCAAGTCGCGCGCGGCACGGGGCCATACTTCTACTTGCCCAAGATGGAGAGCCACCTCGAGGCGCGCTTGTGGAACGACGTGTTCCGCTGGTCGCAAGAGCGACTCTCGATCCCGCAAGGAACGATCAAGGCCACGGTGCTGATCGAGACGATCCTCGCCGCGTTCGAGATGGACGAGATTCTCTACGAACTGCGCGAGCACTCCGCCGGACTCAACTGCGGTCGCTGGGACTACATCTTCTCGTTCATCAAGAAGTTCCGCGCGCACGAGGACCGCATCGTCCCCGATCGCGCGTCGGTGACGATGACGCAGCGCTTCTTGCGCAGCTACAGCCAGCTCCTGATCAAGACCTGCCACAAGCGGGGTGCATTCGCGATGGGCGGCATGGCCGCGCAGATCCCGATCAAGAACGACGCGCAGCGCAACGAGCAGGCCTTCGCAAAGGTCCGCGCCGACAAGCAGCGCGAAGCCAATGACGGGCACGACGGCACTTGGGTCGCGCACCCGGGTCTCGTCGCCGTCGCGAAGGAAGAGTTCGACCGCGTGCTCGGAGCCCACAAGAACCAGCTCCACGTGCAGCGCCTTGACGTGCACGTGACTGCCGCCGACTTGCTCGCGCTTCCCGAAGGCGTCTGCACCGAACAGGGCCTGCGCCAGAACCTGAACGTCGGCGTGCAATACGTCGAAGCATGGCTCTGCGGCAACGGCTGCGTGCCGCTGCACGACCTCATGGAGGACGCGGCGACCGCAGAGATCAGCCGCGTGCAAGCGTGGCAGTGGCTGCGCCACGGCGCGCGCTTGCAAGACGGACGACTCGTCGACGAAGCGCTCGTGCGCAAGGTCCTCGCTGAGGAGCTCGCCGCGATCGAACGCGCGATGACGCCCGAGAAGTTCGCAGCCCGCAAGTTTGCGGACGCGAGCCGTCTGTTCCTCGACATGGTGTGCGCCAAGGAGTTGCCCGACTTCCTGACGAGCGCCGCCTACGAACGCATCTGAACGCACACAACGACACCAACCGCTCTTTCACCAAGGACACCATGACCACGAACGACTACCTGCCTCACCTCAAGGATCTCCCGAAGGGCCGCTTCGACGGCATCCGCCGCGACTACTCGGTCGACGAGGTCCAGCGCCTCGCAGGATCGCTGCGCGTGGAGCACTCCATCGCGGCGCACGGCGCAAAGCGCCTGTGGGCGCAACTGCACGGCGAGTCGCACATCGCGGCGCTCGGCGCGCTGACCGGCAACCAGGCCGTGCAGATGGTCAAGGCGGGCCTGCAAGCGATCTACCTCAGCGGCTGGCAAGTCGCTGCAGACGCGAACCTGTCCGGCCACATGTACCCGGACCAGAGCCTCTACCCGTCGAACTCGGTGCCCAACGTCGTGAAGCGCATCAACCAAGCGCTGCAGCGCGCGGACCAGATCGCGCACATGGAGAACGACCACTCCACGAACTGGTTCGTGCCGATCGTCGCGGACGCAGAGGCTGGCTTCGGCGGCCCGCTCAACGCGTTTGAGTTGATGAAGCAGATGATCGAAGCGGGCGCCGCAGGCGTGCACTTCGAGGACCAACTCGCGAGCGAGAAGAAGTGCGGCCACCTCGGCGGCAAGGTGCTCGTGCCGACGCAGTCGTTCGTGCGCACGCTCAACGCGGCGCGCCTCGCGGCGGACGTGAGCGGCGTGCCGACCGTCCTGGTCGCGCGCACCGACGCGGACGCGGCGGCGCTGCTGACGAGCGATATCGATGAGCGCGACCACCCGTTCCTCACGGGCGAGCGCACGAGCGAAGGCTTCTTCGTGACGAAGCCAGGCATCGACCAAGCGATCGCGCGCGGCCTCGCCTACGCGCCCTACGCGGACCTCGTGTGGTGCGAGACGAGCAAGCCCGACCTCGCGCAAGCGAAGCGCTTCGCCGAAGCGATCAAGAAGCAGTTCCCGGGCAAGCTGCTCGCCTACAACTGCTCGCCGAGCTTCAACTGGAAGAAGCACCTCGATGACGCGACCATCGCCAAGTTCCAACGCGAACTCGGCGCGATGGGTTACCGCTTCCAGTTCGTGACGCTGGCCGGCTTCCACGCGCTCAACCACTCGATGTTCAACCTCGCGCACGACTACGCGCGGCGCGGCATGTCCGCCTACGTCGAGTTGCAGCAGGCCGAGTTCGGCTCGGAGTCGAAGGGTTACACGGCGACCAAGCACCAACGCGAAGTCGGCACCGGCTACTTCGATGCGGTCACGCAGGCCGTGAGCCAGGGCCAGTCGTCCACGACGGCGCTGCACGGCTCGACCGAGGCAGAACAGTTCGCCGACGCGAAGAAGGCGCACTGAGCGCAGCGAAGCAGAGGCACTGAGCGCAGCTACAGAGCCGCACTGCGCTGGGCCATCGCGGCCCAGCGCACGCTTCGAGCATCAGACGCTGCGCAGCGCGATCACTTCGCGGCTTGCGGCTTGCTGAGCGCCACGCCCGACGCCATGAAGGTCACGTCGACCTTGGGCTGCGTCACCTTCGCGGCCTCGTCCTTCTTGCCTGCGTCCTCGAGGTAGTGGCGCTGCTCGGCGACGGAGATCTCCTTGACCGCCAACTGGCCTTCGAACACGACGTCGCGGCCAGCAGCGTCCTTCGGCACGAAGAACGCGTAGTCCTTGAACTTGACGAACACGGACGGCTCCGCGCCGACCTTCATCCAGCAGCCCTTCGTCTGGCACACCGAGTCGACGGGGCCCGAGATGCGCACGGTGCGACCCGTGTAGTTCTCGGGATTGGCGAGCACCTCGGCGACCGGCACGGCGCCATCGAGCTCAATCGCTGCGCCAAACGCATCGAACTGCGCGGGGTCCTTCTTGGGAGCGCTCTGGCACGCGGTGAACAGAGCGAGGGAGACGGCGAACAGGGTCTGCTTCATCGGCACGAAGATAGCGGGTTGCCCCCGCCTTCGCGCAAGCGGCCACTGTGCGGCTACGGCGCCCGCGCTAGTTGGGCGGCAACTTCGTCCCGACCACGGCGAGGTAGTGGCGAGCGCGCGAGCAACCGACGTGCAAGGGGATCGGGCCAGACCATTCCTCGCCGACGTCGACGTCACAGAGCACGGCGACCTCGGCTTCGAGGCCCTTGAAGCGATGAATCGTCGAGAACCGCACCTCGTCCGGCGCGAGTTGCGGAGCGTCGAGATCGGCGAGCGCAAAGCGACCCGCCTTGCCGTTGCCGCCAAACGAACTGCGTTCACGCGACAGCGGCGACAGCACGACGATCTGCGCGGGGTTCACGCCCTCTTCATCGACAAGCCGAGCAATCAACGCGCCCACCGCAGCGGGGATCGCGTCGCGCTCCTTCACGGCGACCAATTCCACTTCGTCGCCCATCGGCGACTCCGGCCGGAACTTCGGCTGCTGCGTCGCAAACTGCGCGGCGTAGGTCGCGATGCGGCGCGTGTTGCGGCAGTTGTAGTCGAGGCGCAGCGGGAACAGCCCGAGGTCCGCGGTCGGCCCGCCGCCATGCAGGTCCTGGTCAGGGTCCCAGAACACGTATAGGCCCGACTTCGCGGCGTCGCGCAGCGCGTTCGTGATCGGCTGCCACCACGCGGCGCGGAAGTCCTGGCCTTCGTCGATCACGACCGCGTCGAACCGCTCGTCAGGCAACGCCATCAGCGCATCCAGGAGCACCTTCGGCGATTCGCGCTCGTAGTAGTCCTGCGGCGGCTTCTCAGGAATGCGCGACGAGAGACCTGCCTTCTGCGCGCAGTCCCACACGAAGGAGTGGAACGTGCGCACCAACGCACCATCGATCGCATCGGCGACGCGGCGCGCAAGCGGCGCGTTGAAGCACAAGAACAGCGCGCGCTGCCCCTCGTTGGCGAGGTGCTGCGCAAGCTCCATCGCCACGAATGTCTTGCCCGAGCCCGCGACACCGCGCACGGACAACCGCGGATGCTGCCAGCACGCCTCGACGACGCGCACCTGCTCGTCCGTCATCGCGAAGAACGCAGGCTCCTGCTGCTGGATGCGCGACGCCAACGGCCGCATCAGCAAGAAGCACGGGCGCAACGCATCGAGCAACAGCCGCAGCGCCTCCTCGCCCATCGGGCGCCGTTCGATGCCATGCGCGTCGAACATTCGTTCGAGCGCCTCGCGCGGCGACTCGAGGTCCCGTCGATCGAGCAACATCTCGCGCGGCAATCCCGCGTCGGGGCTCGCGCCGACCTCGAAGTCCGGGAACGCGACGCCCCAGCCCATGCGCCGTTCCCACGACGGAGCGCGGTTGCCGCGCAGGCGCGCGACGTAGGCCATCATCGTGTGCATCACGCGCTGCGCCTGCGCCGCGGGCTCCTTGATCGACTTGCGGTTGCCGCGCGAGTCGATCGAGAACCAACCCTCTTCATCGGCGCCGATGTCGGTGCCGCCCTTCACTTCGATCACGACGCAGCCGCGCGACGGGTCGACCACGAGAAAGTCCGCCTCGCTCTCGACCGGCGGCCTGCGATCCGCGGACGGCACCACGACGCGACGGCCGTGCAGCACGATCCAGTCCTCGGGCAAGTCGCGCTGAAAGCGCTCAAAGACGCGCCGCTCGGCGATGGAGACGTCGTTTCCCGGTGTCGACGGATGGATGCGTGCCATAACTCGATCGGACCACGTGCGCCTTCAGGTCGGACCTTCCTCCCATCACGCAGCGGCTTGCGCGAGAGAATGCCTGAGCGACCGTCGCGACGCAACGCCTTGCTCGCGCGCCGCGTGTCATCCGATCGAGCTGCCAAACGCGCGCGACGCTGCGATCGCTCGCCGCCAACCGGCGCGCACCGCGTCGAGGTCCTGCGTCGATTCGCGCGGCGCGATGCGCACGGCGCCTTGCTGCGCTTTCGCGAGCCCGTCGCGCGAGTAGAAGCCAACCCCGAGGCCCGCCAGCATTGCCGCGCCGCGCGCCGTCGACTCCACGTCCGCGGGGCGAACGACCGGCGCCCCGAGCAGGTCGGCCTGCATCTGCATCAACACATCGCTGCGACATGCGCCGCCGTCGACGCGAAGTTCTTCGAGCCGAATGCCGCTGTCCTTCTGCATGCAGTTGACGAGATCCTCGACCTGCAGCGCGATCCCCTGCAGCGCGGCGCGGCACACGTGCGCGCGCGAGCTGCCGCGCGTGAGCCCGAGCAGCGAGCCGCGCGCGAATGGATCCCAGTGCGGCGCGCCGAGTCCCGCGAACGCGGGCACCAAGAACACGCCGCCGGTGTCCGCGACGCTCTGCGCCAACTCATCGCACTCGCGCGCCGACGCGATGATGCGCAACTCGTCGCGCAACCACTGCACCACCGCGCCGCCGGTGAACACCGCACCTTCGAGCGCGTAATCCAGCTTGCCTGCGATGCGCCATGCGACCGTCGTCAGCAGGCGGTTCTTCGACGCAACTGGCGCGTCGCCCGTGTGCAGCAGCAAGAAGCAGCCGGTGCCATACGTGCTCTTCGCGAGCCCCTTCTTGTGGCACAGCTGGCCGAACAACGCGGCTTGTTGGTCGCCTGCAATGCCCGCGATCGGCGCGCCCGCCGCAGGCAACCCGCTCGCGACCTCGGCGATGCGGCCGCTGCTGTCGCGCACTTCCGGCAGCATGCGCCGAGGAATCGAGAACAACGCGAGCAGCTCGTCGTCCCATTGCCCGCGGTGGATGTCGAACAGCATCGTGCGCGACGCGTTGCTCGCGTCGGTTGCGTGCGTCTTGCCCTTCGTCATGCAGAACACGATCCACGAGTCGATCGTGCCTGCGCACAACTCACCTCGCTCGGCAGCGGCGCGCGCGCCTTCATGATGGTCGAGGATCCAGCGCAACTTCGTCGCGGTGAAGTAGGGATCGAGGACCAATCCCGTGCGCGCAGCAATCAACGGCTCATGGCCATCCTTGCGCAGTTGCTCGCACATCGCGGCCGTGCGGCGATCCTGCCAGACGATCGCGTTGCCGATCGGCTTGCCCGTCGCGCGGTCCCACACCACCACCGTCTCGCGCTGATTCGTCACGCCAACCGCAGCGATCTGGTCATCGCGCACGCGCGCGTCCGCGAGCGCCTTCTGCGCGACCGCGCGCTGCGACTCCCAGATCTCCATCGCGTCGTGCTCGACTTCGCCGGGCCGCGGATAGATCTGCGCGAACTCGCGCTGCGCCATTCCGACGACGCGGCAATTGCGGTCGTAGAGCACCGCGCGCGAACTCGTGGTGCCCTGGTCGAGTGCGAGAACGAACTGCTGCTCCATCACCGCATTGTGGCGCGAGCCGGGACAAGTTGCCGCTGCCGCGCACGGCCGAACGGCCGGGGCTACGCACCTTCGCCCAGCAGAGCGTGCGAATCGCGGTGCTTTCGTGTGCCGCAGGATGAGTCCGCCCCAGCAACCAGCCGATCCAGGGCAGGTGACCCGCATCCGCATCGTTGTGCAGAAGGACCTGATGGCCGTCGAGGCCACCGCGTCCGCAGGGCATGCGTCGGATGCGGCAGCAGTGCACGTTGCGCTCGCGGCGGCGGGTGTCGTGCACGGGATCGACGAAGCCGCCGTGCAGCAGTTCGGCGCAAAGCTCAGCGACGCGACGTTTTCGGGGACGATGGAGCTCGCGCGCGGAACGCCGATGCGCCCTGGCTGCGACGGTCGCTTCGAGCCGAGCTTCGCGGGCGCGCCGCTTCCGGGCTTTCGCGGCATGGACGGCGCGCTCGACTATCGCGAACGCGGCTTCCTCCATCCCGCAGCGGAGGGCTCCCAACTCGGCGTCGTGCATCCGCCGCAAGATGGCGTGCCCGGAACGACGTGCCTCGGTCGCGCACTTCCGCCACCCAAGACGAAGGCAGTCACCTTGCGCACGGGCCCAGGCGCCACGATCGACGCAGCAGGGCGCGTGTTCGCGCTGCGCGACGGCGTGGTGTCGCTGACGTCGCAAGGCATCGACGTGCTTCCGCTATTCGTGCACGAAGGCGACGTCACGCTGCGCACCGGCAACTTGCACACGCATGGCTCGCTGCAAGTGAAGGGCGACGTCGGCGCGGGCTTCTCGATCGAAGCCGACGGCGACGTCGACGTGCAGGGCTGCATCTTCGGATCCAACCTGCAAGTCGGCGGCAACGCGCGCATTGGCCTCGGCGCGCAACAAGGAAGCCGCATCGAGGCGTGCGGCGACATTCGCTGCCGCCACGCGACTTCATCGACTCTGTTGTGCAAAGGCGCGCTCGTGGCGCTCGACGAACTCGTTCGATGCGAAGCGACCGCGGCCGAGATCCGCGTCACCGACGGCAGAGGCTGCGTGCTTGGCGGCACTCTGCGCGCGCGCGATGCGATCCTCGTGTTGCAGGCAGGATCGGAATCCGGCGTGGCAACGCTGCTCTCCGCGGCAGACGTCGCGAGCGAGAGCGCTAGCTTGCTGCGCGCGAGCGCCCAACTCGAACGAACCGAACGCCTCGCGCAGAAGGCATCCCCGCGCGCAGACGGCCCGATGCGCGGCGGCAAGCTCGGTCGCGAACAGACGGCTGCGCAAGACGCGGCGCTGCGCGAGAAGGTCGCGCTCGCTCAGCGTCAGCGCGAGCTACTGACGACCGCGCGCATCGAAGTGCGCGGCGTAGCACATCCCGGAGTGCGCATTCGCCTCGGCACCGCAGAACACGTGCTCGATTCTGCGGTGCGCGCAGTGCGCTTCCGATGGGACGGAACCAACAACGCAATCGTGCAGGAACCGACATGAACACCGACCTTCGATCAATCCGCGCCGAACAGGCGATGGCCAAGGACATCGCGTGGGCAGAGCCCCATGAGACGGCGCGCCAAGCGGCGCTTCGCATGCGCGAACGCAAGGTGCGCGCGCTGCTCGTGCGCGGAGCTGGCCCCACCGATCTCCCTGGCATCCTCACGAGCAAGGATCTCGTGAACCTGTTCGGGACCCAAGAGGTCTCAGCGCTCGACGTGGTCACCGTCGCGGACGTGATGACGCGGCCTGCGATCTGCGTCGGCAAGGACGTCCATCTCGTCGATTGCATCAACCTGATGCGCATGAGCGGCGTGCGCCGCATGCCGGTGCTTGATGGCCTCCGTGTCATCGGAGTCTTGTCGAGCAGCGACGTGTTCCGCATCGCGATCGAAGACTGACAACGCAATCGCGTGCGCGCTGCGGCGCACAAGCTGTTCGCTGGAGAGCAGCAGATTTTTCTTCGAGCGCATCGCGCAAGTTCCATGCGGCGCAGCGAATGAGCGAAGCGCGCCGCGCAATCGCGATGGCATCGACGCCGCGCGCGCGCAATCGACGCGCAGCCTGCTCCAAATGACGCGCGCATTGCGGCGAAGGCGAACGTCATAGACGCCGCGCCGGATGCCCATCACACGTCCCCGCCGTCCCCGTGTGAGACAATGAGCTGTCTAGGACTCACTCAAGGACAGGACTCCATGCTTTTGCCCCGTTATCTCCCATGGGCTCTTTGCTGTGCCGCCTCACTCGCCGCCCAGCAGAACCCTCTCGCTCTGCCTCAGGTCCGCGCCTATGCGGGCGACCCACGGCTCGAACCCATCCCGTCGTCGCCACTGCACCTCGCGAGCGTTACCGCATTTAGCGAGAGCCGCGAGTTGAAGCTGCGCTTCCCGCCGCGCGTGAACGGCCAGCAGCAATCCAACGGCGACGGCCACGCCGACCTCTATGTCTTCGTCGATGGCTACACGGGCCTTCCGATTCCTGGCCAACTGCCAGTGCTCGAAGCCGTGCCCTTCGGCGCCGCGCCGGACGTGACCGAGCTCATTGCGCGCAACTTCAGCGCGATCTGGGAGATCGGCATCGTCAAGATGGGCCCGGGCTACGACCCGTCGGACCTGTCGATCCGCATCGACTCGTTCCCCGAACTGGCCAACAACCCGTTCGTCGAAGTGATCTACGAGACCAACATCCACGTGAACTGCCCCGTCGTGCCCGCGGGCTCGACGACGGATCCAGGGACGCCTCCGCTTGAGCAAGCGTGGTACAACGGCACCGAGGTCTCGATCGTCTCCTACGACATCGAAGACGGCATCTCGCACCCGCAGGTGATGTTCAAGTTCGAGAACGCCGCGGGCCAGACGTTGCCCAGCGAGAACGCGCCGCACCTCGTGCTGTCGCGCATGCCCGGCATGCCGTTCTATTCGTCGATCTGGGAAGTGTGGACCGTCGTCGTTCCAGACGGCGTCCCTTACCAATCGTTCAAGTCGGCGGCAGACATCGAAGGCGCCAACTTGCGCATCCGCTCGGCCAATGTGCGACTCAACTGCCCTGTGGTCGCGGTCGAGACCGCGCCAGCGTCTGGCCAGTTCCAGTCGATCCCGTTCGAGAGCTTCCACGACCTGATCCGCAGCAACTACACGAGCGGCATCGGGCGCTTCGACGCCAATGCGCTGCTCATCGACATCCCGGCCGGCAAGCGCGTCGACTTCACGCGCGACGCGCAAGGCGAGCCCACGGGTCGCGTGCTCGTCGACTCGCCGTTCCACGTGCAGCGCGGGTTCCGCATCACCGAGATCGACGTCGGAGGCGCCGCAGTGGCGGAGCCAGCCGCAGTCGGACTCGGCACGCGCTTCACTGCCGTTGCCAGCATCGCGGGCAACTTCGTCCCGCTGATCCAACGGTTCCCGTTCGCGACGACGGCGCCGTCCAACTGGCCGCGCGTGTCGGGTCCCGATGACACGGGCCCGCGCATCCGCATCTCGCAGCGTGAGCTGGACCGCGCCTACCTCGAGAACAACCCGCCGCGTCTGCCGGCAGCGATCGAGGCCAACATCGCGACGTTCATCCAGAACGGACTCATGGGCCCGGAGTGGGCGCCAGGTGGCAAGCCTTACGTCGAGCGCCTCGCTCTCGTCGGCCGCGCGCTGCATGAGTTCACGTGGCAGCCGGAAGATGGCGTGAAGACCATCGACACGACGAGCTGTGTCGCGTGCCACCAGACTCCGACCGCAGGAGCTGGCGGACGGTCGCTCTACAACGTCGTGAAGCGCAGCGGCTCGCGCGTCGATGGCCCGATCCTCGACACGGTCAACTCGAACTCGATGTGGGGCTCGGCTGCTGCCGAACTCATCGTCGCCGACCGTCGCGTCCGCGGCATGGCCGCAACGCATCCGCACGCAGCGACGGGCGACCGCGACACGATCCGTCGCTTCACGAGCAAGGCGCAAGTTGCGCACTTCGGCATCCAGAGCCCTGAGAACATCGTCGAACAGACGCGGCAACCGATCCGCAACGTGTTGCGCATGGACCACGACCGCGACGGCGTCGTCGAAGAGGCGATGACCGGCGAGATCACCGCGCAGTCGGCGTATCTGCTCAGCCTCAAGGCGCCGAGCGAACTCATGGAGCCGCACCTCATGGAGGCCAACGGCATCACGGAAGCGTCCGTCGAGAACGGCCGCCGCCTGTTCCGCAACTCGATCACGCGCGGCGGCGTCGGGTGCGCCTCGTGCCACACGCCGTTCTTGCCGCTCAACACGCTGACGTTCCCGCTCAGCAATCCTGAGACGACGAACACCCTCCCGATCCCCGTCGGCCATCACATGGCAACGCAGCTCGACGTGACGGAAGGCTACGCGTTTGGCATCGGCCAAGCGGGCGCGCGCATCTACGGCGACTTCAAGTTCCACAAGATGGGCCGCCTGATGCGCAGCATCGGCAGCAACTCGCCGGACGTGCTCAAGACGGCAGAGCTGTGGGACGTCGGCAGCACCGCGCCCTATCTGCGCGATGGCTCGGCGGGCATGGACCTGCGGCAAGCGATCCTGCGCCACTCGGGCGTCAATCGCACCGACGTGCAGGTGACTCTCGGAGCGCAAACGGCGCTCAACGCAACGCAACGCCAGCAGACGATCACGGTGCGCAACACGGGCACGCAGACGATCGCTGCATCCTTGACGCAACCGATCCGCGTCGTGCTCGTCGGCACCATGCTTCCTGCCACCGCCACGGCGTTGAACGCAAACGGCACGGCGCCAGACGGCAGCCGCCGCCAAGGCGCCTTCTGGAACATCACGCAGCCGATCGCGCCGGGTCAATCGGTCACGGTGCAGGCGGTGTTCACGTCGGCTACCAACGTGACCTACACGGCGATCGTGCAGGACTGGGACGGCTTCAGCGAAGCAGCCGCGTCGACGCGCGCGTTCTCGAGCCTGCGCGCCGCAGACCAGAAGGCGGTCCTCGACTTCCTCAAGATGCAGACGATCCAAGGCATCGTCGGCGAAGGCGGCATCGGCGTGCCTGCGGAAGAAGTCGAACTTCCGGATCTCGGCCTCGGCGGCTGATCGAATGACGCCTGCTGCGCAGTCACTTCGACTGCGCAGCGAGCACCGAAGTGAGCTCCTCACCGAGCCGCGCGGCAACCGCCGCGTGGCCGGCTTCGTTCCAGTGGCCATCCAAAGCGAACCGAGTTGGGACGCCATCTCTGCCGAGAGCTTCGCGAACGTCGACATGCACGACGCCGCGTTCGCGCAGCGCAAACGCGCTCCACTGTGGCTCCTCGGACACGAGCACGAACGGCACGCCCTGCAGTTCGTCTCGCATCGCGCAGTAGAGCCGCTCCACCATCTGCCACTCCGTCGCGCGATTGCGCTGCCCGGCAGCAAAGCGCGACTGCCACATGCGCTTCTCCACTGCGGCGTAGAGCATGCTGTTCTCAAAGAGCCATGAGCTGTCTAGATGCGATGCGCGCAGCGCGAGGTCGCCGCGCAGCAACACGAACTGCGGCTTGCTGCGGCCATACGCCTCGTCGGCCGAGGACTCCCACAGGTCGTTGTCGCAGAAGTTGCACACGACCACCGCAGGTCGCAGCGACGCCTTCAGCCGACGCAGCACGAGCAGTTGTTGGTCCGCGCCGTAGCCAGCGACCGCGGCATTGCGAACATCCCACTCAGGATGAGCCGTTTGCAGCAGTCCTGAGAAGCTCTGCTCGAACTCCACGCCCCAACCAAACGCATACGAGTCGCCGAGCACGAGGATGCGGGGACGTTCCGAGTCCTCGGGCCACTCGGGGCCGCGGAACCCGCGACTGTGGATATCGATCGCGACGTCGAACTCGGCCGTCTGATGACGCGCCCGCACGTTGGGTCGGTAGGACCAACCGAGTTCCTCGTCGAACTGCACGTAGCTCGAATTGGTCGTGGGCCCGAGCCCCGACGCGCGCGTGATCCGGTAGGCAATCTCGCCCAGCCCGGCAGCCGCGCACGCGCCGATCGCAACGGCCAGCG